>JASLIW010000054.1 GCA_030152865.1 Bacteroides sp.
AAGATCGCTTATCTTCTATATTTGCTCTGTGTTTCAAAAGCGAGTGCAAAGATAAGGGCTTCAATTGTAAACTCCAAATGTTTTTGAAAAATATTTGAAATGTTTTTAAAGCGTTTCTCTTAAATTAGCACTTCTTAGATTTCTAGTCTGCAAAGATAAGTATTATTATCTCTACTTTCCAAATCTTTTGTGAGAAGTTTTTTTGGTTTACTGTTTGGATGTAATCCTTTACAGCTCTTACTTTACTCCTCATGGAAACACGGATTCAATATGTCAGTTTGTCTAGGCTTTGTTACTCTTACAAAGCGGGTGCAAAAGTAAGGGATTTATCTATACGCTCCAAGCTATTGATGCTTTTATTTGTGAGTTTTAGTGCGGTTTTATTACACCTGCCTTACTATCACAGTTTTAGCTATAAATATTTTTTATAAGCTTTTTATCGATCCAGAATACTACTCGTTTTCTTCTCCTTATTATATAGGGCGTTTTTGAAATCTTTTGGCTTAGCCCCTGAGAGGCTTCACTTGTGTTACTCATAAGCATGGCAAAATGAGAGCAAAAATTAATCCACCTAAGTCAGATTAACTACATATACTAAGTATAAGCAAGTTTGTTTTTGTATTTTTGTAAGGTGCCATTAGTTTATACCGGCTCTATTTTTTCATTTAATTAGATAAGCAAAGTATGTTTTTCAAAGATATAGTTGGACAAAAAGATACCATCCATGAGCTTTTACTCCAATATCAAGAGAATAGAATAGCACACACACAGCTATTTTGTTCTCCAACAGGCGTGGGTGCATACGAACTAGCACTGGCTTATGCTCGGTTTTTAAACTGCGAGCAACCTAGCCAGCTGGATGCTTGTGGGGAGTGCCCTTCATGCATGAAGATGAATAAACTAATCCATCCCGATGTACACTTTGTCTTCCCCACAATCAAACAAAAACTTTGCGATTCTTACCTAAGCGAGTGGAGAGAGTTTGTAACAAACAACCACTACTTTTCTTTTGAGGACTGGCTCAGGCACCTGGATGCAGGAAACTCCCAAGCACTCATCTATGCTAAAGAGAGTGATGCAATCTTTAAAAAGCTATCTCTAAAAGCTGTAGAGGGGAATTATAAGATAACTCTTATATGGCTACCAGAAAAGATGAATCAAGTATGTGCAAACAAATTGCTCAAGCTTTTTGAAGAGCCACCTCATCACACCCTCTTCTTTTTAATTTCAGAAGAGCCTGAAAAGCTCCTACCTACAATACTTAGTAGGACGCAGCGAGTAGATATTCCTCCACTTAGTGCTAGTGACATTGCAAACCATCTCATTACGCAGTATGGTATAGACGAACAAATAAGTCAGTCTATTGCCCACTCATCCAAAGGAAGTTTGAATAAAGCTTTGGCAGAAATACAGATTAATGAAGATAAAACACTATTTTTAGAGCTGTTTATTAATATCATGCGGCGGGCTTATGCTAGACGAGTCAAAGATATTAAGCGATGGAGCGAACAAGTTGCTGAATTAGGCAGAGAAAAACAAAAGCATTTACTCTCCTATTTTCAGTTTATGGTACGAGAGAACTTTATATATAATTTTAAAAGGGCAGATTTGAATTACATGAATAAGAGTGAGGAGAATTTCTCTAAAAACTTCTCTCCATTTATCAATGAACGTAATATTCAACCCATTATGGAAGAGCTGAATCTAGCCCAACAACATATTGAACAAAACGTAAATGCAAAGATGGTTTTATTTGACTTTGCATTAAAACTAATTGTTCTACTCAAACAATAACATTTATGGATTTTACATTACATAATGGTAGTGGCAGCCTCTCCTATGACGGAGTATCACGCCCTACCAACAAATTAAACACATACGACTGGCTTGCAGGTATTCCCACAAATACGCAAGATTTTGATATTGTCGAAGTTCAATTTAAAAACACACGTAAAGAATATTTCAGGAACAGCAATCACATCAGCCTCAAAAAAGGTGATGTAGTAGCTGTAGAAGCGAGTCCTGGACATGATATAGGAGTGGTTACCCTCACTGGACGTTTAGTTGCTCTTCAGATGAAGAAAGCTAAAGACAGACCCAACCAAGAGATAAAAAGAGTCTATAGAATAGCCAAACCCATTGACTTAGAAAAGTATGAGGAAGCTAAAGCCAAGGAGCATAGCACCATGATTAAGTCTAGACAGATAGCGGCTAGACTCAATTTAGATATGAAAATAGGTGACGTAGAATATCAAGGTGATGGAAACAAAGCCATCTTCTACTACATTGCCGATGGGCGCGTAGACTTTAGACAGCTCATTAAAGATTTGGCCTCTGAATTCAGGATTCGTATTGAAATGAAACAGATAGGTGCTCGTCAAGAGGCCGGTAGAATTGGAGGTATTGGTCCTTGTGGTAGAGAGTTGTGCTGTGCTTCATGGATGCGAAACTTTGTTTCCGTATCAACCAATGCTGCACGTATTCAGGACATTTCATTAAATCCCCAAAAACTAGCTGGGCAATGCGCCAAACTCAAATGCTGTTTGAACTATGAGGTAGATGCCTACGTAGAAGCACAAAAAAAGATACCTTCCAAAGAGGTAAGCCTAGAAACCCAAGACGGTACCTATTACTTCTTCAAAGCTGATATTTTAAATAATCAGATCACCTACTCGAGTGACAAATACATTGCCGCCAATTTGATTACACTAAGTGGGCAACAAGCTTTTGATGTCATTGCCCAAAATAAGAAAGGGCAGAAGCCAGACTTATTAATGAACTTAGTACAAGAAGACACGCTGGACAAACCCAAGGACATCTTAGAGCAAGACAGCCTAACTCGATTTGATCAGAAGAAGCGTCCCAAAAGAGGAGGGAGACAAAGAAATAACTCAAACAGAAATAGCAATAACCGCACTCGAAATAATAACCCAAAGCAGCAAAACAATAAAAAACAAGCCAACAATACAAGGTCTAATAAAGAACGTGACACGAAAGATAGACGAGAACAAGGGACAAACAAAAATACGAGAAAATCAACGAATAGAAGGCCCTATAAAAAAAGAAGACCTAGCAATAAAAACAATCAACAAAAAGGCCCAGAAAAAGGTGAGAAGTAAGAGTCTAATCATACTTTTATTACTTATAGGAGTAAGTATAAGTAGCTGCGACCCAATCAAAGAGATTCATCAGTTTCACTCTATCCCTGCTCAAGGGTGGAGTAAAACTGATACCCTTGAGTTTACTCTTCCGACCTTAGAAAACTCGAAGCTCTATCTGGATATACAGATTCGCAGTACACAAGCCTACCCATACCGTGACCTATATTTACTCTGTGAAGAAAACCTGAGTGACTCACTTCAAATACAAAAGGATACCCTGCATATAAATCTAGCCGACTCGACAGGTAGATGGGAAGGCTCAGGACTAGGGTATTACTACCAAAGTAGTTACTTCTACAAAACCATTCCCCATACACCTCAATCTGAGCAAGCATGCATTAAGATTAGCTCTCTAATGCGTGATTCCCTCTTGCCTGGCATATCAGACATAGGAATACATATCTATTAGCCATTGAGTCTTCTGGCTCTTCCGGCATCTAAACGTAAGAATACAAAGAGTAAGATAGTAAAGCCCCAGAGTGATGAGCCTCCATAACTAAAAAAAGGCAGGGGAATACCAATAACGGGAGTTAATCCTGTAACCATCCCTATGTTAATAAATAAGTGAAACAAGAAAACACTTAGAACGGCATAGCCATACACCCGACAAAACGTAGAAGTTTGTCGCTCAGCCAAAACAATCAGACGAAGAATCAAAAATAAAAACAAAATTAATACAGAAGCTGCACCTACGAATCCTAGTTCTTCGCCTACTGTACAAAAGATGAAATCGGTATCTTGTTCAGGAACATACTTAAGCTTAGTTTGGGTACCCATCAAAAATCCCTTTCCTGTAAGTCCACCAGAACCAATAGCAATTTTAGATTGATTTACATTATATCCTGCACCAGCAAGATCCTCTTCCATTCCTAACACTATTTCAATGCGTACACGCTGATGTGGCTCCAAGACCTCATCAAATACATAGTCTATAGAATAAAGGAAACTAATCGATCCTACAAGAAACAGAGCTATCAGAAAATAACCCCACTTCCTATCTTGCATAGATAGGAACAACAAATATCCTATAGTCAGAATGACACAAGCGTATAAAGCATAGAGAAAATTAAAAGGAATGTAGTATTGACTAATAGCATAACTTACACCCACTATCAAAGTAGACAAGCCTATAATTCTGATACAGGCTTTAGAGTTTCTTTTAAAGATCCATACCAGTGCAGCTGTAAAGAATAGAGCCAGAGCAATCACACTAAACTGCCCTATGGACACAGTACTACCCTCAAAATAAACTTGATCAAAGCGTATACCTATTACAAAATACACGACTGCAGCAACAGCTAAAAACAAAACCACACCAGGCATTCCCTCCCGATACAAAACCAAGAAGAAAGTTAAGTAAACCAAGGCTGAACCTGTTTCTTGCTGTAAAATAACAAGTAAAACAGGCAACAGGATAAAAGTCATCAGAATAGCTACATGAGAGACGTTCTTCATAGAGAAACTGGGGCTATTCATAAATCTGGCTAGAGCTAAAGCCGTTGCAAATTTACCAAACTCTGCAGGCTGTAAACTCACTGGCCCAAAAACCAGCCAAGACCTAGAGCCTTTTATATCTGGAGCTACAAATATGGTGACCAGAAGAAGAAGTATCATCCCAGCATAAATCAAATAGGCCAGATTTCGGTAAAAAGTATCATCGATCATCAGAAGCACAAAACCAATTCCCAAAGAAAGCACAATCCAAACTAGTTGCTTACCTGCTCGCGTAGAAAAGTCAAAAAAATCCGGATTGCCATATTCATAACTAGCTCCACAAACACTAAACCATCCAAAGACAAGTAAGATTACATAGAGTGCTATTGTCCACCAGTCTACTGTTTTCCACACACTTTTACTTCTTAAACTCATAAGGTATCAAGTTTGTATTTACTAATTGGTCAATCAGGTATTTGTCTTCTGCTGGAACTTCTCCTTTTAAGTACTTCTGAAACAGCAAGCGGGCGATAGGAGCAGCAATAGTACCCCCAAACCCACCATGCTCTACATAAACAGCAATGACAATCTTAGGGTCTTTATAAGGTGCAAAGCCAACAAAGACTGAGTGGTCTCTCCCTTTGTTGTTTTGAGCCGTCCCGGTTTTACCACATACTTCAACATCGGGAATATTGACACGCCGTGCGGTACCGCCATAAGCACTACCGATGACTGCCCCCCTCATTCCTTCAGCAATATAATCAAAATACTTAGGATCAATAGAGGTATGCTTGGGTACTAAATACTCCTGATCAAGTGCTGTATCTTTAATCGCTCTCACCACATGAGGGGTATAAAAATGTCCTCTATTAGCTACAATTGCACCTAGATTGGCCAATTGTATGGGTGTCAGAAGAATTTCTCCCTGACCAATAGCTGTATGAATAATACGAAGTCCATTCCACCTTCCTTTGCCATAGATTTTATCGTAAAATTGAGCATTGGGTATCAAACCCCTCTTCTCTCCTGGCAGATCAACCCCTAAGGCATAGCCAAAACCCATTGCCACCATATGGTCTTTCCACACAGTAAGGGCCTCAGTTGGACTTCCATACTTCTTATTATCAATCATTTTGTACAGGCCCCAACAAAAGTAAGAGTTGCATGAGGTAGAAATGGCCCCTTTGAAGGGTATGGGTGAAGCATGTCCATGACAACCCACCCTTAAGCCAGGTACTACAAATCCATGATAACAAGGAAATCTTGTTTCTAAATCGACAATCCCTTCTTGTATAAAAACAGCACCTTGAGCTATTTTAAAAGTAGATGCTGGCGGATAGGCAGCCATCAAGGCTCTATTGAATAGAGGTTTGGCTGGATCTTGCTGCAGGTTACGGTATGTCTCTCCTCGCTTGCGCCCTACCATATCTGAGGGATCAAAGGTAGGTGATGAGACCAAACAAAGAATCTCACCTGTAGAGGGCTCTATAGCTACAATACTTCCTAGTTTTCCCCGCATCAGTTTTTCACCAAGTTGTTGTAACTCAATATCTATACTAAGCGTTAGATCTTTTCCTGGGGAAGGTTTTTCATCATACACTCCTCCCTTATATCTACCCTGAATTCTCCCATGGGCATCTCGAAGTAAAACCTCCACACCCTTTTCTCCTCTCAGGTATTTTTCATAAGATCTTTCCACACCCTGTCTGCCGATATAATCTCCTCGAGCATAATAGTCGTCATTCTTTATATCACGCATCGAAACTTCACCTATATCTCCGAGTGCATGTGCAGCATAAGGATAACTATACTTACGAATACTACGTCGATTGACATAAAAGCCTGGAAAACGGAATAGTTTCTCCTGAAAAACACCTGACTCTTCTACCGTAAGCTGAGTCATAAAAACTTGGTGTGTATAGCGAGAATAGCCAGGGTTTAGCCTGCGATTCTTCATTCGCTCCATTCTTTCTTCGAAGTTGTCTTTACTTATAGACAGGGTCCGACATAGATCTAAAGTATCTAAATCTCTTACTTCGCGAGGTATAATTGTAATATCATAGGATGGCTCATTAAAAACCAGCAATGTTCCATTTCTATCATAAATTGCCCCACGTGAAGGATACATGGTACGCTTCAAAAACGCATTACTATCTGCATTCTTCTTGTAGCGATCAGTCATGACCTGCAGAGCAAAAAGTCGAAGGATAAAAATAAGAACAATACCAATTGCAATACCAGCTATTACAAATTTTCTATTTTGATATTGTAGTTTTGACATTATTTACTGCGCACTTTTTCAATCGCAAATATACAAAATGTAGTTAGTAAAGTACTACTAAAAACACGCAATGAAAAAACAGAGAAGGAAGTAACTTGAAAGAACTCAATGCCTATCAGCAGTAAGTGGTGGATTAGCACTCCTGAAAAGAGATACTTAAAATAACCCGAAGAGCCCATTGTATAGACAGAAGGCTGTAAATTAGTAGGGTCATCATTGACCTGACAAAACATACTGAGCAAGCCAGGACGTATAAAAGCGAGTAAAACAGCAGATGCTGTATTCATACCTAAAGTGTTAGACCCTATATCTACGAGCAAACCTAAAACAAATGCAATCAACATAAGCTTATTGCGAGTTACTAGAGAGGAATCTATAAAAAACAAAAGGTAAATATAAAGATAAGGCGTAGCATAGGAGAAAAGCACAATGTTATTTAAAATAAACACCTGTGCTAAGACTAAAAAGATACCCCAAACTATATAATTAATGTATCGTGCAACCATTATAGCGCCTCCTGATTTGCCTGAATTAATTGCCTCCGCTCTTCTAGAGCTGTATTATCAATAACTCGAACTCCATCGAGCTTTCCAAAATCAACAGATAGTTTGATCTTGAGTAGTAACGATAAACCATCATCTAAATCACTAATATCATCAATAGTCCCTACCAGTATTCCTTCTGGGAAAATAGATGAGAAACCACTTGTAACAATGGTATCACCTAAACCAAAAGTGGCATGGCGAGGCAAGTCTTGCAAGTAAGCATATTGTGAGTCTCCATACTCCCACACTAAGTTGCCAAAGTAGTTGCTTCCTCGTATCTGACAACTTATACTACTCTTACTGTTCAGAAGAGACATAACAAGTGAATAGTGAGCTGATGTTTTACAGACAATACCAACTACACCTTTACCATCAACCACTCCCATTTCTTGCTTTATGCCATCTTTGAAGCCCTTATTTATAGTAATGAAGTTTTCAGCTCTATTGAGGCTGTTTTGCACTACATGAGCTGAGTACAGCTTGTAATCAGAGAGCACACTTCTATCCAGTAGTTTTTCCGTAGCCTCTTTCGAGCGCATGTCATGAAGCACACTTTCTAAGTCTGTTAGCTTTTTCTCCAACTCCATGTTTCTGTCTAATAAATCTTCATTAATAGACTTGAGGTGAAAATAAGTAGTAACGGTTGATCGCCACTCATAGAGCTGACCTGCCACAGCATTGGCAGACGACAGATAGACACTGTGCTGGTAGTTATTGTAACGAAAAATTAAAACAAAACTGGCTACCTCTAATGCTATAAAGAGGAACCAGTGATTGTTTTCAGATAAGAACTGTACTAGTTTACGCATTTACTCTACATCTATCTTACTGCAATTTCCACGTCAACTAGACGCTTCTATTTAAATAAGAAAGTAAATTTATCAATGTTCTTGAGAGCGATACCTGTACCCTTTGCCACGGAGTGCAATGGATCTTCAGCTACATGAAAATCAATATCGATTTTCTCTTTTAATCTCGTATCCAATCCTCTCAACTCAGCACCACCACCTGTTAAGAAGATACCATTCTTCACAATATCAGCATACAACTCAGGAGGTGTAGCTTCTAAAGCATTAAGGATAGCTGTCTCAATTTTAGATATGGTTTTATCCATACAGTGTGCTACTTCTTGATAGCTAACACTTACACGAAGGGGTTTAGCATTTATTCGGTTTGGTCCGTGTACGACATACTCTTCTGGAGCATTTTCGCCCAGCTCAGTAAGTGCAGAACCCACATGAATCTTTATTCGCTCTGCCATACGCTCGCTGACCTTTAAGTTGTGCTGTCTATTCATATATTCTTGAATATCAGCTGTCAAATCATCACCAGCTACTCGGATAGAGCTATTGGATACAATTCCACCCAAAGAAATAACAGCAATTTCGGTAGAACCACCACCTATATCTACAACCATATTCCCCTCAGGAGCCTCAACATCTATACCAACACCTATAGCAGCTGCCATAGGTTCAAAAAGCAAATAAACATCACGTCCATTTGCGCGCTCAGCTGAGTCATGAACAGCACGTAGCTCTACATCTGTACTGCCAGATGGAACTCCTATAACCATTCTTAAACTAGGACGAAATAAGTGACGACCTGGTCTGGCCATATTAATTAGTCCTGTTATTAGCTTTTCACAAGCATCAAAGTCTGCAATCACACCATCCTTTAATGGACGAACAGTGCGAATGTTATCATGCGTTTTTTCATGCATCATTTTTGCTTTGAGCCCTACTGCTATTGTTTTATTGGTCCTACGATCTATCGCTACAACCGACGGCTCGTCTACTACTACCTTATCATTACTTATGATAATGGTATTAGCAGTTCCCAAATCCATAGCTATGTCTTGTGTAAAAGAAAAGATTCCCATATACTTCTAAATAATTCTATAAATACTAAAGTGTACACTCACGCCTAAAAAACAACTTAATGTTTAAAGTGGCGTACACCTGTTACAACCATCGACATCTTATGTGCATTGCAATAATCAAAAGATTCTTGGTCACGCAGAGAGCCGCCGGGCTGAATAACCGCATTGATCCCTTCTTGATGTGCTATTTCAACACAATCTGGAAATGGGAAGAATGCATCGGATGCCATCACAGCTCCCTTTAAATCAAAGCCAAATGATTTGGCTTTTTCTATTGCCTGCTTTAAGGCATCTACACGTGAGGTCTGCCCCACTCCACTAGCTAAGAGCTGCTGCCCCTTTGCTAAAACTATAGCGTTAGACTTACTGTTTTTTACTAGCTTATTTGCAAAAAGTAAATCTTCAACTTCAGCTGGTGTAGGTTCGACTTCTGTTACAACTTTTAAATCGTCTTCAGTTTCTATCATTAGGTCTTTATCTTGAACCAACACCCCATTCAATACGGAGCGAACTTGTCTCTTAGGTAACTTTGCTTCTTTGCGTACCAAAATAATACGGTTTTTCTTTTGTCCTAAGATCTCCAGTGCATCAACGTCATAGTCAGGAGCAATTATAACCTCAAAGAATATTTTATTGATTTCTTCTGCAGTAGCTTTATCTATTACTCCGTTAGTAACTAACACACCGCCAAAAGCAGAGACAGGATCACCAGCTAAGGCATCTTTCCAAGCTTCTAGCACTGTCGGTCTAGAGGCTACACCACAAGCATTGTTGTGCTTTAATACAGCAAATGTGATTTCTTCAAACTCATCAATTAAATCAACAGCTGCATGAATATCTAACAAGTTATTATAGCTGATTGCTTTCCCGTGAATCTGATCGAATAGCGCATTGAAGTCGCCAAAAAAGAAACCTTTTTGATGAGGATTCTCCCCATAACGTAACGCAATACCTTCATCAGCTACATAGCGAAAAGAAGAGTTGTTTCCTGCATCAAAGTAGTTAAATATCAATGAATCATACTTAGAGGAAACAGCAAAAGCCTCTTTTGCCATCCACTTTCTTTCTTCTAGTGTAGTTTCTGCTCCATGATCCAAAAGTATATCATAAAAAGGTTTGTATTGTGCTTTTGAAGGAACAATTACCACATCTTTATAATTTTTAGCAGCTGCCCTGATTAGTGAAATACCACCAATATCTATTTTTTCAATACAATCTGCCTCAGTTGCACCCGAACTAACAGTGTCTTCAAAAGGGTATAAATCTACTATCACCAAGTCAATCTCTGGAATATCAAATTGACTTAGCTCACCCAAGTGTTCTTCTTGGTCTCTTCTTGCCAAAATGCCTCCAAAAACTTTTGGGTGAAGTGTCTTCACTCTTCCACCTAGTATCGATGGATAGGCTGTTAAGTCTTCAACAGCTTGACAAGGATAACCTAAAGACTCTATAAATTGACGCGTTCCTCCTGTTGATAAAAACGCAACTCCTTCTTCGTGTAACTTAGCAAGGATTTCATCCAAACCCTCTTTATTAAAAACTGAGATTAGTGCTTTTTTGATTTTTTTATTGGTAATAGACATCAGTATTGCTCTTTTAAGATGAATGAGTCACAAAGTTACTAAAATTACTTTAAGCTAAGTAATAAATGGACTGCGAATTACTTATAAAAAAAGGAGCTCTTTTCTTAACGAAAAAAACTCCTTAAATAATTGGATACTAGAGTATCAACTACCAAATAGAAACTCGTTTTTCTTTAGGTAGATACAATGCATCTTCCTGCTTAATATCAAAAGCTTTATACCAAGCATCAATATGTGGCAAGGCTCCATCTACACGCCACTTACCTAAAGCGTGAGGATCTACCTTGGTTCGGTTTAAGATTTCCTCTGGTCGAATGTTGTCGGCCCACACTGCAGCATAAGATAGGAAGAAGCGCTGATCGGCTGTAAAACCATCCTTATCTTCGAGTACATCGTCTTTTGTAGCATTCTTAAAGGCCTGATAAGCGACTTGTAAACCTCCATGATCTGCAATGTTCTCTCCTAAGGTAAATTGGCCATTACCATATACCCCTGGAGCTACCTCTATGGCATCAAAAAAGTCGGCCATAACTTGAGCTCTCGCCTTAAAGTTGGCAGCATCCTCTTCTGTCCACCAATCTTTTAGATTACCATCCTTGTCATATTGGCGACCTTGATCATCAAAGCCGTGGGTCATTTCATGCCCTATGACAACACCAATTGCACCATAGTTAAAGGCATCATCGGCATTCATATCAAAGAAAGGATATTGTAGGATACCTGCGGGGAAACAGATTTCGTTTGTAATTGGGCTGTAATAAGCATTGACTGTTTGAGGAGTCATGAACCACTCATTGCGATCTACTGGTTTTCCGGCCTTAGCGATCATTTCAGCATGGTTCCAAGCACTTGCTCGTTTGATGTTGTTCCAGTAGTTGTCAGTCTCAATGGGTAAAGAAGAGTAATCTTTCCACTGATCAGGATAGCCTATCTTAACATGAAAAGTATTCAACTTTTCTAACGCTTTCTCTTTCGTTGCAGCACTCATCCAGTCTAATCCTTGAATACGCTCACCTAGAGCTACTTGTAAGTTCTTGACTAAGGTGACCATACGATCTTTGGCTGCCTGTGGAAAATGCTTATCCACATACATTTGCCCCACAGCTTCACCTAGTGCTTCATTCACCGTACTTACTGCACGCTTCCAACGAGGCTGCATTTTTTCAACACCAGACATGACCTTGCCAAAAAACTCAAAGTTTTGATGGGTAAAATCATCACTCAAATAGGCTGCTGCAGTGTGAATAACATTCCACTGAAGATAAGCCTTATGAGCTTCTAAGGGTTGTTCTTCTAAAAGCTGATTTACTCTTGCCATAGCTCGTGGCTGTCCAAGATCAATACTTTGCAATTCTGCTAAGCCTAAGTTAGTAAATAATACATCCCAGTCTATTGCAGGATAGGTAGAAGCTAAGTCTGCACGGGTAGTGATGTTGTAATTGGCGTGAGGATCTCTCAACTCTACTGGTGAGAGAAACGATTCTGCCAACAGAGCTTCTATCTGATAAGCCGCTTTGGAAGCTTTTAAAGCCTCATCTTGAGAGAAACCTGCTAGCTCAAACATTTTAGTCATGTGCTTTTTGTAGGCCTCTCTAATCTTAAGGGTGGCCTCATCATCAGCCAAATAATAATCACGTTGTCCTAAGCCTAAGCCTGATTGATAAGTATGCACAATATTCATCGAGCTGTTCATATCATCAGCACTCACATATACGGCAAAGTAAGGGTAGATGCCACTTTTATTTAGCTGCGCTAGATGTGCACTCAGTGCCTGAACTGAACTCAAGTTAGTGATGGCTTGCAGATCTTCTTGTATAGGTTGAGCTCCTTGCTCATTGAGTTGTTCAGCATCCATGGCCAGCTTATAAAGATCTCCAATTTTCTGCTCAACTGTACCACTTAGGTATTCTGATTTAGCTATTTCTTCGATCAGATTCTTTACTTGCTCTCTGTTATTCTCTGCCAATAAATCAAATGATCCATAGCGTGAATACTCCTCAGGTAGAGGATTGTTCTTTTGCCAACCACCACAAGCAAACTGGTAGAAGCTCTGACCTGGCTGACAAGTAGTATCTAAATCGGCTAAATGGATTCCAGCAGATAAATTTTGGTTTGAACCTTGATTTCCCCCACAACTTGTTGCTACAAAGCATAAGGTTGCTAGAGGTAATAAATGTTTATATTTCATATCTCGTATTTTGATAATTTATGAATTTGTTTCTTTGAGCTGCTCTAAATCGGTCAATAACAACTCCCACTGTTCTAGGGTTGTATTAAGTTTAGTTTGAATCTGCTCATACTTTTCGTATAAGAGGGTATCAGCAGCACCTGCTGGAGTAGATAACTCTTTCTCTAGTTGGGCTTTAGACTGTTCAAGCTTTTCAATCTTTTTCTCACAGTCCTTTGTATCATTCTCAAGCTTCCTGAGCTTACGGTTAAACTCTTTCTGTGCCTCATAAGAAAGCTTTGTACCTAATGGTTCATTGACTTCTACTTCAGCAGCCTTTTCCACCTTTTGTGGAGAAGCTGATAGTTGCAAACTATGCAGCTCATTAAGGTTTTCAATATTCTTTTTCTCCAAAAAGCTGTAAATTCCTCCCAAGTGTTCTCTAACGCGTCCACCTCCAAACTCATAGACCTTGGTTACTAACCCATCTAAGAAGTCACGGTCATGACTCACCACGATAACTGTGCCATCAAATTCAGATATAGCTTCTTTAAGTACATCCTTAGATCGCATATCTAAGTGGTTGGTAGGCTCATCTAAGATTAGAAAATTGACCGATTCCAACAGTAGCTTAATCATAGCTAAACGGCTACGCTCACCTCCTGAGAGTACTTTTACTTTTTTATCTATGGCTTCCCCACCAAACATGAAGGAGCCTAAGATATCCCTTATACGTGTGCGTATATCTCCTACTGCTACTCGATCAATGGTGTCAAAAACCGTTAACTCTCCATCTAAGAGCTGTGCTTGATTCTGAGCAAAGTAACCAATTTCTACATTATGACCTAGTCGCAACTCACCCTCAAAGTCTATTTCGCTTAAGATACACTTCACTAAGGTAGACTTACCCTCGCCATTTTTGCCCACAAAGGCCACCTTTTCTCCACGCTCTATCACCAGATTGACATCTTCGAACACCGTATGATCACCGTAACGTTTCTTTACATCTTTACAGATTACAGGGTAACTACCACTTCGGCTAGCAGGTGGAAATTTCAAGCGTAATGTGGCCTTATCTTCCTCATCAATCTCTACTCGCTGGAGTTTTTCAAGTTGTTTAATGCGGCTTTGCACCTGTATGGCTTTTGAGGCTTGGTAGCGAAAACGTTCAATAAAATCCTCTGTGTCTTTTATTAGCTTTTGTTGATTTTCGTAGGCTCGTAGCTGCTGTTCTCTTCGCTCTTTACGGAGTTTTACAAACTCATCATACTTCGCTTTATAGTCGTAAATTTTGCCACAGCTGATTTCAATAGTACGATTAGTTACATTATTGATAAAAGTCCTATCGTGACTCACCAAGACTACTGCTTTTGCTTGCGTTCTCAAGAAGTTCTCCAACCACTGAATAGACTCAATATCAAGATGGTTAGTAGGCTCATCGAGTAAAAGCACATCTGGTTTTTGCAATAAAAGCTTAGCCAGTTCTATACGCATACGCCAACCACCACTAAACTCCTTAGTAGGGCGATCAAAGTCAGATCTAGCAAAACCTAAGCCTAGAAGCGTACGCTCTATTTCTGCATGGTAGTTATCTCCCCCCAGCATAGAGAAACGCTCATTTTCATAAGCAAACTGATCTAGTAACTCATGGTAGGAGGCTGATTCATAGTCCGTACGATCAGCCATTTCTTGACTCATTTTTTCCAGCTTTGCTTGGAGATGAGACATTTCCGAAAAAGCCATTTCTGCCTCTTCTCGCACGGTCCGTTCATCGGCCAATACCATTACCTGAGGCAAATAACCTATACTTGTATCTTTAGGTGTAGCTACAACTCCTGATGTTGGCGCTTGTAAACCTGCAATAATCTTTAGCATGGTGGACTTTCCAGCCCCATTCTTTCCAACAAGCGCTATGCGGTCTTTGGGATTTACAACATAGGATACCTCTTCAAACAGAGGTGTTGCATTAAATTCTACGCTTAAATTTTCTATGGATATCACGTTCTTTCTTCTCTTTTAATTCTTCTAGCAAAGTTAATTAATTATCAGTAACTGAAGTTACAAACCTCTTATTTTATACGGATCCGTCGTTAAAAGACTTATTAAATTCTGACTCTTTGACCCAAATTAAAAGATCCCTGCCTAAATTTTTTTTGCTCCTGATAGATGAACCTTCCTTCAGGACTCCATGGACCTTATGTCCCTGACCTATTAAAAACAAAGAAAGGAGATAAATAACTTATCTCCTTTCATATCATTTTGAGGGCTTAGTTAAGCTAGAATAGCTTAGCTGGATACTCGCCTGCCTCTACTAAGGCATTGATTTTATCTACTACACCCTGTCTGTCTTCTTGGTAAGTTACACCAAACCACTTGCTTGTGGTATCAAGTACTTTTACTTTAGCTGTACCATCAACAATGAGTTGATTAACCGCTAGTGGAATAAAGTATTCTGATTTAGGGGTGTTGATGTTTTCTTTCAAGAAATCTGCAAAGAATTTCTCTGAGTGAGCAAAATAATCTGGCGTAAAGCCCCACATATTCATGGATACAGGGGTGTTATCATCAATCACAACTGGCTGATCATTTTCATCTTTATAGACCACTTTGCCATCAATACGTTCAATAGAAGTGCGCTCAACTACAGAAGTTAAGTAATCATCTGCATTCTTTTCACACACACCTCTAGATACTGAGCCACTATCTGATAGCGTGTTACCTACACGGTAACCAACCATACAATATTCGTTTTTCTTGCCTCCCATTTGGGCTAATTCCTTACCTAATACCTCAAAGCTGTCTCTGCCATAGAAGTCATCTGCATTAATTACTGCAAATGGCTCTTTGATGACATCTTTTCCCATTAGCACAGCATGGTTAGTTCCCCATGGCTTAGTGCGTCCTTCAGGACAGGTAAAACCTTCTGGCAAGCGGTGTAAGTCTTGAAATACTACTTCTACGGGTATCTCGTTTTCATATTTCTTCAATACGATTTCGCGAAAATCCTTTTCAAAATCTTCACGTATCACAAAAACTACCTTACCAAATCCACCACGAATAGCATCGTAGATAGAGTAGTCCATAATAGTTTCACCACTTGGTCCAAGTTCGTCTAGCTGTTTGAGCCCTCCATAACGGCTACCCATACCAGCTGCTAAAACAAATAATGTTGGTTTCATACTTTAAATAATCTTTTAAATACTCAGAATTAAGTTACGCAAAGATACAAAATTATCAAGAGAGACTTTAGAAATGGGTCCTTTTTTCCCAAAGCACTTAGAATGGATAGCCGACAGCAAAGTGGAAACCTAAGCCATCACTAAACTTTTCTATGTTGTAGTATCCTTTTTTTGTTGTTTCATAAGGAGCATGCAAAGCAATACCACAGTCTAGGCGAATAACCAAGAAACCAAAGTCATAGCGCAAGCCAAAACCTGTACCTAAAGCTATTTGCTTAGGAAACTTAGATAATTTGAACGCTCCATTTTGTCTACTTCTTGTTCCTTTTTCACCTTCTTCACCCTCAGGGTCATCACGCAACAGCCACACATTTCCTGCATCCAAAAACAAAGCTCCATGCAAGTCGCCGAACATTCGAAAACGATATTCAGCATTGGCTTCAAAACGGATATCTCCTGTTTGATCAATAAAGGAGTAGCGATTAGCCTTATCGGGAGCATAGCCTCCTGGACCTATGCTTCGCACGGTAAAGGCACGTATACTATTAGCTCCTCCCACATAAAACTGCTCACTATAAGGCGCTATTCGAGAGTTACCATAGGCCCAAATTACTCCACCTGCAATACGTGTGGCTAGAGATTGGTTAGCGCCTAATTTCCAAGTATAACGCAACTCTGAATTTATTTTTAGAAACTGGGCAAAAGGTGTTCCTAAAAGGTCTTTGCCTTGCTTTGACAGCTTTTCTCCAGCCGCAGCATAGATAAGGGAAGTTACATTGCCAGAGGAGGTCAAAGTTGTTTGCCACCACAGGTGGTTTTTTTGCCTAAACCGAGATGCATTATCATAGGTATAGGTGTATTCCATAGCGGGTATAAACTGATTTTGCAAGCTGATATAAAGAGCTGGATTTACTTGTGCTATGGAGTCAAACTCGGCTGTACTACTACGTAAAACATTGAAATTTAAGCGCAATGGTGTAAAGGAGTGCCGCTGCGTGGTTTTGGGCTGTAAATCATAAGATACCTTTCCTCCAAAAGAGAGCATCCGATAATATTTGGCTCGATTGAGCTGGTTGGCATAAATTTGGAACATAGTGGATGCAGGGAAACTATATTCGTTTCGATGTAACTTTGGAAAAAACAGTCGAGGAAAGGTTAAAGAGGTGGAGATACCCATCTCATAACTGTTCATCAGGCTTGTGTTTGCACCTTTATTGCCTGTTTGCCACTCGTACGATCCCTTGAGCTGAACATCCCATTTTTCTCCCCCTCCAAAGACATTTCTTCTGCCTAGAGTAAAAATGGCTCCTGGTCCAACTTGATCATTACTCTTAGAGGTAATGTTTAAATCAATTTCTGCATCCATTGGCAGATCAAAGGCTGTAATAATATTCAAGTCGAGGGTATCTCCTCTCATATTTGTGTCTCGAGGGGTATACTGTGTTTCAATATGCCTAAAGATACCCACTTCGCTTAGACGCTCTTGCAAGCGGATGTGTCTGTTTTGGCTATATAGCTTTTTACGTTCTTTTCTCCTCACTGAGTTTTTACGAGAGTATTGGTCTGAGTTTACCCAACGGTAGAGCATATTAGGCCTTACCTTTAGCTTGTTGTGATAGTAGATGGCCATGTCTTTATAGTGCATACTATCATTAGGCTGTTCTCCATTTTTGCCCAAAAGATATACAGTGGTATTACCCATATAGTACTTTTGCTGTGCAGATTTTGGTAGGCCAGGTACAGGGCGCATACGCAGACTGACTTTCCCTTCTACTAAGGTCGTATCTGCTTGGTATGTCAATAAATCAGGTCTAAAATAGTAGTAACCTAGATTTCTTAACATGCTGTTGATGCGATTGCGCTCTGCATCCAAGTCAAGCACATTAAACTGATCACCTGCTTGAATACGAGACCAACGAGAAGCATGATTTACGATATTCTGAATAGAGCGTTCAAAACGCTCATAAGTCAAGGTGTCTACATAATAAGGCTCATTCATTTGAACCTTATAGTGTATTCGAGCTTTCTTTTTATTTCGCTTGTGTGGGATAATATCATAGCTTACCTGTCCATTAAAGTAGCCAAAGTCATGCAAGATGTTTGTTCCTATCTTCGCTCGAATATCAGGGTTGACCGTAGATATAAAGACTGGATTGGCAGCAAAAGTATTAAAGATCCAGCGTCCAAAACCTTTGTTGTATTTCGTGAAGCTATTATAAGTCCATAAGCCCAAAGGGAGTGGAAACCGATACCTTGAGCTTCCAAACAAACTGTTGTTGGGGGCTTTGGCCAAAGCGGCATCGAGCTCTTCCATAGCTGTCAGACCTGCACGTGTAGTTGGACTTGCGTCTATATCCATCTTAGTCTGCCCGATATACAGCACCTCTCCTTGAGGTAGATTCCGTGTAGTAGAACAAGATGCAATCAGTAAGCCAAGTAGAAGCAAGCATACACTTACTCTAAACCTCTTATATTTATATGTTGAGCTTTTACTCCTCATTTATTCTTTTTCTTCTTTTTAAATATGAACAATTCTCCTAGGTTATTGAGTTTTTTCCGTAATACAATACCCACACCCGTTTCGGTTATTTCTCCTTCTAAGACACTTTCGTAATTCTTGTTGTGGAAAAGACGAACAAAACGTGTTCCTGAAGAATCTAAACGGTACTCCAAAGATACGTTATCGATGAATGACTCCACATCATTCTGAGCCTCAACTCCTGTCTTAATACGACCACCCAAAACAAGTTGGAAGCGATTATTTAGGAAACGCTGAGAGTAACGGAAACTATAATCTACTCTTTTTCCTCCTGCCTCCGACATGTTGTACTCCTCAACACCTACAGAAAAGCTTGCATTTTTTAAGGATGAACCCGCTATGGCGTTAATTTGACTCTGCAACACACTATTCAGCGCCATACCCATATCTAGGCCTTGCCCTTTGCCGTCTCCTGCCCCAGCTAGGTACACACCCGTTGCCAGCAGTCCAATAGCCTGCTTGCTCCGCTCTTCTTTATCCATAGAGGCTAGTTGATTTTGTATGCTGACATTTTCAGGGGCTCCTACATCAAAGATAAGCTCTAAATTGTCCAATCTATTTTTTGCTCCTATTATTACGTCAAAATTGACCATGTGTGCATTGCCATCAGCTTCGGTCACTGAAGCACGTACTCGGTCTTTGGCTATCAGATTGAGCTTAGGATTATCCACCTTCCCACTCCATTCGATGTAGCTATCATTTGTTATTCTGAACTCCTTAGAGGGTATTACGGGCAAGGAGTATTTCATAATGCCATCACTCAGGGCATACTTACCCATCAGGAAGAACTCTCCCTGTGGGGTGTATTGTAAGGACAAATCACCACCACCTTGGAGAGCTATTCGGCTACTCCTATCGGCACTTAAATCAACCTTAAACTGAACAGACGGGTCAATATGAATAGACATAACCATATCTAGACCTCCTAAACTATGCGTGATGGTATCTTGTTGCAATTCAGTCGTGTCTCTGAAAGAGGTAAAAGTTACTAGATCACCTAAGCGATCCTGAACAGTCAAAGGTGATTCTGTCAAGACATAGGTTACATCCGTATTGTCTAATATGGACATATTTCCTTTCATCTTCAGGGCCTCAACAGGTCCTTTAAGGCTAGCATTCACATCTACAAAGAGTTTGCCATATACTAAGCTCTCTTTGGTTCGCTTGGCATTCAAGAGTGTGTAGTTTGCAGCCTCTAATCTTAGATCAACAATGGGGTTACTAAACTCGGAGATATCTACCGTACCGTTAATTTTGAAAGGATTATCACTGGTTGTATAGATAGAGAAATCTTTAAAAATAACTTTGCTGTTGACTACAGGAACAGGACGATTACTCAAGTAGAATTTGGCCCCAGTCTGTTTGGATTTTATAACTACACTGTCCAATACAAGCTCTCCATTGAGTACTGGCGATTCCATAGACCCTGTTATTTCTAAGTATCCATCTATATCGCCTTCTAAGCTAGCTTCTTCATTGGGAAAGAAGGCATTGGCTATGTGCAAGGGAAAATGTTCTAATGTGGCATAAACATGAAGAGAATCCTGATTGTCTATCTTATGGATGATTCCATTTGCAAACAAGACTTCAGAACGATTATGTGTGAGGTACATATCTAAAAGGTCTTTATCAACCCCATCTGGCAGCCAAGTTATTCCTAATCCTAAATCACCGATTAGTTTCTTCTCATACTTTAAACTATCTAAAAACAACTCCGTAGATACCTGTAAAGTGCTATCCTTTTGGATATAGCTCGCTTCAGCAGAGAATAGTCCGTCTAGCTGTGGTAAGAATGGAAACAAACGAGTAACATCATTTAAATCTATCCTTCGAATATCCACATTCATATTCTGTAACGAGGTGGTGTCTTTATCATTGGAGTACATTTTAAACCCTATGTTCCGATCTTCTTGAAGGTCTATGTCGGAATAGATCCTGAAATCATCACGCAAGAATAACCAGTTCTTCTTATCACGGAATTTAAACTTTTTGAAAGCAATTACTGGGTCTTGCGGACTTAAGACAAAGTGTGTATGCTTATCATGAGGAGTTACTTCTACACCAAGTAACAAGCCCTTAGCTCCTTTACTCCCCTCAAAGTCAAGATCAATTCGTCCACTTGTTTCTGCTAAGAGTCCCTTGATAAAAGCCCGGAAAGCTGTTTCTTTTTTTGTACCTAGTCCGTCATTTATGGCTCCTGCTTGCCAACGAATACCTGTAGTATCTTGATGTATTTCAAATGTTAGCGAATCTACTCGAACGGAGTCCATTTGGAAATCCTGTATACCAGCCCATCCGTTGATACCCCACATGGGGTTAAAGGTGAGATTGGCTGAAGAGCCTGAATACTT
>JASLIW010000079.1 GCA_030152865.1 Bacteroides sp.
TGATTTGATTCCTAGTTTTTCAAACTCATCAAATACTTCTTGCATCACAGCAAATTCCTTATCGCCCAGCTCTTGCTCTATCAAATTGGTGAGGTAAAAATAGGTCTGAGCCAAGGTCACTTTTTCATCTTTGTAGGTGACCAGCTGCTCATGCAGCTCTTGAGTAGGATGTGCAGCATCTTCTACTAAGTCCACGGCTATCTCATACCTTAATCCCCTTTGTGGGTTTCTGAGTCTAGCCTGCTCTGAGTAAGATAGGCCTTCAAATTGGAGGCTTTGGTTCTTTTCGCTACAAGCCCCTAAAAGTAGTGTCAGTAAGGATAAACTTATACATTTAAATCGATTCATGTTGATAAATTAAAGAGGGCTCTTTATCGGATGTAAAGAGCCCTCTTATTTATTGTTATATGCTTGCTCTAATTTATTTTAGACCTAGTCTTAGAGATTCACCACCATATAGGCGGGTTCTCCCTCACACTGGAAGGTAATCCAAACGGTATTATCTTCCGATTTTACTACTTCTAGGTCAGAGACTTCATAGACAGTCTCGTAAACACTCCAAAATATTTTGGTCACATTTTTAAACTCTGCATGCTCTCTTTTGCCTACAGTAGTACAATCTCCAGGAAAGCTCAATACCTCTCCACGATCTAGTCCAGCATTGGTCGAAGCCTTAATGGTACTTCTTCCACTTAACGGATCCATAGTGGCCTTTGAGTACTTAGCCGAGACAAATTTGCGACTGTAGAATGAACGGGTTTGTTTATTGCCTAAGAAATCACCAAAAGAGATTACTACTATTTCTTTGGTCTGACCTCTGCCGTCTTTTATAGTTAGCTTGGCCGACATCTCTTTGGATCCACTGAGTGTGATTTGCTGACCATCTAGGGTAGCATTCACACCAGGGTAGTCCATGCTTACTTCGTAATCACCGTTGCCATCTAAGATATTAATGATTGCATCACCATCTTGATAATGGAAGAAGATGGCGTCTGTTGCATCTACTATAAGCTCACGAAGCATAGGTCTGACTGTTACTTCAAAGTCTGCTGTCAATCCCTTTTCATCGGTTACGGTAATTGTGGCTTGGCCTGGTGCTACACCTTCTATCTTGATTTCATCTTCAGTTTGCTCTACGACAATGACGATGTTTTCATCAGAGCTGCTCACTTTGTAGTCTAAATGTGTCATTGCATTTCCTTCAAACACATGGAAGGATGTGCGCTTCTTTTCATCGATTGTTGCAGAGGTTTCTGCCAAGATTAACTCATCTGTTGTTTCGTAGTGCACCAAAACAGTTAGGTTGGTTGTTTTTTTGGCCCAATCTGTCAACTGTAGTGTGGTCTTACCTCTGCTTATGGCTGTTATAAGCAGCTCGTCACCTTGGACAACGGCAGTAGCTATCTTGCTGTCTTTACTCTTAACTATGTAGTTACCATTCCCTTGAACGATATCCACTTTTGTTGAGCCATTGATGTCTAGCTCAACAACATCTGTAGAGAGTGTTATTTCTGAGTAGTTTGGATTATCATTATTGCATCCCACTAAGAGGGTAGTAAGAAACAATAGATTAAAAATATATTTCTTCATAGCTTTATTTTTTATTTGAGCTTACCTGTTATTGTTACAACACCCGTGGCTGTTATAAATGCGCTTCTTTGTCCAGATAAGGAGGGATTTACTTTCTTAAGCATCCACTTAACGCCTTCATTGGAGGTGTAGGTACGCATATTTTCTATCTCTTCTCCTTCTACTTCGATGAGCACTTCTTGAGCCATCTCTGTTCGGTTTATTACAACTATAGTAAATGTCTTACTAGCCTGATCTACATAAGATGTATAGCTGATGCCTTCGGGTAAGATTTCTGATGTCTCTGCTCCTTCGTCGTCATTGTCATCAGATCTGCTTGCTTCGGCAGCATCGTTCTCTTGCAGTTCTGCTTCTATATCAGTTCTAAAGCTTCCTGCTGGAATAAACTTAGAGAAGTGCCCAAAGGTATAGTAGCGAGAGCTTAGCTCATAGCTTGTGCCAGGTAAGGCTTCTTGTAAGTAAATCAATGGTTCGTTGTTGTAAGCAGGTCTAGCTCCAGCCCACCAAACTATTGCACTTACATCTCCTTTGGCTAAATAAGCTTCAAAGATATCGGCCCAATGAAGACCATCTTCTACCCAGCGCACTTCCTTGTCGCCAGTGTGGCTTAGCTCTGTATTCCAGATCTTAAAGCCTGCTTCTTCAGCTTTTGTATATGGAGCTATTTGTTTGGCAGTGGTAGAATAACCATGACCTGCAGCAATCTGAGCAGCTTGGGCCACTTCAGGGTTGTGCTCTATACCTCTATTTACATAAGTTGCACCATTATTCCACCAAGCGTGTTCTCCGTAGATGATTTTGGTGTCTAGGCCTTGCTCAGTAAAAGCAGGACGGAGGTGATCCACAATAAAGTCGGCTAGATCAATTTGACTCCAATTACACATTGACCAAGAAGCAAATGGAGCATTTGGCTCATTGGTTGGTGAAATGGCATACACCTTGAAGTTGAATTTTGCTTCTAACTGCTTGACAAAGTCTGCTAAGTAGTTGGCAAAATCAGGCTTACTTTCTGGCTTAATTTTTCCACTCGTAGCACTGTTTGTTGTTTTCATGTATGCAGGAGGGCTCCATGTAGAAAACATAAACTTATCTACTGTGTATTTTTCAGGGTTTGATGTTAACTCATCCAGCAACCAAGTCTGACCCAAGCGAACAGGAATATCTGTGCGGTCCCAATAGCAGCCTAACAAGTATGGATCGGAGGCGGAGCGGTTGTACTGTAGGTTGAGTCCAAAGTCATAGCTACCCTCATTGCCATAATGTGGAAAAGCTTCACCACGGAAGATATTAAGTCCTAAACCTTTGTCAGAGAAAAGTGCATCTAGTACTTCTAGGCGCTTGGTATTGTTATAGATACGATGTGACCACTCTGCAAAGGCACAGCCAAAACCATCAATTTCTTGATGTGTTTGTGTAGGCTGTACTTTAAGCACAATATTGGCACTCGACTCTGGGGCTATTCCATCGTCATCAAAGTTTTCAGGAACAGGATCAGGTATGTAAGCTACTTTTTCATTGCTACATGAATACAAGCCTATGCTTATGAATAATAAGAGTAGGTAGTAAGTATTTTTTTTCATAGTATTTTTTATTTTGATTGATTCAAGCATGCTGTTATTTCCATAAGTCGTTTTGCTTCATCTCTGTGTTCGTAATTAACTCACTCGTTGGAATGGGGTAATAATAGTGCTTAGCTTCAAAGTTGCGAGCACCTTGTTTTTCATGTTCAATGAAAAGCTTTTGCAGTTTTTGAGGTTCATTGTACCAACGTTTTAAATTGTTGAATCGCTGTCCTTCTCCTACAAACTCAAGCAAGCTTTGCTTCATAATCTCAGGCATAAGCTCATCAGCTGTAAAGGTTTTATCGGCTAGCCCAGCTCTATCCCGAATCTTCTTTAATGCCTCATTGGCCTGGGCATAATCACCTGTTTGCACACAGACTTCAGCATACATTAACAGTACTTCAGCAAATCGCATGATACGTATGTTGTTTCCACTGTTATTGCCCATGGTGTCGTCTTGACCACCAAGGAAATAGTTTGTATATTTTTTCAACATAAAGCGACCTTCCTCACCATTGATTTGTGGGAATTTAGGAGCAGCAGGGCTCAATTTAGCACTACAAGATTCCCATAAGTCATCCATGCTAAATTGATTTCCATACCATTTGGTGTTGGGAACTATGTCGCCATAGTCGGCGGGGTTGAAGAAGAATGTAGCGTACATGCGCTTATCAAACTTAGTATCTGAACCCGCTGGTCGCAACTCCTGTATGAAGGTACTCACTGCATAAGCAGAGGGCATAATCTTGAACCAGCCTCCAGTCTGTACAGACCCTATAAATTGAGGTAAGAAAGTACCTAGTGTAGCATTTCCCTCATCACCCCAAGCACCAGCCGTACCCAAAGGAGCATAGTTGATTTCAAAGATAGATTCTGAGTTGAATTCCGTATCTTCTTTAAAGTTATCTTCAAAATTGGCTACTAACTCATAGGTATAAGGTGCAGTCATCAGCTTTTCAAGCTCTATCTTGGCCTCATCAAATTTGCCTTGTGTTAGGTAAGTTTTGGCCAGTAAGGCTACGACAGCCCCCTGCTCTACTCTACCGAGCTCATCACTTTTTCTCTTGATGGGTAGGCCACAGTTTAAAGCTTGAGTAAGATCGGCTTCTATTTGTGCCCATAGTTCTGCCTCAGTAGCTTTAGGTTTCATCAAGATATCTTCTCCAGAAGGAAGCGTACGCAAAGGTACCTCTTGATAATCTGTGGTAAGCAAGTAGTACTGAAATGCCCGCAAAAACAGGGCCTCTCCTCGAATCGATTCACGGTCTTCGTCTGAAATAGTTTCAGCTGGCACTTCATCGAGGTGATAAAGGAGAACATTTGCTCTTTGAATACCTCTAAACAGGGCATCAAACATATTGTAGCCAGTACTTGCAGCATTCTGAAAGGTACAAACGCTCCACACAGGGGGTTCTTCGTTTAGGATGTTAAATATATCATCGCCTCTTCCATTCAGATTTAACCAACCTGCCATACCACCATAATAACCATATAAAGGCCAGCTTAGTGGTGTGTATGCAGCAGCTAAAGCCGACTCTGCATCTTCTTTATGTCTCCAAAAATTTTGATCTGTAGCTTCATTAGGGTTTTTCAAGTTAAGGAAACTTGATTCGTTACACGAACTGATGAATAACGATACCACCAATAGAGCTAATATATTTTTAAATATTTTATTTTTCATATTTTCTCTGTTTAGCTTAGTTTAAAATCCTACCTGTACTCCAAATGATACGGTACGTGGTATAGGGTATCTTCCCTGATCCACCCCGATAGACAATACATCATAGCCTGAATCTGAGCCATTACTTGCGCCCACATCTGGAGTATAACCCGAGTAAGGTGTTAGGGTAAATAAATTGTCTGCAGTAGCATAGATTCTCACTCGATTCAAGTTTATTTTATTGATCAGCTTTTTAGGGAATGAGTAGCCTAGTTCTATGGTCTTAAGACGTAAAAACGAGCCGTTTTCTAGCCATCTATCACTATAACCTATCTTGTTTAACTCACCGTCTGTTTTCGAGAAACGAGGTATGGAAGTGTTTTGATTATCGGGTCTCCAAGAGTCAGCTACTTTGTAGCCATAGTTTCCAGCAAACTTGCCCGACTCTAGTCTGAACTTAGGGTAGTTGTAGATATCATTACCAACGGATCCGTCAAAAAATAAACCTAAGTCAAAGTTTTTCCACTCTGCTCCCATACGGATACCAAATGTAAAATCAGGGAATGGGCTACCCATATCGTGCTGATCATCTTCTGTGATTCTACCGTCTCCATTATGGTCTATGTAGCGTACATCACCCACCTGAGCACCAGGTTGAATGAGATTTCCGTTTTTGTCAACATGAGCCAAAATCTCCTCTTGGCTTCTGAAGAGGCCATCAGATTCAATCATATTGAAGTACACCATCTTGTGTCCTTTTTCAAACATGGTAATTCCCTGCCCCGCATTGCCATGGGCATCAAATCCTTTGATTTTCATATGTGGATCACCTACTTTGATCGATTTGACCTTATTTCTGAGCGTACTTACGTTGGCGCCAACATAATAATCAACACTACCTACCTTGTCTTTGTAGTCAATAGCAAACTCTAAACCTGTGTTCTGAATAACCCCAGCATTCACTTGAGGTGAACCTAACATACCGCTAGAGCCTGGCATATTAACGAAGAGAAGAACATCACTTGTTTTTTTCTTAAAGTAATCGGCAGTCAGGGTCAGCTTCTGATTAAAGAAACCCAAGTCTAGCCCTATATTTGATGTCTTTGTAGTTTCCCAAGTTAAGTTTCTTGGAGAGTTCCACATGGTGTATGGTGCTGAACCCAACCAAGTATGTGAGCCCTGGATGTAGTTCATACCACTACGCACAGTAGATTGGGTAGAGTAATCAGCCACGTTGTTATTACCCAAAACCCCATAACTAGCTCTTAAGCGCATTTGGCTTACATACTTCGTGATGGATGCAGCAAACTTTTCGGAATGGATGTTCCAACCTGCTGACACTGAAGGAAAGTAACCTGAGCGATAACCTGAGTAAAACTTAGAAGAGGCGTCTCTACGGATAGATCCTGAGAACAAATACCTATTATCGTAAGAGTACATCAAGCGAGCAAAGGTAGAAACCAGGCGGTTTCTGCTCACGCTACCATCAATTCGAGTATTTTCTTTGTCGGTTGATCCAGCCATAGAACCGATATTGTCATCGAGATCATTCTTTTGTGCTGAGAAAGAGCGTCCTGAATTATCTTGAGCTGAGTAGCCAGCCAACAGGTTTATATCATGCTTATTAAACACTTTGTGGTAATTAAGTGTGTGCTCTAGCAGCCACATCGAACCACGACTGGTAGATTCAGTAAGGTCGGGTTTTTCATTTAATCCATATAAACCTAAATCATAAGGATTAACATAACGTCTGCCTCTGCCATTAGCTAGATCATACGCAAAGTTTAGCTTGTAAGTAAGCCCCTCAATAGGCTCAAGTTCTGCGTATCCATTGAAGAAAAGAGAGTTTTCTCTGGTTGTATTATTTATTAAGTGTAGCTCACCATAAGGATTGGCTAAGTTTATATCTTTGGAAGTAGCATACCCACCCAGCCTGCTGTCATCATAAACAGGTATTACCGGTGGCGCTTGTAGGGCATCAAAGATTGTAGCTGAATGCACAGAGCCCTCGTTTTTCCCTACTTTTCCTATCAAGGTTTGTCCGATACGAAGCTTATTATTAAAGAAGGAGAAGTCTGTTTTTGAACGAATGTTATAAGACTCATAGGCTGTTGCCGTAATCACACCCTCTTCATTTAGATAACCCATCGAAACACTATAGGATGCAGTATTCGAACCTCCTGATATACCTACATTAGCTTTGTAAGTTTGAGCGGTTTGAAAAATCTGGTCTTGCCAGTTAGTACCCTTACCCATAAATTCTGTTTCGGACTCATTGTGGCCATAGCCATCGGCTGGTAAGCCATAATAGCGAGAAAAACGGCTGTATTGATTTCCATTCAACACCTTAATCTTCTTTGGAACACTACTTAGCCCAAAAAAGAAGCTCGCATCTACTTTTGCATCGGTATTTTTCTTTCCCGACTTGGTCGTAATGATGACTACACCATTGGCCGCACGTGAACCATAGATAGCGGCAGCAGAAGCATCCTTCAGTACCTCAATCGATTCAATGTCGGCTGGATCCACTAATGACATGGAACCAAAAGCTCCGTCAATAATATAAAGTGGCACATTACCTGAGAGTGATGATAGACCACGGATATTGATATT
>JASLIW010000103.1 GCA_030152865.1 Bacteroides sp.
TAAGCCTATCTCATAGGGTACGGTAGCCGCACGAGGTATCCCCATCAGTGGCCCTACAGCCAAATAGATCACCAGCGTAAATAAGGTCGCAAACCAAGGACTTACTTTGCGGCACATGGCACTTAGGCCGTTGGATTTGGCAACTGCTATCACACCAAGCACAGGTAGAACTACCGCCGTAATACCAAAGGCAAACATAGACAGATACATACTTGTACCTGCCAACTTGCCTAGCATCGGTGGAAAGATTAAATTTCCTGCACCAAAAAAAAGGGAGAACAACATCAGTCCCACGATCCAAAACTGTTTCCTAGTCAACTTCTTCATCATAAGCTACTCTTTTTATAAGAAGTGAGCCAAGGTAATAATTTCGCTGATTAAATCACAATTTACTTACAGTTTGTTTTATTTGAAGGCTATTTAATTAATAAACAACACAACTTTTGAGGTTTTAAGTTCTAAATTCTTTGCTATTTATGAATCAGCTTAATATTAGTTTATAATCGTGGTAAGAATTCAAGACTCTGCGCAAGCGACAACTTGTTATGTGGTAGAAAACATTCACAATAGACCTGAGTAGGTAAATCTACTTAAAACCGTCCCTATGAATTTTGATCTAGCACACTATCCTCTAGTATACTTTTAATATGCAAACTGATATTTGATTTAGGGCTATCAAAAAGTTCTACAAGTTGGTTTTGATTCATCCAAACATTGTCATCTTTTGTCATTAGAGATGCAGAAGCATTACCGTCATCCGTATTGTATATTATTATATCTTAATCCATCTTATTTATGACATTTAATAGGTACTATTATAAATAGCTATACAAGTCTAATATATAATAAGTAATAAGCCTCTAAAAGAGATGATTATACGGTTCCATATTTAACTCATAATATACCGATCTACCTCCTCCATGTTGAGTAAACGCACCTATCTCTGTTAAGTGTTGCAAATCACGTGTAGCAGTCGGTTTTGATGTTTTGTTTATTGACATATATTTCTTTGCTGTCATTCCTCCTTCAAAACCAGATGGGCCAGCATCAAACATCTTATTTATTGCTTTTATCTCCCTTTTGTTTAGTTGATCGGAGTAACGATCAAAAAACTTTGTTTTATTTAGCGTATGTATTGCTACATTCTTTGTATTCTTTATTGCACTAAGCAATACATCACAGAAATAGACTATCCAGTCGGATACATTTAAGTCACGTTGAGCCTTTTTTATCTCTTCGTAATATTTCTTCTTGTCTAGTTCTATAGCGTGTGAAATATTGAGGAAGATAGGCATATCTAAACGCTCTGCTAAGACCTTTTCTGCAAGTGCCCTACCGATACGTCCGTTACCATCCTCAAAGGGGTGTAAAGTCTCAAAGTAAAGATGCGCTAAAGCAGAAGTAATCATCGCATCTCCTATAATACCAAACTCTTTATCTTCAAAGCTCTGATACCACGCAATAAATTGATTTAAAAGCTCGGGTAGTAATTTTGAAGGTGGCGCTTCATAATGCACTTCTATTTCGCCATAATGTCCTGAAATGACTTGCATTGGTTCTGCACCTTGACGAATAATACCTGACTGAATACGATTTTCATTACTCATCAATATCTTGTGCCAATTGAGTAGTAATTGTAGTGTTAAAGGCTTTGTAAAATCTTTCTTCACCTCAATCATTAGTTTGGCCACTGCATCAGCTTTCACATTAGCCGTAGGACGATGGATTGATTCCAATCCTAAATTCATCTTTAAAGAGGACATAACATCCTCTCTAGAAAAGTATTCTCCCTCAATCTGAGATGTTTGTATCGCTTCTGAAAGCATAATCTGAACAAAGACATCATCCAAGACCTCTTTACTGAAACCTTGCATAAGGCCACGTACTTCTCCAAGAATTAACGTTAACTCTTGAATTACAGATTGTATATTCTCTTTTTCATAGGTGAAAAGAGGAAATTCTTTCATTTGCCAGATGTACATGAGCCGATTATAGTTAGTATTCGAATCAAATATAATAAAAATTTGAGCCGATTAAGCAATTTATTCAGCTCAAAGTGAAAATAAAAGCTACAATACATAGCTAATTACATTAAAATATCATAAGGGAGAAAAGAAAAAACCTATTAATATTTCCCTTCAGGTTCTATCTCATGGGTGCTAAAAATAAATAACCTTTGATTCTTCCTTCATTCCAAATACTTGACGCAATCCTTTCGCCAGTAACATACTCCACTTTTAGCTTGTTTATTGTGATAAACATATAGACTGGAGCGTCTCCCTTTTTATTCACTTTATCCTTACGGATATAGAAAAGAATAACGAATGTGCTTCTTTCTAAGCTTTCATTTCCATAGCATAATAGGGATTATTCAGATACCTATTGTTTTATTTCAAAACAAGTATCCGAATAGGCTCATAATATATGTATTTGAATATACTTGTCGAATTCCCTAATATACAAAAAGCGTTGATATACCTACATATCAACGCTTTTAAATTAATTTCAAATTTATTCCTGTGGAGCTGGAGGGATTCGAACCCTCGTCCAAACGAGGAAATCATATGATTTCTACATGCTTATCTTCGCCTTCATTTTCGTGTATAAGCAAG
>JASLIW010000148.1 GCA_030152865.1 Bacteroides sp.
TTATATATAAATAAATATGAGATGCTGAGTGAAGACTTAAGCGAATAGCTATAATATAGTGGATAGAAAATTGTAGCTAACTGAGTGAATCCTATGCTTAGTAGTTACTAAGCGAAGTACTTAAACCTCCTGAATGATACACGCGAAGAACAATAATAGACCTGGTAATCTTGCAGAGTTTTCATCAAAAGAGATAATCTAGACGGTGTGCTATTAAGCAGATAAGACTTGGAGGGGCTGCGGAAGCAGGAAAAATTTTAGTTAGTTAAATAGGGGTGAATCTAAATGTAGATGTTAGGATAGTTTTTGTGAGTGGACAGATCTTACTTAACATAATATAAATTATAAGGTTTATGTCTAATCCTAGAAAGATAGGAAAAACAAAGGTACATATAAATACCCAAGCAAACATGAGATGGATTTGGACCACAGCTAGTTTTTTTTAAAAACAAAAAAACATCCTATACTGCATTTCACTGTATAGGATGTTTGTATAGATATGGATTCGTAGTATATCAGACTACATTGATAACCAATAAGGGTGTATCGCTATGGAAAATCATTTTACGAGCAATACTTGGGTTGAAAAGACGGGCAAAAATGTTTCTACGGTAGCTAGTCATACAGATTACATCAATCTGTTGTTCTGTAATGTAGTTTGATAGACTGTCAGAGAAATTATCGTCGTCTTTAATAATCGTGTAATCGACCGCTATTTCTGGATGGTTCTTGAGTAAATACTCTTTGATTCCTCCTAGCTCAATGATATCCCACTCATTTTCTTGATCTGCAATGTGTACCAGAGATACATTGGGCTTAGTAAACGGGAATTCATTTTCGAGAAGTTTGTCCAAGGCCAAGAGATCTCTTGCATCAAAATCTGTCATAAATGCTATTCGCTTCACCTGCTCAAAGGTTTGATAAGGTATATTTTCGGGGATAGCAAAGACAGTCGTGCGACAACGATCTATCACCTCGGCGGTAACACTTCCAATCAAATCTAGCTTTTTTTGATTACTACCTCGTGTTCCCATGATGATAAGGTTGACCTTATGCCTACGTGCATAGCGTACAATCTCCTCTTCTGGGATTCCTTCACGGAGTTTCTTGATGTATTTGACGTTTGGAAAATCTCCCGATGCTATTTTGGCATCAATTTGATTGCTAAGCCGCTCTAGATTATCTTGGACTTTTTGATGAATATCATGCGCTTGGCGATCGAAGCCCTGCCTCTGGTAGTTGAATATATCTCCGTTGGGCAAGGACGCTGCATAAATGGGAGTAAAATAGACATGGAGAAGAACCAGCTCGGCATTCATTTTGTGTGCCATATTAAAGCCAAACTCGCAGGCTTTCATGGAGTATTCAGAGAAATCAACAGGTAGTAGGATGGTATTTTGCATTTCCTCGCGTTCTGCTTTCTCATCGAGCATATCTTCTGTTAGCCAGGCAGCTTTTTCTGTAATCTGAAGTGCTTTGTCGAGGTCGCTCTCTCTAATTTTAACCCGCACCGCACCATTAATAGTGGGTGTGATTTGGTTGACGTTCATTACTATCGCTTGCACCCCTTCTGATTGAAGTACATTCTGCAGTATTTGTGCCTTTGAAAAAGTCAAAATAGCCAGTGTGACTAATTTATCGTTTTTATCTTCTTCTTTCTTTTTCATACGACTGCTGTTTTGGGTTTGTACTAGTTAAAACAAGAAATCTCAATTGACTATTCAACTGAGATCGTATCATCTTAACCCACGGAGCATGCATTGTTTTCTTCTTGTAGAATGCTTAAGGCTCTGTCTAACACAGTAGTGTCATCTAAAACCACGATTCCACCATCAGGACCTGGCTCAATATGATAACCAACGCTCTTACCTTCAGTATAGTTTTCACCACCAAAGAAGTTGCGAACTGTGTTGACATTGAGATCTAATTCATCTGCAATTCTATGCATGCTACCATCTGGCAATGAATCCTTGATTTTTCTTAACTCATTAAAAGTAATTTTCTTCATGGCATTGGAGTTTTTACGGTTAATATTGTGTATTTCTTTTACTTACACTATAAACTTAGTAAATAAAGCAGATAAATCAAATTTAAAACCTTTAAAATACCAGCTTAAAACAGGAAATAAAAGGAATTAAATACAGCCCGATTATTCAAATAAAAAAGGGCTTGTATCTATAATACAAACCCTTCTGATCTCATTTTTGTTCACCTTTTTAGATGATTTCTATGCTTTCGGCAGGAAGCCAACCTACTTCCCCATTCTCCAGTTCAATCTCTTTCCAGCTTTTCATGCTGTTGTCTTTTATCTTCACTTTCTTACCCTCATGAAGCACAAAGAGTGAGGTGCCCGACTCGGTAGGAGTACTCCGTACAGTAATACTAGGCTCCATTACGATGGCTGTATTGCGCTGGCTCACCCTATTCTTCTGGTAAGAAGCACAATAAGTGGTGATGGGTACGGCAAGCAGTGTAAGTAAAGCCACAAAGAAACCTACTTTCTTGATTAGCACCTGCTTGGTCAAGAAGAAAAGTCCCAGACTAACTAGAAAGACGATAAACAGAACAATGGAACTAACAGCCCACTGATCTGAGCTCATCCAATTGATCATAGCCTTGCCCCAGCTTATGAAGAAGAGCTCCGACACCTCTTCATCCTTATCTACCTTCTTGGCAGATGCTATGGCTAGATTGGCTTTGTAATCTTTATTATTGGGAGAAAGCAGTACAGCTCTTTCGTAGTTTAAGATAGCCTTTGCTATGTTATCCGACTTATAATAACTGTTGCCTAAGTTATAATACACCTCTGCTGAAACCCCTTTTTCGAGTAAGGCCTCATAAATACTGATGGCCTCTGCATAGTCTTCACGCACATAAGCACTATCTGCTGCTGCCTTACTTAGATCGGGCTGCGCAAAGGATGCATCGTTTACTGCAAGTTCTGGTGCATTTACTAGGCTGTCTTGAGCTGCTTTAGGCTCAGCGCTCAAACTGAACGTAAGTGCAAAAAGCAGCAGTACACTAAGATATATTCCTATTTTTTTCATTTCAATCGCTTCTTTAGTTCTTAATCACATTCTCAATCTGACCAATAATCTGAGTAGCTTGTTGGAAGGTTTTGTCCATGGCCTGATTGTCATCGCTAGGAGCAAACTTCGCAAACTCACAGGTGTTGAGTATAGCAATAAACTCTTGAGTCAGGGCCTGATCTACTCCACACTTAGTAAGCTCATCCTCGATATTATCCTTAGATAGTTTAGAAAGAGGAATCGTGAGCTTGTCACTCACATAGCCCCAAAGTGCTCGTAACACCTCATCGTAGAAGAGCTCCTTATCGCCAGCCTTAAGCAGCTTGTAGGCACTCTTCATGCGTGAACGAGCCACTTTATTGGCCTTCTTGGTACGTACCAGAGCGATGTTGCTGTTTTCTTTGGCCCGCTTACGGAAGATAACAAGCAAGGCTCCAAAGAGCAACAAGGGCAAGATAAAGAAGAGCTTATAGGTCAACGAACCAAACAAGAACTGATCCCTTGGGTGGAGAGTCACCTCATTGAGCTTAATAAAGCGAATGTCTTCTCCCAGTATCTTTAAGTCTTCTTGATTGACATAATTAGACACGACTGTAGCTCCTCCAGAGCTGCTACCGGCCCCTTTACTTACATTTAGCGTATAGGCTTGTGTCTTTATTGTTTTGTAGCTCTTAGACTTACTATCAAAGTAACTAAAGGCTATGGGGGGAATCTCAAACTTTCCTTCGTGACGTGGAATAGCGAGGTATTCGATTACACGATTACCCGACAAGCCATTGGCCGTAATACGGAACTGATCTTCGACCTTGGGATCGTACACCTCAAAATCACTGGGGAAATCTACCTCAGGACTAGAGATAAGCTTCATATTACCTGTACCCGAAAGAATGAGCTTGATAGTTACTGCCTCATTGGTCTTCACCTCGCTAGCCTTGGGCGAAATGCTAGAACTCAAAGAGAAACTACCTACACCCCCTGAGAAGTTGAGGGGCTTACCTGCTGGCAAGGCTTCTACCTGTATCGTTACAGCAGGAGCTGTCACTTTGCGGCGCACCGTAGTGCTGGTTTGCATATTGAAGAAAGCATCAAAGGGATCGTCAAACTCCACAGGCTGCTCGATGGCCACATCGTATTCTGCAGGTTCTATCTTGAGGGTACCCGAGCGCTGTGGAAACAAGACTACCTGCTGCAAGACAGCTGAACGGTAGTTACGACCATTGTAGCGCTCCAAAGACCAGCGATCTGCATTAGATAAATCAAGCTCTTGCGAGTGGAAGCCTTTGAAATCGGGCATCTTGGAAGGACGAATACTGGAGATGCTCAAGGAAGCCACATACATCTTGTACGTCAGTAAAATGGCCTCTTGTTCCATCACCTTAGTTTTGGAAGCCTGTCCAAGCACAAAAATATCTTTGGACGAAATTTGGCTGTTGCGTTGTACACCCTGTGCACCACCTCCTGCGCTTCCTGCAGTAGTATTGTCTTCGGGTAACACCTTTATGTTTAAGCTATTGGAGCTATATTCTTTACCATTTACTTTAACCGTAGCTCCTGGTATCGTAAAACTCCCCTCCTGACGAGGCATCAAGATGTAGGTGTAAGTCATATTCTCCACATGGGTAGATTTGCCATTGACTATGGAAGTGTAAGACTGCACCGAACGACTAGGC
>JASLIW010000075.1 GCA_030152865.1 Bacteroides sp.
AAAGAAAAAGAGCGTGTACTGAGATTGAAACTCACTACACGCTCCCTTTGATACATATAAAACATTTATAAACCTTAGAAGTTAAAACCAAAATGGCAAAATGGCTAGTCGTAGAAAAACTGTCAACTTCTACTTATAAAAGTAAAATAATCTTTAAGATAAACCTTATAAATCAAACTTCATTTTAGTAAAACAGATATGTTATATAACAGCTCCTCATTTTATCATTTCATATTTACGCCACACTTCAGTACAAAGAACGTTCATCTTTCATTTTTCGCTCAGCCAAAAGATCTAGAGTAATATATCACTCACATTCAAATCATTACAAGCCTCCCTGCTTACTTCAAGCCCGCATCAGCATAACTCTATTCACAAAGCAATTCCAATAAAACGACTCGTAACTTTGAGCAAATCAGCCCAGCCAGCCACTTTGACATAAAGACAAAAAAGTTTCACGAAATACATATTTTGAGATATTTTACCTATTTTAGCTTCTGAATAGGGCTAAATAATGGCTTAGAAGATTTACCTAGCCTGTCAATTGTGGAAAATAAAACTCCCTATTTCATCCATTATTAAATTAAAGTTTAAAATAGAAATTAGCTTATGTCAACACAAAAATCCTTTTTAGCCACCTTGTTTAGTAAGCAGGTATTTATACCGATACTTGTAGTTGGAGTTTTACTACTCGTTTGGTTGGTGCCTTCTGCCGACTACACCTTCACCGACTTAACAGTGGTGCAACAACGCGTCTTGATTATCTTTATTTTTGCTGTAATCATGTGGGTTACGGAGTACATCCCATCTTGGATCACCTCTGTATCTCTAACCACATTACTTCTCTTTACCGTATCAGACAGTGCCCTCTCCTTTTGTCGCATCAATGTGCCTCAGGAAGATTTACTTTCATACAGATCCCTCATTGCAACCTTTGCCGACCCCATCATCTTCCTCTTCTTAGGAGGATTTATTTTGGCTGCCGTAGCCTCTAAGTTTTCCATCGACAAGAAAATAGCCAATGGTGTCATAAACCTCATTGGAAAAACCTCTAAATACTACCTACTTGGTATCATGCTTGTCACAGCGCTCTGCTCCATGTTTGTGAGCAACACAGCTACAGCCATTATGATGCTAACCCTTATAAGCCCCTTACTCAATCAGTTTGACAAATCAGACAAAGGACGCACAGCCATGGTGCTGGGTATAGCCGTAGCCGCCAACCTAGGTGGTATGGGAACCCCCATAGGCACACCACCCAATGCCATTGTACTAAAATACCTCAATGACCCTAGCGGCCTCAACATGGACATTAGTTTTGGGGAGTGGACCATGGTCTTTGCCCCCTTTGCACTCCTTATGATCGTCATTGTATGGCGACTACTGCTCTACCTATTCCCCTTCTCTACCAAAGAGCTAAATAAAATGGATAGTGAGCCAGAAACCGATATGTATGCAGATACACCTCATCTCAAATATTTTGTTTATAGCATCATAGCAGCCACCATTATACTTTGGTGTTTTGACCGCATATTTGGTGTCAACCCCAACGTGGTAGCCTTTATCCCTATTGCCTTATTCTGCTTACTAGGTGTATTTGGTAAGAAAGACCTGGCCAATATCGACTGGAGTGTTCTATGGCTAGTAGCAGGAGGCTTCTCTCTAGGCTTTGCTTTTCAGGAGAGTGGACTCGCCCTCAAGCTCATCACCTCCATCAATTTCTCAGCAATCCACCCTTGGATTATTTTAATTTCTTGTTGGTTGATTTGCTACTTACTATCCAACTTTATCTCCAACACAGCTACAGTCAATCTACTCACACCTATATTTGTAGCCCTCGCCACCTCACTCTCTTCCGAGCTGCAGCACCTAGGCGGTGCACGCACCTTACTTGTTGGAGTGGCAGTATTTGCCTCACTAGCCATGATTCTGCCAGTAAGTACACCCCCCAATGCCTTGGCCTACTCAGCAGGAGAACTTGAAAAGAAAGACATGGCCAAAGTGGGTATTATTGTTGGAGGAATGGGTATCGCAGTCAGCATAATAGCAGTTGTAGCCATCGGCTTAATCAGCTAAATTCGCATACCAACAAAGAACAAAAAGGCTCATGATCCAAAATCATGAGCCTTTCTTATTTTAGATGGAATATTACTTCTCCTTGAGTAACTTCTTAATGGTATAAGACCTCAACTTATCATAGAGCCAATTAAAGACTATGGTATAAGGGAAAAAATAAACAAGCATAGCAAACTCCAACTTAAAAGCCTCCCAAAGTGTAAGCCCCATAGCTAGAGAAATAATAGGCACAGCTATAAATATTAAACCCACCTCAAACAAGGTACCATGAATGACACGCACACCAAAAGTCTTTTTAAACTTATAGCGGTAACGCAGCTGATCATATATCCAGTTATACACATAATTCCAAATTGTGGCAGTAATAGATACTATAACAGCAATTAGGCCTGATTCCGACAGCGACTTACCTGAAAAGAACATGACAATAGGTGCACTAGTCACAATACCTATCAATTCATACATCACAGCGTGGAACACGCGCTCGTATGGAGTTCTTTTAATGAGATGATCTACTAACCGCATAAGACAGTAAGATTTTAGTTAAGAATTTAAGTTTACGAATGAGTAAAGATATTCTTTTTTATCTACACCAACGACTGGGGTTGTAAAATAAATATTAATAAATGTATAGTCCTATCAATAAAAAAGGGAGAATACCTATCCCGATATTCTCCCACAACCTATCTTTTTTAAAGAATTAGAGATCTATATCCCAGATTCCACAGGTATATTCCAGATTTACTAGCGCAGAAGCATAAGCTTTGGTAGCCGCTAAGTATTGTTCTTGCACCTCATTGTAGGTGCGCTGAGCCATCAAAACCTCTAAAATGCTCGTTTCACCACGCTTGTAGCGATACACCATACCTTGCAACACCTCCTTAGCCTCATCTAGCAATCCTGATACATATTGATCAACCTGCTTTTGAGTAGCTTCATATTGAAAGAAGGCCTGCGACACTTCTACTTGCGTATCCATCTCCTTGCTCTCTCTCAACAAATGGTTCTGCTCCACAGCCAGTTGTGACGAACGTATTACACCCTTATTGATATTAGAGAACTTCAAGGGGATAGTCACCCCTGCTTTGACCGCATGTCGATTAGGCCATACACCGTGCCAATCCCGACTATACCCCAGCATCAGACCCAGATCTGTTCTGCGCTCAGCTCGAGCCAGCTTCAACTGATTTTGAGCCACCTCAATACCTTTGTGAGCCAACAAAACATCAATACGCTGCTGCAAGGCTACCTCCATCAAATCATGCAACTCATAAGAGCGTCTCAAGCTAGCAAACTCTCCCACAGGCTGTCCCATAGTCCCAATTCGCTTGCCCATGTAGCGATTCAAAAGCACTAAAGCAGACTTGTAGGCTGCTTCTTGCTCATAGACCTCATTCAGAAGTGTAGCAGCCTCTACCCGAGACTGTCTCGCATCGTTGAGTGTAATCTCTCCTAAGGCATAACGTATGCTATCGGAGCGATGTAACTCAAGCATCGAAACATAAGAATTACGCTTCACCTCCAGCAAATCGCGTTGCAGAATAGCATCTAGAAAAGCATGCGTAGCCTCAGCCCTTAAATCCTGAAAATAGGCCTCTAACTCCAGTTCTGCCCACTCGCGCTGGGTTTTGGCACTGCGAATCCGTGCACCTCGCTTGCCCAGCTCAAGCGTATAGCCCAGCTCCACACTAAAGTTTTCGTGTTCTCCCTCAAAGGTAAGCTCTGGATCGGGCATCACCCGTGAAGCCGCTATTTCTGCCTGAGCGATATCCACCTGATAACGCTCTGCCAATAAATGTAGATTATTCGTACCCACCTCCTTGAGGTAAGTCTGAAAATCGAGTTTGCTGAGCTCATCACCGGCTGTAGATTGAGCCAGTAATGCCCAAGGACTAAGCAAAAGTAAACCTGCAATATATAGTAATCTAAACCCTTTCATTCTCATCATTTTTATCCAATTCTTTTTCGTCTTTCACATACTTTTTCTCCACCAAATAATAAAGCACAGGCAGGGCAAACAACGTAATAATGGTAGAGAACATCAAGCCATATACGATAACCGTAGCCAAAGGCCGCTGTACATCAGAGCCGATACCTGTCGCCATAGAAGCAGGGAATAAACCCAGTATAGCTACAGTAGCTGTCATCAGTACCGGACGGAAACGATGTCGTGTACCGTCTGTTACTGCCTCATACAGCGTCTCGCCACCCTTACGCAAATCGTTGATGTGCGACACCATAATCACCCCATTCTGTATGGCCACCCCAAAGAGCGCAATGAAGCCCACTGCCGAAGAGACATTCAGCGTCATGCCTCGCAAGTTTAGAGCAAGCATCCCTCCAAATAGGGCTAAGGGCACAATAGCCAGCACCAGACCCGCCTGTCTGAACTTACCAAAAGCCAGATAAAGCAAGAAAAACATCAGCGCCAAGGCCAAAGGCACAATCACACTCAAGCGTGAATAAGCCCGATGCTGATTCTCAAACTGACCACCCCACTTGATGTGGTACTTCTCATGATCGTAAGTCACCTCCTCTTCTATCTTGCGTTGAGCCTCCTTGAGGAAAGAAGACAAATCCGTCCCACGCAGATTCAGCTTCACCGTCAAATGACGCTTATTCATCTCCCGCGTTATGGTACTCTCACCCGTACTCAGCTTGATATCGGCCACCTGAGAGAGTGGAATCTTAGCACCTGTAGTCGAAGTTAGCATCAAGCCTGCTATCTTCTCTGGTGTATCTCGGGCCTCCTCTTTGTACTTGCAAGTTATGTCATAGACCCGATCCTCTTGGTAGATTTGAGAGATAGCCTTACCACTGATGGCAATCTCTATCAGATCCGTAACATCAGACACATTCAGGCCGTAGCGAGCAATCGCATCGCGATCCATCTGAATCTGCAACTGAGGCAAGGGAGGCTCTTGATCAATATCTAAATCGGTAGCACCTGGCACAGCCCGCAAAACCTCCATCACCTCCTCGGCTATTCTACGCGTCTCCTTAAAGTCATTGCCATAGACCTTGACCACTAGCTCACTATGAGCACCCGAAATCTTATCCATCACCCCATCGATCATCGGCTGGCTAAAACCAACGGTAAATCCAGGTAAAGTAGCATACTCCTGAGCAAGCTCATCAATGAGGTCATCCTTCGTCTTACCTCTAGGCCACTCCTTGTAGGGCTTGATGCCCACAGACACCTCAAAGTGTGAAGGAGTAAAGGGATCGGTCCCATCGTCATTACGCCCAGCCTGCACAGCCACATATGTCACCTCAGGATACTTCATCGTACGAGCCCTTAGTGTATCCGACAGCTCCTTGGAGCGATCAATAGTAATGCCTGGCGGCAGATTCACCTGTAGCCAAATAGAACCCTCATCTAAGGTAGGCAAGAAATCCTTTCCCACTAAAGCCGTAAGAAACACCGCACCAGCAAACACACTCAAAACCACAGCCAAAACCTTTTTGGGCTTATGAATAATGCGGTCTATCACTGCAGCATACTTCAGTGTCAGCCTCTCCAACCAACGGTTGTGATAGATCTTCTGAGGCTTACGGTATAAGGAATACCCCAAGCCAGGAATCAGAAAGAGCGCCACAAGCAGAGCACCTATCAAGGCATAGCTCACCGTAAATGCCATAGGCGTAAACAACTTCTTCTCCACACGCTCAAAGGCAAACAAAGGAATATAGGCCGTAATAATAATGGTAGTCGCAAATAAGATAGGCTTAGCTACAAGCTTCACACGTTTGGCAATACTTTGCTCTGTCAGCTTCTCTTCGGGATGATCCTCCCGCTTTTTGAGTATCGTCTCCATCATCACAATAGCCCCATCCACTATAATACCAAAATCTATCGCCCCCAGAGAGAGGAGATTGGCAGGAATATTGGTAAAGTGCATTAAGATAAAAGCAATTAGCAAAGACAAGGGAATGGTAATTGCCACCAGCAAAGCCCCCTTCCAACTACCTAAAAAGATAATTAAGACAATAATCACAAGGGCCATCCCCTCGAGCAAGGTAGTCGATACCGTTGTGAGCGTTGTGTCAACCAGATCGGTACGATCCAAGAAAGTATGGATGTGTACCCCTTCAGGCAAAATCTCATTATTGAGCTCCTCCACCGCCTCTTGTATGCCATGTAGCACCACCGAAGGATTCTCATGCTTGAGTAGCAATACAATCCCCTCAATGCTCTCCGGGTACTCTCGGCTACGATCAGAATAACCAAACACACCTTTACGCTCCAGATTACCATATTTCAGCTCCCCTAGATCCTGGAGAAAAATAGGCACACCACGCTCCGAGCTAACCACAATCTTACCCAAATCTTCCAAGTCACTAATCTGTCCGATACCTCGTACCACATAGCCCAGATCACCCCGATTTAAGATGCTTCCTCCCACATTGGCGTTGTTTTTCTCAATCGCATCTACCACCTCACTCAGGGCCAGATTGTATTGCTCCAACTTGTGGGGATCCAGCTCCACTTGAAACTGCGTAGTAATCCCCCCAAAGTTACTCACATCGGCCACACCCGACACCTCTTTGATACGTGGAATAATCACCCAGTATTGCAGGTCAGTAAGCTCACGCAAAGAGTGCTGATCACTCTCTATGATGTAGCGGTAGATCTCTCCTGTCGGTGAGGTTAGTGGGTCCAGCTCCGCCACAGCCCCATCGGGCAAATCCACTTCGGCAATGCGCTCTTGCACCCGTTGGCGGCTCCAGTAATCCTCCACACCATCTTCAAACACAAGGGTAATCATAGAGAGCCCAAATGTACTCTTACTTCGCATCACATGCATACCAGGCATCCCATTTAGGGCACGCTCCAAGGGTATCGTAATTTGCTGCTCCACCTCCTCGGCTGCTAGCCCAGGCACCTGAGTCACTACCTGTGAGGTTACATCAGCAATATCTGGATAAGCTTCAATAGACAACTGCTTCCAAGAGTAATAGCCAAAGAAGGCTAAAAGGGCAAATAAAAGCACAATCACCCACCTCTTCTGAATCGTCATCAGCATAAAATTCTTCTTCAACATACCTACTTCTTATTTAAAATAGTATCCTCCTTCACTCACTATCACATCGCCCGCATGCAGGCCATTGCTCAGAACAGCTTGCCCATTACGAGTCACCTCTACCTCTACTGGCGTACGCACAAAGGTATCCTTGCCTTTCTGTACAAAGACATAGCTACTCTCCTCCCCTTGCAAAATAGCCTTTTCGGGCACCACTAGGTGAGGTTTGGGCTGATCGGTAAAATGCACCGTAGCATACATCCCTAGCTTGAGATGCCCTTTGCTATTGTCGCAGACCGATAGGACCTTAATCGAGCGAGTATCTGGATCGATAGAACCATCTATGTAGTAAACACTTCCCTTCAAAGGCTCTTCGGGACGTGCCGAAATATGAATATCCATTTGATCGCCTACATGGATGTGACGAATATCCTTCTCCTTCACCTGTGCCACTACCCACACCTGAGATAGATCGGCCACCACAGCCACCTGCTCCGACTCACTAGTCAGATACTGCCCAGTCACAAGGTTATTCTGAATCACTTGTCCAGCAATAGGTGCACGCACCACCAAAGGTTCGCCCAGCTTCATCTCGCTTGGGTTGGTCTGATACACCTGCAGAGCTGTATAGGCATTCTCATACTCCTTATCTGCTAGAAAAAGCGCGTTTTTGGCCTCGTCCAGCTCCTTTTGTGAGCCCACTCCATTGGCATGCAAATCCTTCTGACGCTGCAAGTGAATGCGTGCCAGCTCCCGATCCGACTCTGCCTGAAAAAACTCCTTCTGAGCCGTAGTAAAATCTGAAGAGATAATGGCAAACAGCGGCGTATTCTTCTGTACCTGCTCACCTAACTTAATGTACGACCTCACCACACGCCCTGCAAAAGGAGGTGCAATGTAGGCATATTGAGTCGGTATCGCTTGAATCGTACCTGCAGTGCTCACTTCACGTGCCACCAACTCCTCACTCACCTGAGCCAATTTCACCTTTTCGTTCAGCAAGCGCTGATCAGATACCCGTACGGTATCTCCCACAAACTGATAAGGAATTTGTACCTGAGGTTCTTCAGTCTGCTTACAAGCCACAAAGGCCAGACAGCACACCCATCCCAATAAAATCTTCTTTTTTGTCATGTCACGGAATATTTAGCTTCGTTATATGCTTATTAATAAACTACAAAAATAGAGGCTTTGAAGCAATAGACACGACTTACAGCTATTAGAAAAGTATTAGAATACGAGTTAAAACACAAAACGGAGCAGCTACTCACGTAGCCACTCCGCCTCTCTAATTAATTAGTAATACTATTTCTAGTTAAGGTTTTACGCTTAATCGATTCAAAATGTTTAGAATACTTTCACAGTTAGTACAAGTAGATATTGTTTAAGATTGAAATAGTACCTAATTAAAAATTATCATTAATCTGATTTTACAAACAATGCTTAACCTTTTATTCGCTCTTGTCTAGGCAAATATATATTAATTTTTGTTATCCACAAAGAAAATCATTTTATTTTCAACCCTTATTATTACACATACTAGTCATATATCTAAAACAAAGCTAATGCTACGAACTAAATTTAAGCTTTTTATACGATTAACCCATATCGAGCCCAACTAGAAATAACAAAAGCACTATTCAAACTAAATAGTCAGAATAGTGCTCCTATTAAAAACAACTCTCCACTCCGCACACAAGCGCATACCGACTAATCAGTACATACCTGAATAAGGTAAACAAGCTTAGTGATGCGTAGCGTAATAGCCTATCTTCTCCTCAGCCTTAGGGTGTCCTAGCTCAGCAGCTTGAGCATAATAAGTCAAAGCCAGATCTAAATTCTTAGCTGTACCCCAACCCTTTTCATACATCTCTGCCAGATTGGCCATGGCTTTGGCATCTCCACCCTGATCGGCTGCACACTTAAAGAGTTCAAAGGCCTTGTCGTAATCTACCTTCACCCCCTCGCCGTGTTTATACATCAATCCCAAATTATTGAGCGCAGCTGCATCACCTTGAGCAGCCGCTTCGCGATACCAGCTCAGAGCCTCAAGCACATCTGCCTCTACACCTAGGCCGTTTTTATACATCACAGCCAGATTAAACTGAGCATAAGCATCACCAAGTTCTGCTGCACGCTTATACCAGTGAAAGGCACGCTGAAAACAGCGCTTCACACCCTTACCACTACTGTATAGCACACCCAAACTGTTTTGAGCTAAGGCATATCCTTGCAAAGCCGCTTTGGTGAACCAACGGTGAGCCTCTTCGTAACTTTGCTCCAATCCTCTACCTGTTTCGTAAAATAAACCCAGCTTGTATTGAGCCTCAGCGTCTCCCTCTACAGCTAGCACCCTTATTTTTTCTAAACTTGTCATAGTATATAATGAGTTATCGATTCTTAGTTCTGATTTTGTAACTCGGGCAAATTAGTGTTTTTTTGGAATGAAAAGGACTTCCCCCCTAAAAGTTTCCCCTAATAAAGAAAAATTTCCCTATTAGCCCTTAAACTGCTAAGTGGACTAAGCAAAAAGAAGGAAAAAAGCTCAGAATTGTCAAGTTCCAATGACAGCTATTCCCACAGCTATCTCTTTTAGCCAGTTGAACTCTTAAGGAGTGCAAGAATCAAGGCTATCGGAGTCGGCCTCAGTAGGATTATACAAGTAGCAAAGGTATTTAGAGTCTTTTTTTGTCAGGTAAAAGAGCCGTCCTGCAGAGATATGCTGCACAACTGTCTCAGCAAGCTTTAGGGTAAAAGGAGCATAAGCCATCCCCCAGTACTCATCCTGAGCGGGCAGGTAAATAAGCTGGGCTTGTGCATCATTTTGAATGATTTCTACCCGACTAGTCTTAAAATCTAGCAAGGCATCTGCTGTAGTGTTGGGAAGCAAGAAATACGCATAAGTAGCCTCTTTAGGGCGAACACCGTGCGACAAATAAAGCAGGTATTGCTGGCCTGTTACTGGCCAAGAGCTGTACATACCCATGTTTGCTTTCCAATTGCCCTGCTTCTCCCCACTCTCCGCATAAAGCGTATTAGAAGCATCACAAATAATATAACCCAAGTCTGCACTTATAAAGCGTGCATCGGCAGGCTGATTTAATTCTAGGGCACCGCTTAAAATCCTCCAACCCCCTGGAGTCCAATGATAGAAAGGCTGCTTTTGAAGGCGTTGATCCACTGATGTCGTCACCACTGAATCAGCCTTTGTCGTGATAGCTCCACCCAAACAAAACACAAAGTCAGTATCAAAATACCACAGCTTGTGCGCCTGCAAACCATCTCTATTGAGTTGCATCACAGAAAGTCCACGCTCACCCAAGCTAAAACCACCCACCCATTCAGACGAATTGCCCGTATGGCCCCGATTGAG
>JASLIW010000138.1 GCA_030152865.1 Bacteroides sp.
TTCAATAAGCAAGTAGGATTAGCCCATAATCCACTTGCCCACCCCTTTCCAGCGCAAGACCCAAGCCACAAAAGCCCAAGTGACAAGTAGCAGGAGTATGGAGCTAAGCACCATCTTGAGCAGGGTGTGGATAGGTAGCCCCTCTACCAAGGCATAGCAGGGACCTAGAAAAAAGTAGTGAGACATCCAGATGCCCAAGGTACAGACTGAGCCACTCTTGAGCAAGCGTTGGAGGCGGGGCGACTCGATGCGTAGCTTCTGAGCATAGAGAAAGAGTGCCAAAGCCATCAACATCACATTGGGACTACAGAACAAGAAGAAAAGCTCTACCAAAGTATCAGGCTGACCAGGCGTAGCAGTGATGGTCTTAAAGCCATAGCAAGTCACGGCATAGCCGATTGCAAAAAGAGGGATACAGACACGGTGCAGCTTAGCCCAGCTCCAGCTTACAGGATAGGTCATGAGGTAATGCCCCAAAAGCAGATACCCATTGAAGCCTGCAAAGTAGTAGAGCATGCCATACTCATTCCACGAGCAGGTACCCCAGAGGTCGGCAGTCAGGTATTGGCGGATATAGGGTGTAAATAGTGTGATAAACCACAGCCCCAGAAAGAGCTGCTTCTCGCGTTGGCTTGCCTGCCCCACCCAAGCCGAGAAGAAGGGCAAGTAGAGATACAAGCCGATGAGTACATACACATACCACATCTGAATGGCAAAGGGAGAGAAGTGAAACGGTATTAAAGCAACGTAGTGCAAGGCATCGCCCAAAGACTGAGAGGGCTCCGCATTGACAAAGAAGAAGTTAATGACTGAGGCATCTAAGCCCAGCAAGCCTGTGATCCAAGGAAAAAGATTGTAGAGCAATGACCAAATCAAGAAGGGAACAATCAGTCGGGAGAGCCGCTTTTTGTAGAAAGTAGATACTCCCGTTGAGATGGGAAGTAGCAAGGCCCCCGTCACCATAGCAAAAAGTGGAATAGCAGGCCGTGTAGTGGTGTTGTAAAGACTACCCCAGAGGTTGTACCAAGGCTCGGATCGCTCCAAGGGGGTAACATTATCTACACAGTGATTGGCTATCATCATAAAGATAGCTAGGAGTTTGAGCAGGTCTAGCCAGACGATACGCGCTCGGCTGGGAGCGGCAGGCTGTAGGTTTTTCATGTTTTGTCGGTTTTGTATGTTTCTACAAACATAAGTAAGCTACAGCAATTTACCACCTTATTGAGCTTGTTTTTCTAGCCTAAAAAAGCCCTACTACCCCAAAAGTAGAAGAGCTTGTGGCAAAATGCGACCTATCTATACAAGAATAAGGCTAGTTGTTGAGGTAGGCTTGAATCAGTGGCCAGTCTTCGAGGGGATCAAAATCTTCTTTCATCTTTTTGAAATAGTCTTGCTCCCTTGGGTCTAGCCTGCTTTTCTTTACAGGCTTCTGGGAAGAGATCCAACAATCGAAACCTGCCATTCCGATGCAGCTGTGCTCACTGCGGTATTTGGTAAATACCAGGTACTTGCCCTCCTCTATGGTCTTATAATAGACGGGAAGCTTATCTTCTTGCTGGCCCAGGTCTAGCTCTAGCTCTTCAAATTCGTGCTTATCAAAGAGTTCATTCATCCGCTTGTTTTGATAAGTGCAACGGTACTTCTTGTTGTAGCGCAAGAGAAATTTATGTTTATCTTCATCAGCATCAGCCTTGGGTGTCAAAGCGTACTCCATCAGTAAATCTTTCTGAATGCACTCTTTCTCGTCAAAGTAATCCCAAACATCAACAAGCAAGGCTTTATCGTATAGCTCCAGCGATTGGAGCTTCTGAAAGAAATACTTCATCATACTCCCTACCGATTGAATCGTTATTTCACCCTCACTCTTTCGGTAGAGCTCTCTCTGCTCGTTAATGCAGAGCATGCGAAATCCCTCTTGGTAGAGGTAGCTATAGATATTGAGCAAATGAGACTCTTCACAAACTACATCTAAGGTATTATCTTGTAGGCTTACTTCAAAGAAGTTTGTTGCCACATGAATAGGTATCTCATACATTTCTAGCTTTTTCATGATATAATTGTCGATTTAAGTAGTATCAAACCTTATATTTAAAATTTTTCACAAAGTTAGCCAATATATTTACATTATTTGCCGTTTCAATGATAAAAATCACAATACAAGCACATATTCCCTATAAAATAAACCAACAAAGCTAGATTAAAACATATAAAGACCTTAAATAGAGAGAAGATAAGAAATAAGGACATAAATTAATCCTACCCTCTATTTAATTGAGCTTTCCCCAATAAATCTCGTAAATGCGAGTCATCGTAGATGGAATTCGCTTGCCCTGCACTTGAGTAATGAGTTGGCCTGTCTGCTTGCGAATCACCTCTTGATAGAAGCTCATATACTGCTCCAACAGCTCCTTCTGCTCAGCAGATGAGCAAGGCTCAATATGCAACTCTAAGGATTCTTTGTGCAGAAAAAACCGAGGAATAGCCTGCATAGAGCTATAAATAAGAGCCAAAGACTGCTCATCCTCTACACGCTTAAGCTGAATATATCCAAAACGCACCACCTTATACCA
>JASLIW010000146.1 GCA_030152865.1 Bacteroides sp.
GTCCATTTTAGGCTTATCTCCCTCTAAATTTAATTGCAGAAAAAGGTAGTCTTGCAATACAGAAGAAAGTGTATCTGTATCAGCAATATCATCTGCACTTTCAATAATCTTATTTGAAAAAGGATGCGATACTTTAGCAACTCCTGCTAATGAAAAGAATACCGCTATGAATGTCAGTATATAACGATTATTCATATTATATTTAATGTTTGTGTACAAAAATACATTTTTTAAAATGAGAAAAGCAAAATAAGGCTCGCAAAAAGCTAGCTATATGAATAAACGCATAAGACTTAACTATTGTTTAGAATATTTCATCTTTTAAAGAGTTGAGAAGAAAATTTTGTTTTCAATTAAGTCCTCATTCTTCTTCTTTTTTTATAATTTTGCAGTTTTGTGGGTTCTTTATAAGCACTCAATTAAGTCGATAACATTTTAAATTTACATATTGTTGTGGGAGAAACAAAATATATTTTCGTAACAGGTGGTGTAGCCTCTTCGCTAGGCAAAGGTATTATTTCATCATCTATCGGTAAACTTCTTCAAGCTAGAGGATATAAAGTTACCATTCAAAAGTTTGATCCTTATATTAATATAGACCCAGGAACATTAAATCCATACGAACATGGAGAGTGTTATGTTACTGTAGATGGTCATGAAGCTGATCTAGATTTAGGACATTACGAACGCTTTCTTGGCATACATACCACAAAAGCGAATAACATCACAACAGGACGAATCTATAAGAGTGTTATCGATAAAGAGAGAAGAGGAGATTTTTTAGGTAAAACGGTACAGGTGGTACCTCATATTACCGATGAAATTAAACGTAACGTTAAGCTCTTAGGTAATAAATATAAATTTGATTTTGTAATTACTGAAATTGGTGGAACTGTAGGTGATATAGAATCTCTTCCATACATAGAAAGTATTCGCCAGCTAAAATGGGAGTTAGGTAGTAATGCTTTATGTGTACACCTAACTTATGTGCCCTACTTAGCTGCTGCTAAAGAGCTAAAGACCAAGCCTACTCAACACTCTGTAAAAGAGTTGCAATCGTTAGGTATACAGCCAGATATTCTTGTACTTAGAGCAGAACATGAACTAAGTTTAAACCTTCGAAAAAAGGTGGCCCTTTTCTGCAACGTGGCAGAAGAAGCAGTAGTACAGTCGATCGATGCTCCTACTATTTATCAGGTTCCTTTACTCATGCATGAACAAAAGCTGGATGAAACAATTCTGGCTAAAATGAATCTACCTGTAGCTGATAAACCCAATTTAGACTCTTGGAAAAAGTTTTTAGAGCGTCGTGAGAAAGCTACTGAGACTGTTAACATAGGACTTGTAGGTAAATATGTTGAACTTCCGGATGCTTATAAATCTATTCTTGAAGCACTTTCACAAGCAGCAACCTACAACGACCGCAAGATTAAGCTGGAGTATATTCAATCTCAAAACTTAACTAACGAAAATGTAGCTAGCCACTTAGCCCATTTAGATGGTATTGTTATCTGTCCTGGCTTTGGCGCCAGAGGTGTTGAGGGTAAAATCATTGCTGCACAGTATGCTAGAGAGAATGATTTGCCTACCTTTGGCATTTGTTTAGGAATGCAATGTATGGTTATTGAATATGCTCGCAATGTACTGGGGTATGAAACAGCCAATTCTGCGGAGATGGATGAGAAGACAAAGTACAATGTCATAGACTTAATGGATGAACAAAAAGCAATAACTAGCTTGGGGGGAACCATGCGTCTGGGTGAGTTTGAATGTGTATTAAAAGAGGGATCTAAAGTTCAGGCTGCATACGGGAAAGAGCATATCCAAGAACGTCATAGACACCGTTATGAGTTTAACAACGAATTCAGAGATATTTATGAAAAAGCAGGCATGGCTTGTGTTGGAATAAACCCCGAATCGGATTTAGTAGAAGTGATAGAACTCCCTAAGCTTCGTTGGTTTGTGGGTACTCAGTTTCATCCAGAATACAGTAGTACTGTATTAAATCCACACCCTCTATTTTTATCGTTTATTAAAGCAGCAATAACAAAGTAAAACATATATAAGAAAACTATTTATGGATAAGAACACCATTACGGGTCTCATTCTAATTGGACTGTTATTAATTGGTTTCAGTTATTTTAGCAGACCTTCAGAAGAGCAATTAGCCGCTATACAACAGTACAACGACTCTATTGCTGTAGCCCAGGAACGGTTGGAAGAGATTAAGGCTCAGCAAGCGGCAGCACTTGCCAACCAAATTACTGAGCAAAAAACAGATTCTAGTGCCCTTTTTCATGAAGCGGTACAAGGAAAAGAGGAGTTTATCACTCTTTCAAATGAGGTTGTTGATGTAACTTTTACAACCAAAGGAGGTAGAGTTTACTCTGCACTGCTTCACGAGTATAAAGATCAGGAGAAAGAGCCTTTGGTTCTTTTTGATGACGAGGATGTTTCTATTAACTTTATTCTTGAACAAGTTAATGGAGCTATCCAAACGAAACTATATAACTTTACTCCGGTAGCACAAACAGATAGCACACTCCTACTTCGCTTAAAAGCAAACAACGATAGTTATATTGATTTTAACTACAAACTTAATAAGGATAGCTACCTGGTTGACTTTACGATTCAAGCCAAAGGTATGGCACCGTACTTGAGTCAAAGAAACACCATCGATATTGAGTGGAGACATAAAGCAAGACAACACGAGCGTGGCTTTATGTATGAAAATAGACTGTCTCGCTTAACCTATAAG
>JASLIW010000043.1 GCA_030152865.1 Bacteroides sp.
AGCTAATGATGAAGTTATTGATGGCTTATCTGAGCGAGGTGGATACCCTGTAGTGCAAAAGGTAATGCGTCAGTGGTGTTTAAGAGTATCTGCTTACTCTCAGCGACTCTTAGACGGTCTTGACTCAATAGATTGGACTGATTCTTTAAAAGAAACTCAACGGAACTGGATTGGTAAGTCTGTTGGTGCTGAAATGCAGTTTAAAATAAAGGGACAGGATTTAGATATTACTATTTTCACAACCCGTGCGGATACCATCTTTGGAGTAACATTCATGGTTTTAGCTCCTGAGAGTGAATATGTAGCCTCCTTGACTACGGATGGACAGCAAGCAGAGGTTGAAGCTTACCTAGAGCGTACCAAAAAACGTACAGAGCGTGAACGTATGACAGATCGTAAGGTTACGGGTGTGTTTACAGGTAGCTATGCTATTAATCCCCTGACTCAGGAAGAGCTTCCTATTTGGATTAGTGACTACGTTTTGGCTGGATATGGTACGGGTGCTATTATGGCAGTGCCAGCTCATGACAGCCGCGACTATGCCTTTGCTAAGCACTTTAACTTAGAAATACGCCCATTGATAGAGGGCTGTGATGTATCAGAAGAGAGTTTTGATGCCAAAGAAGGTATCTTAATAAACTCTCCTAAAGAAGGAGTTAAATCTCCACTAGACTTAAACGGTTTGAGTGTTACAGAGGCTATCTCTAAAGCCAAATCTTTTGTGGAAGAGTTAGGTCTAGGTCATATAAAAACAAATTACAGACTTCGTGATGCTACGTTTTCACGTCAGCGATATTGGGGTGAGCCATTCCCTGTTTATTATAAAGAGGGCGTTCCTTATATGATAGAGGAAGAGTACTTACCTATTGAACTACCAGAAGTTGAGAAGTTCTTGCCAACAGAAACAGGTGAGCCACCTCTAGGGCGAGCGAAGGTTTGGGCCTGGGATACAATCAATAAAAAGGTGGTTAGCAATGAGCTTATTGATGAAAAAACTGTTTTTCCAATAGAGCTGAACACTATGCCGGGTTTTGCGGGTTCATCAGCTTACTTTTTACGTTATATGGACCCTCATAACAATCAAGCTTTAGTTTCTTCAGAAGCTTGTGATTACTGGAAGCATGTAGATTTATATGTGGGTGGTACAGAGCATGCTACTGGCCACTTAATCTATGCTAGATTTTGGAATATGTTTCTTTTTGATAGGGGAGTAGCTGTTCACTCAGAACCATTTCAAAAGCTTGTAAATCAGGGCATGATTCAAGGCAGAAGTAACTTTGTATATCGTATCAATGGAACAAACAAGTTTGTTTCATTCGAACAGAAGAATCAGTATGAAACAACCCCCTTACATGTAGATGTCAATATTGTCGAGAATGACTTTTTAGATATCGAAGCTTTCAAGAAGTGGAGACCAGAGTTTGCTACAGCAGAATTTATTTTAAATAAAGAAGGACAATACCAGTGTGGATGGGCTGTGGAGAAAATGAGTAAGTCTATGTTCAACGTAGTCAATCCTGATAGAATTGTAGATCGTTATGGTGCCGACACCTTGCGAATGTATGAGATGTTCTTAGGGCCATTGGAACAATCTAAGCCTTGGGATACGAATGGTATTGATGGGGTATATCGATTCATTCACCGATTCTGGGGGCTATTCTTTGACCGCCAAGGAAACTGTCTAGTAGAAGATAAGCCTGCAACCAAAGAAGAGCTAAAAGCACTACATAAGCTTATTAAAAAAGCGACTGAAGATATTGAGTGTTTCTCTTTCAATACAACAGTGAGTGCTTCTATGATTTGTGTAAATGAACTGACTTCTTTAAAGTGCCACAAGAAAGAAATTTTAGAACAATTAGCTGTGGTTCTTTCTCCTTATATCCCCCATGTTTGTGAAGAACTTTGGAGTGTCTTAGGACATAAAACATCTATTTGTTTGGCTGAATGGCCTCAGTATAATGAAGCCTACTTAAAGGAATCGGTTAAAACATATAATATCTCATTTAATGGGAAATCACGCTTCAATATGGAGTTTGCAGCAGATGAAACTCGTGAAGAGATTCAACAAAAGGTGATTGCTGATGAGCGCACGATCAAATGGTTAGAGGGCAAAGAGCCTAAAAAAATTATTGTTGTGCCTGGCAAGATTGTAAACTTGGTATTTTAAACTATATTTAAGGTAAGTCTTTTTGACTTACCTTAAATTAATTCACAAAACTTAAACTTTAGCTATACATGACACACACGCTAAGTACGCATACAAGGTTACGGACCATAAAGGACTTTCTATTTATAACCTTAGGAATTGTTTGTTACTCTACTGGTTGGGCGCTCTTCTTACTGCCCTATAAGTTAGTATTAGGAGGTACAGCAGGTGTTGCTACGCTTGTTTATTTTGCAACCGGCTTTCCTATACAATACACTTATTTCTTAATTAACATAGTGCTATTAGCAGCAACTTTTAAGATTCTTGGAAAGCGTTTTACTATTCGCACGGTATATGGTGTGTTAGTAATGACTTTATGCACTTCATTAGCACAACTACTTTTTAAGGATGCTAATGGCGAGATACTCCAACTACTAGGGCCAGATGAAGGATTTATGGCTTGTGTAATTGGTGCCTCTATGTGTGGGTTAGGGGTTGGACTTGTTTTTATTAATAATGGGAGTACAGGTGGTACAGATATCATAGCTGCTGTTATCAATAAATATAGAGATATTTCATTAGGAAGAGTTATACTAGCATTTGATTTTACCATTGTTCTTTCTAGTTATTTTATCTATCACGACTGGAAGCTAGTCATTATGGGCTTTATTACATTGTTTATACAAACTAATGTATTGGATTGGGTCGTAAATAGTGCGCGTCAGTCCGTGCAGTTTTTTATATTTTCTAAAAAGCACGAAGAGATAGCCAATAGAATTACGAAACAGACTGGTAGAGGCGTAACTGTCATACAAGGTACGGGCTGGTATAGCCAAAACGAAGTAAAGGTTTTAATGGTCTTGGCAAAAAAAACGGAATCAATCCTTATTTTTAGATTTGTGAATGACATTGATCCCAATGCCTTTATTTCTCAGAGCTCGGTCATTGGAGTTTATGGTCAAGGGTTTGATAAAATAAAAGTAAAATAATGAAGTCTAAAATAGTTTTTGCAACGCATAACATGCATAAATTAAAGGAGGTAGCAGCTTTATTGGCTCCCTCTTATCAAGTGGTCGGGCTTGCAGATATCGGATGTAATGAGGATATTCCTGAAACAGCTTCAAGTCTTGAAGGGAATGCTTACTTAAAATCGAAATACGTATATGACACGTATGGCCTAAATTGTTTTTCTGATGATACAGGCTTGGAGGTAGCTGCTTTGAATGGGGCACCAGGAGTTTATTCAGCTCGTTATGCCACAGAAGGAAATGATTCTGAAGCCAATATGCAAAAACTTTTGCGAGAACTAGAGGGAGTAGAGCAGCGTGATGCACAATTTCGAACAGTAATTTCCCTAATTGTGGAGGGAAAAGAGTATCAATTTGAAGGTGTTGTGCATGGAGATATAGTTCAAACTAAAAGAGGAAGTGCAGGTTTTGGTTATGATCCTATATTTCAACCCAAAGGTTATGAGCAGACTTTTGGAGAGTTAGGAGATGCAGTTAAAAATAAGATAAGTCATAGGGCCTTAGCAATAAATCAGCTGATAGAATTTCTGAAGAAGTATGAAAAGTAGGGTGAAGAGATGTTTGTTATTTTTAGTACTCATACTAAATGTTAGTTCTTTTGTTTGGAGTCAGCAACAAGATAGGACAGAAACAGAACGTTATCTTGAGTCTATTGGGATGGTTAATGTCCTAGATTTAGATCCGAGTATACAAGTTTATATGATGTATGCTTTTCCTAACAATTTTGTTGGAGAAATCTTATACACTGATTTAAAGCAACCTTACTTACACCCTTTAGCTGCAGAATCCTTAATTCAAGCTCATCAATACTTAAAAGAAATCAACCCTGCATATCGGTTTGTAATTTATGATGCCTGTAGGCCCATGTCTGTACAACAGTTAATGTGGAATAAGGTAAAAGGAACGAGTAAGTTTAAGTATGTATCTAATCCGACAAATGGAGGAGGCTTACATAATTATGGAATGGCTGTCGATTTGACTATTCTAGATGAGCATGGAAAAGAACTACCTATGGGCACAGCTGTAGATCACTTAGGGTATGAAGCTCATATCGATCAAGAGGATGCTCTTGTACAAAGTGGTGTCCTAACAGCTGAAGAAAAGAGGAACAGAGAGTTGTTACGAGCTGTGATGAGAAAAGCTGGATTTAGAACTATAACTACAGAGTGGTGGCACTTCAATAGAATTAGAAGACCTGAAGCCCGCCAATTTTATAAAGTGATACCCTAGCATGTTATCAGAAGCAATAAAAGCTTTTATTGAAGAACACAAAGACGATGATGTTCATCAACTACTATTAAGTAGTCAAGTATTACAAGGTGAAGACTTGCGAATAGCAGTTCAGCAGATTGATGGGAGACAGCGTATCAAGCAAAAGCTACCAAGCTGGTATCACAATTCCTCTATTTATTACCCTGTGCATCTTTCTTTAGAGCAATGTTCATCTGAGCTGACAGCTCGCTATAAGGAGCAGCTCATTAAAGGAGATAGCCTGGTTGACTTAACAGGTGGTTTTGGCGTAGACACGACTTGTCTGGCAAGAAACTTTAAGCGAGTTACCTATGTGGAGCAAAATGAAAGTTTAGCTCTTATAGCTCAAGCCAACTTCAAAGCTTTTGGCTTGGACAATATAAGTGTAAAGGTTGGACAGGCAGAACAGATTTTAGCTCAACTAGATGAGGTAGATGTTGTATTTATTGATCCTGCGCGTCGCAATAGAGTTGGTGCGAAAGTTATATCTATATCAGATTGTACACCTAATGTCTTAGAAATCGAAAGCGAGTTGAGGCAGAAAGCTAAAAAAGTGCTGATCAAAATGTCACCCATGCTAGATGTAACACTCGCTTGTAGAGAGCTCACAAATATAGGTGAAATTCATATTGTAGCAGTTCAAAATGAGTGTAAGGAGTTATTATTACTTATGGATAACAGCAAGGAAGTGGTAAAATCACCTCATTTGTACTGTGTGAACTTAAAAGGAAAGGAAGACTTTGAACTTTTCTCCTATTCTTTGGATCAGGAACTAGAGGCATCAGTTGCATATAGTTCTGAAGTACAGAAATACTTATATGAGCCTAATGTAGCCTTACTTAAGGCTGGGGCATATAAAGTGATGAGTGAGTATTATCACCTAAGTAAATTACATGTTAATAGTCATCTTTACACCTCAAATGAGCTTGTTGAAGCCTTTCCAGGACGACAATTCTTGGTGGAAAGTGTGTATGGATTTGATAAGTCTTCGTTGAAGTCGCTCAAAAAAAATGTGAAAGCGGCCAACTTAACTATCCGTAACTTCCCGTCTACTGTAGCTCAGCTGCGTAAGAAACTAAAAATAGTAGAGGGAGGTAACAAATACTTGTTTGCAACAACTCTGCATTCGGGTGACAAAGTAATTATCGTTTGCTCAAAAATATAAAAGATGTGGAATGTTATTTTTTTAATTGGAGGTTTACTACTTATTTTATTTGGAGCTAGTTGGCTAACAGATGGGGCAGCCTCTATAGCAAAGCGATTCTCTATACCACCAATAGTTATTGGTCTGACGGTAGTGGCTTTTGGTACATCTGCTCCCGAGCTAGCTGTCAGTATTTCATCAGCTTTGCAAGGCAGTGCAGACTTAGCTGTAGGTAATGTAGTGGGTAGTAACATATTCAATTTACTACTTATTGTGGGCTGTACAGCTGTTGTTACACCGATTGTAATATCAGAAAGCACTCTTAAAGTTGAAATACCAATTTGTATTTTATCCTCTTTTATTCTGTTTTTTTTGGTAAGTGATGTACTGTTGGATGGTGGAACAGCCAATGTACTCTCAAGATCTGATGGGTTAATCCTACTCTCTTTCTTTGTATTGTTCTTGAGTTACACATTCTATGTGGCAAGGCAGTCGGGTAGTGATGCTCTGGAAGAGCAGAGCAATGATATTCATATGATGTCAGCTTTCAAATCTACCCTATATATCATAGGCGGGTTTACTGGCTTGATCTATGGTGGAAAAGTGTTTGTAGAAGCTGCTAGTCAGATTGCTAGAGGCTTAGGAGTATCTGAATCTGTCATAGCGTTAACTCTAGTGGCTGGAGGAACTTCCCTTCCAGAGTTAGCAACCTCGGTAGTTGCGTCCCTAAAGCGGAATCCTGAGATAGCAATAGGAAATGTAATAGGGAGTAATTTATTCAACATCTTTTTTGTATTAGGCTGTAGTGCGAGCATACGCCCACTTTATGTGCAAGGTATTACAACCATAGATTTATTAGTTTTGATAGCTGCTTCTATCTTGTTTTTTGTTGTTAGCCTCTGTTATGGGCGCCGAGTTATAAAAAGAGTAGAGGGCGTGTTTTTTATTCTACTTTATGTGTTTTACCTAAGTTATTTAATAGCAGTTGCTTGAAGGAGCTATTTGGAGGGCTTTTTGGGGCTGCAGGTGTGTATTATGCATTTTTTAAAGTATATTTGCTCACATATTTGAGATAAAATTATGTCGATAGAAATCAGAAAAGTATCTACTAAACAAGAGTTAAAGAAGTTTATACGTTTTAATTACGAATTATATAAAGACAATCCTTATTCAGTACCCGACTTATATGATGATATGTTGGGTACTTTTGATAAAAAGAAGAATGGAGCTTTCGCTTATTGTGAGGCAGATTATTTATTAGCTTATCAAGATGGTGAAATTGTAGGACGTGTGGCAGCTTTAATCAACCATAAAGCCAATAAAATATGGAAGCAAAAGCGAGTACGTTTTGGCTGGATAGACTTTATTGATGATATAAAAGTAACAAAAGCCTTGCTACAAGCTGTAGAGGATTGGGGCAAAGAAAAGGGTATGGTCGAAATTCAAGGACCACTTGGCTTCACAGACTTTGATGCTGAAGGAATGCTGATAGAAGGTTTTGATCAGTTGAGTACGATGGCTACTATTTATAACTACCCTTATTATCCAGAACACTTAGTTCAACTTGGCTATCGTAAAGACGTGGACTGGTTAGAGTATAAAATATATATTCCTGATAGTATACCAGAGAAACACCACCGTATTTCTCGCATCGTACAAAAAAAATATGGACTAGAAGTAAAGAAATACAGCTCAGGTAAAAAGCTAGCCAAAGAATATGGACAAGCGATATTTGAGCTCATGAATGAGGCTTATCAACCCTTGTATGGTTTTGCTCCTTTAAGCCAAGAGCAAATAGACCAATATGTCAAAATGTATTTACCGATAGTAGATCTACGCATGATCACACTAATTACAGACAAGGAGGGTCAGTTAGTTGGTGTCGGTTTATCAATGCCATCACTTTCTGAAGCACTGCAAAAAGCGAAAGGTAAGCTTTTACCTTTTGGTTGGTATTATCTATTAAAAGCCTTATTTTTAAGGAAACGAGCAAAGATGCTTGATTTATTACTGGTAGCTATAAAGCCTGAGTACCAAAACAAGGGAGTGAATGCTTTACTATTTGATGACTTAATCCCTATTTATAAGAAACTCGGGTTTGAATATGCTGAATCAAACCCAGAATTAGAGTTAAATGGGAAGGTTCAGGCGCAGTGGGATTACTTTAAAACAGAGCAGCACAAACGCAGACGTGCATTTATAAAAAATATTGATTGATACAATTATGAGTGAGAACTTGGAAAATAAAACAACAAATGTAACTTATACCGATGAGCATATTAGGCATTTGAGTGATATGGAGCACATCCGTACAAGACCTGGTATGTATATTGGTAAGCTTGGCGATGGATCATATGTTGAGGATGGAATATATGTTTTATTAAAGGAGGTTCTAGATAATAGTATTGACGAGTTCAAAATGAGTGCAGGCAAGCGTATTGAGGTCAAAATCGAAGATAATCTTCGTGTGACTGTACGCGATTATGGACGTGGTATACCTCAGGGTAAGCTTATTGAGGCGGTAAGTGTGCTCAATACAGGAGGTAAGTATGACAGTAAGGCCTTCAAAAAAAGTGTAGGACTGAATGGTGTAGGGATTAAAGCTGTTAATGCACTAAGTAGTCATTTTGAAGTGAAGAGTTTTAGAGATGATCAAGTTCGTTATGCCACTTTTAATAGAGGCGAGTTAGCTTCAGATATTACCGAGGAGTCTAAGGCAAGAAGAGGTACCTATATTTATTTTGAGCCGGACAATACCTTATTTAAAAACTATGAATTCCGCCATGAGTATGTAGAAACCATGCTCAAGAATTATACTTATCTCAACACAGGTTTAACCATTATCTATAATGGAGAACGGATAGAATCACGTAACGGTCTCGAAGATTTATTAGAAGATCGGATGACTTCTGAATGTTTATATCCAATCATACATCTAAAGGGAGAAGACATAGAGATAGCCTTTACTCATGTGTCACAATATGGTGAGGAATACTACTCTTTTGTTAATGGGCAGCATACCACTCAGGGAGGTACACATCAGAGTGCTTTTAAAGAGCATATAGCTCGAACAATTCGTGATTTTTATGATAAGAACCATGACTTCTCTGATATTCGTAGCGGCTTAGTAGCAGCTATAGCTATTAATGTTGAAGAACCACTCTTTGAAAGTCAGACCAAAATTAAGCTAGGATCTACGCATGTAGGACCGAATGGACCAACTGTAAATAAGTTTGTAGGTGATTTTGTTAAGCAGGAGGTAGATAACTTTTTACACCGTAATGCCAAAGTCGCAGAGGTTTTACTAAAGAAAATTCAAGAGTCTGAGAAAGAACGCAAAGCAATAGCTGGTATTACTAGAATAGCCAGGGAGCGAGCTAAAAAAGTTAGCTTACACAATAAAAAGCTAAGGGATTGTCGCGTACACTTTAATGATGATAAAGGGAGCCAAAAAGAGGAGTCTTGTATCTTTATTACTGAGGGAGATTCAGCAAGTGGCTCAATTACTAAAAGTAGAGATGTAAACACACAGGCAGTCTTTAGCTTAAGAGGTAAGCCCTTAAACTCCTATGGCTTAACTAAAAAAGTGGTGTATGAAAACGAGGAGTTTAATCTACTACAAGCAGCTTTAAATATTGAAGATGGTATTGATGGCTTACGCTACAATAAAGTAATAGTAGCAACCGATGCCGATGTAGATGGAATGCATATTCGTTTACTCTTAATAACCTTCTTCCTTCAGTTTTTCCCAGACCTGATAAAGAAGGGACATGTTTATATTCTTCAAACCCCTTTATTCCGAGTGAGAAATAAAAAGGAAACCCGTTATTGTTATAGCGAGGAGGAGCGTATAAAAGCAATTCAAGAGCTCGGAACGAATCCAGAAATCACACGATTCAAAGGGCTAGGAGAGATATCACCTAGTGAGTTTAAGCACTTCATTGGTAAAGATATGAGACTAGAGCAAGTAAAGTGGAAAAAGACCGATGCCGTTAATGAGCTATTAGAATTTTATATGGGTAAGAACACGATGGATCGTCAAGAGTTTATAATTGATAACCTAGTAGTTGAAGAAGACATTGCTTAAAATTACAGTATGAAAAGAGCTATTTTTCCAGGAACCTTTGATCCTTTTACGATAGGACATTACTCTATTGTAGAGCGTGCGCTTACATTTATGGATGAAATCGTAATTGGTATAGGCATCAACGAAACCAAAAACACGCACTTTAGTACCGAAAAACGTGTAGCGGTAATACGTGAGTTCTATAAAGACAACCCTCGCATTAAAGTTGAGGCTTATCGCAATCTAACAGTTGATTTTGCCTTGGAGCAAGAAGCAAAGTTTATCATTCGCGGTATTCGCACAGTGAAAGATTTTGAATACGAGGAGTCTATAGCAGACATAAATCGCAAGCTAGAAGGAATTGAGACAATACTGTTATTTACAGAGCCAGAGTTGAGCTGTGTTAGCTCTACCCTAGTACGAGAATTATTATCCTTTAATAAAGACATCAGCCAGTTTATACCCAAAGGCATGAAACTTTGATTATGAAGAGGTGGATTGTCTTAGTCTTACTTCTAATTACTCCTGTACTGTGTTACAGCCAAACAAAAGATATTTCAGCGTCTCAGAAGCTTCTCATGGCTGAGTATCTGATTCATAAACTTTATGTTGATAGTATAGACGAGCATCAATTGGTTGAACAGGGAATTAGAGGCATGCTTCAGAGCCTTGATCCCCATTCTACTTACTATTCTGCCGATCAAGTACAGGCACTTAAGGAACAGGTGAAAGGTCAAATTACTGGTATTGGAATACGTGCTGTAATGTTTAGAGACACCTTATATCTGACTGAAGTACTTCCCCAAGGACCAGCAGCTAAAGCTGGCTTACAAGTAGGTGATCGTGTGTTAGCCGTTAATCAATCAGTAGTTGCTGGTGTACAGATGAGGCTCCCCACTATAATAAAAATGTTGCGTGGACCAAAGAAAAGTAAAGTAGAGCTAAAAACATTTCGCTCAAAGACAGGAGTTTACAAAACAACTACCCTCATTCGACAAGAAATACCCATTAGTCCTATCCTGAGTAGTTATCTCCTAACAGCTAATACAGCCTACATTCGGTTTGGTCGGTTCAGTAAAAACTCGTCCAAAGTATTCAAAAAACACCTTTCAAAGCTCCTTAAACAAGGGGCAACACAATTAGTCTTGGATCTAAGGGGAAATAGTGGTGGTTTGCTGAATGAAGCGATAGAGTTGGCTAACCATTTTTTGAGTGCAGAACAGCGTATTGTCTATACGCTAGGGCAGGCAAACAATAATCGCAGTTTTTATGCGCGAGGAGATGGGTTGTTCAAGTCGGGCAAGCTCGTAATTCTCCTAGACGAACAAAGTGCCTCTGCTAGTGAAATCGTAGCAGGTGCGGTGCAAGACTGGGATAGGGGAATACTTATAGGACGTAGATCTTTTGGAAAGGGTTTAGTCCAAAGATCTTTGGATTTGGCCGATGGCTCTAGGATACAGTTGACAATAGCTCGGTACTATACACCTGCTGGAAGATGTATTCAAAAGCCCTACTATACGGATCAAAGACAGAGTGATGCACAAGAGGGAGACTTACTAATAAAAGGGGTAGAGCAAGTGGATTCACGCCCCTATAAGACACTTTTGAAGTCTCGTACTATTTATGGTGGAGGTGGAATTTTACCAGATGTATTAGTACCCCGTCAAGACTCTATTTATAAGAATACCTTATATAGAAACTCAGCTAAAGAGGCACTACTTCAACAATTAGCTATAGCTTATGTGGATAATCATAGAAGTGATATCTTGGAGTTTACTGCTATAGAGCAGTTCGTAGAGGGCTCTAAATCAAGCGTTAATCTGCTTGATCAAGTGTACACCAATTTAGAGCTGGGGGGATTAAAGATTGAAGATCAGGATAAGCAAATGTGTTCTGCGTATTTGGTTAGTCTACTAAAAGCACTTATATCTCAATATGTATGGGGTGAAGAGGCTTTTTACCAAGTAATGAATCGAATAGATCCTGTGGTTCTAAAAGCTCTTGACCTGCTCAATGAACCTATTTTTGAGTAAGAATTCTTTTACTTAAGTATTGAATAGGATACCACACCGATACAAATCCAACGACAACTACAGTGGCTATAATTAAAAGTAAGTCTGATAGATGTAAGCTTACAGGATATGCAGTTGTTATAAACTGATAGCCACCACTAAGCTTTATAAAACCAAACTCCTGCTGCAAAAGAGTAAGGGCAACTCCCAAAAGTAGACCAGAAATTGTTCCGATAAGGGTGATAATTCTTCCCTCATAGAGAAATACCTTAGCAACAAAGTTATTGTCGGCTCCAAGGTTGATTAGGATTTGCATATCCTCCTTCTTCTCTAAAATCAGCATCGACAACGAACTTATGATGTTGAAGCAAGCAATTAAGAGGATAAAAATGAGAAAGAAAAAAGAAATTAATTTTTCTATTTTCATGATATTGAAAATATCGGTTTGCTGCTGGTATTGATCAAGTACTTTAAATCGCTTACCCATAATCTGCTGTACGGCTAATCTTGTTTTTTTCAGGTCAGCATGAGCGGTGAGTTTAATCTCTATTGCAGATATCTTGTCTTCGTAACCCAACAACTCTTGGGCAAAAGCTAAAGAACAAATCAAATAGTTAGCATCATATTTGGGCTGATTAACAGCAAATAGCACACCAGGTGAGTATAAGAAGCCAGTATTAAATGAAGCGGCGGGATTTGACATATTCACTCTCACACCAGGCTTAGGAGTATAAACTTCCAAGGCTTGGACGGGTTGGATGCCTGTATGTAGGTTTGATGCTAGCTCCACGCCCATAATACCATAGTTGACAATCTCATCTTGAAGAATGTAGCTCCCCTTTCCTATGAGTAATGTATTGATTGAAGTGACGTGGTGAAAATTATCATCTACCCCTTTAAGCTTAATCATGCTCTGATTTTGCTTGTATTTGAGCATGGCATTCTCTTCTAGTGTACAAGTTATTAAATCAACCCCCTCCAGTTGCTCTATAGCTTCACGAGTACTCGTATCTAAGTCAAATGTTTTGCCAGTGGTGGCAACAACTTTTAAGTCAGGATCAAAAGCTGTAAAAAAACTAGCCACAGATTCTTGAAAGCCATTAAAAACAGATAATGTACATACAAGAGTCAATGTGGCTAAAGCTATTCCACAAACTGAAATAGCTGAAATGATATTTATTGCGTTATGTTTCTTCTTTGAAAAAAGATAACGCCATGCAATATGCCGTGCTAATTTCACTTTAGAAGCTCATCTATTCTTTCTGCGTAATCCAAAGAGTCATCAATAAAAAACTCCAAATCAGGGATGATTCGTAACTGGTGACGAACCCGCTTTCCTAAATCATATCTAATGGCCTTTGTGTTGGCCCGAATATTGGTAATTAGCTCTTCTTTTTGATTAGATGGGAAGATGCTCAGATAGGCTCTAGCTATGCTTAGGTCAGGAGTTACTGTTACTCCGCTAATAGAGATTAGAACGCCTTGTGTTGCCTGAGTCTGTAGTTGAAACATTTCACTTAACTCTTTTTGAATCAAACGAGCTATTTTTTGTTGTCTTGTAGTTTCCATAAAGTATAAATTATAGTTTTCGGATGAGTGTTAATCCATCTCTTAAGGGTAATATAACCTTTTCTACCCGTTTATCATTTGCTATATAGCTATTAAATGCCTTGATGCCTATTGTTTGCCAATCATTACTTTTATGACTATCCAATACGTGTCCATCCCATAAGGTGTTATCGGCAAGTATGTAGCCTCCTTGGGAAAGATGCTCAAGGGTCATTTCATAATAGGCTATGTAACGGCGTTTGTCACCGTCTATAAAAGCCATGTCGAAGGTAGTATTGAGATTAGGCACCAACTCTAAAGCATCACCAATGTAAAACTTTATTTTGTCAGCAAAAGGAGAGTTTTCAAGCCAAGGTCGAGTAAAATCCTCTTGCTCGTCATTGATTTCAAAAGTATGTAGCATACCGCCTTCCTCTAAGCCCTCGGCCAAGCAAAGTGCTGAATATCCGCTATAGGTCCCTATTTCTAAAATAGTACGAGGGCGAATCATAGATGTTAACATCTTTAGAATTCGCCCTTGTATATGTCCAGAGGCCATACGCGGACGAAGGAGCTTTACATGTGTAGCACGATAAAGCGCTTTTAAGTAATCACTTTCGGAATCGCTGTGATCAGCAATATACTGATCAAGAGCCTCAGTTTCTATCATTTTCTATTATAGATATCTATTTCTGTTAGGAAGAACGTACTCATCTGCATATTTTAACACATCTTCCACAGTGTTGATTTCTAAGAATGAGGTACGCATATTTCTTCTACCACTACTTAAGTAGCATACCATATCATCTTCAGAAAGACGTCCTTCTTTCACTAGTTTTCTGAGAGCAGCAAAATAATATTCTTGCCCATTTGCTCTTTCAGGGAGGTAGATAGCTTCAACTCCATAAGAAAGTGCTAAATGACGCATGGTTTTTTCCTTATAGCAAATAGCTAAAACAGGGCACTTACCTCTAAAGGCAGATAAGTTTCTAGCAGTACGTCCACTAAAGCTATCCGTAATAATTGCCCCTATATTCATTAAAGAAGTTGATTTTACAGCTTGTTTGGCTAAAAATGCTGTAACATCAGGATTTTCTAGAGGAATTTTGATGTCATTTTCATCTAGTTTATCTGCTTCAGCCTGTGCAGCAATGGTAGCCATGGTACGAACTGCTTCTACAGGATACTTACCATATGCAGTCTCACCACTAAGCATTAAAGCATCAGTACGGTAATAGATTGCGTTAGCGATATCTGTTACTTCTGCACGAGTTGGTCTAGGGTTGCTAATCATGGTATGAAGCATTTGTGTCGCTACAATCACAGGCTTCTTCTCCAAAATACATTTCTTGATGATACGACGTTGGATACCAGGAATGCGCTCTTGGGGCACTTCAATACCAAGGTCTCCACGAGCAATCATTATACCATCTGCAGTTTCAATGATTTCATCGATATTGTCAACACCTTCTTGATTTTCAATCTTAGCAATAATCTTAATATCGCTATCCTTGGCATCTAATATTTCTTTTATATCTAAAATATCTTGCTTGTTACGTACAAATGAGTGTGCGATAAAGTCGATATTTTTCTCAATAGCATATTGGATGTTGTTCTTATCCTTTTCTGTTAGAGAAGGTAGGTTGATACGTACCCCAGGGATATTTACACTTTTGCGACTTGCAAGAGTTGCCTCATTCATGACTTCACAGACAAGATGGTCTTCCTCTTTCTCAATAACCCTAAGGCTTAACTCTCCGTCATCGATCAAGATGTCCTTACCTACTTCTAAGTCTTGTACAAAGTTTGGGTAAGATACAGAAATACACCCACGAGTAGTTATTTTTTCTGGGTCACCGACCATAAAAACACGTTCACCTATTTTATAATCTATAGGTTCCTCACAAGCAGTAGTTCTAATTTCTGGTCCTTTGGTATCCATTAGAATACCTATACGGTTGGATACTGTTCTAACGTTATTAATTAACACTTCAAAACCCTCTTGAGTTCCGTGAGCTGTGTTCATACGAACCACATTCATTCCAGCCTCATATAGCTTTTGTAGGAAATCAACGTCACAGCGTCTATCTGAGATTGACGCTACAATTTTAGTTTGCTTTAACATCATAATATATTTGTCTTTCTCTGTCAAATTAAGAATTTGTTCCTAATCACTTAACAGGGCTTCTAAAGCTAGTCTATAGGAGTTTAATCCAAAACCACAAATAACACCGCGACAAGCTGCAGCTATCATAGAATGATGTCTGTACTCTTCTCGTGCTTGGGTATTGGATATATGGACTTCTATAACGGGAGCTTGTATAGCCCGAATGGCATCAAGTAATGCAATAGAAGTATGTGTGTAGGCACCAGCATTGAGGATAATACCATCGTAGTGGAAACCAACTTCTTGAATCTTATCAATAAGCTCACCTTCTATGTTGGATTGAAAGTAGTCTAAATGAATAGCAGGGTATTGTGAAGTCAATTGATCGAAATATTCTTTCATTGACAGAGTACCATATACTGAGGGTTCTCGTTTACCTACCAAATTAATGTTGGGGCCATTAATTATAAGTACTTTCATATTTTCGATAATCAATTTATATCTTTGTTCCTAGACTTGATACTATTCTGCAAAGATATTAAAAAATTACTGTAATGGAAGGCTTTTCACCGAATAACAAATCACTTTCATCTGTTATAACAAAATATAGGCATTATTTAAAGTTAGAGAAGTCTCTATCAGAGAATACGATAGAAGCCTACCTTGCTGACTTGAATAAACTTATCGTATATACTGAAGAAGAACAAAAAGGTTTTTTCACTTTAGAACTAACAGATTTACAGAACTTTATTGCTGCACTTCATGACTTGGGTATTCATCCTCGCTCTCAAGCCAGAATAATTTCAGGAATCAAATCATTCTATCATTTTCTGTTGTTAGAAAATGTAGTGGACAAAAATCCCGCAAGCTTATTAGAGATGCCTAAAATAGGTTTTCGTATTCCAGAGGTTCTAACACTATCAGAAGTGGATGCAATCATTAACGTCATTGATGTCAGCACTCCTGAGGGGCAACGCAATAGAGCTATTATTGAAACATTATACAGCTGTGGTTTGCGTGTTTCAGAGCTGACTCACCTAAAAATATCCAAGCTCTATTTCGAGGAAGGCTATATAATTGTAGATGGTAAAGGAAAAAAACAACGTTTAGTACCTATATCTGATAGAGCTATACAAGAAATAAGGTATTATCTAATGGATCGAGGAGCTCTAATAGTAAAAAAAGGAGATGAGGATACCTTATTTCTCAACAGACGAGGAGGACAGTTATCGCGTGTTATGATCTTCCAAATAGTAAAGAAGTATGCGGCTGAAGCCAGTATTACAAAAAATGTAAGCCCACATACCTTTCGACACTCCTTTGCAACACACCTGCTAGAAGGAGGTGCAAACCTAAGAGCCATTCAGAGTATGCTGGGGCATGAATCCATAACAACAACCGAAATTTATACGCATCTTGATCGAAGTATGATAAGGTCTGAGATCTTAAGATACCACCCCAGAAATAAATAGTCTAAAAATAAGGGCGATTTGCATTTATTTTGTTATTTTTGAGTATTAAGTGAATAATTCGCATAAAGAGTGTTTTTGTAAAGAAATGCTCTCATAAACTTCTTGTGGTTAAAATACTATTTGATATATTTGCGAAAGATTATAAACATTAAATTTATGCCAATGATGACGAAAAAGTTGTATTTGCCTGCAATAGTAGCACTTATTGTAGCGTTATCTTCATGTGGTAGTAAGATGGGTGGTCTGACTTCAGACTACTTTACTACAACACCAGTAGTTTTAGAAGCTGTAGGGGGTAAAGTTCCTGTAACTATTAACGGAAAATTCCCAGAAAAGTACTTTAACAAAAAAACAGTAGTTGAAGTTACTCCTGTATTAAAATGGAAGGGTGGAGAAGCGAGAGGAACTACTGCTAAGTTCCAAGGTGAAAAAGTTCAAAACAACCATCAAACTGTTTCTTACCACATGGGTGGTAATTACACATTAAAGACAGAGTTTGATTATGTACCTGAAATGGCTCAATCAGAGTTGTTCTTAGAATTTAAGGCTCGTAAAGGCGCAAAGGTATATACTATCCCAGCTGTAAAGGTGGCTGATGGTGTGATTTCAACCTCTGAGCTTATTAATAATACTTTAGGTTCAGCTAACCCAGCTTTAGGTGAAGATGCTTTCCAACGTATTATAAAAGAAGCACATAAGGACAATATTATGTTCCTTATTCAGCAGTCTAATATTCGTAATAGTGAGTTGAAGAAAGCAAAAGACTTCAAAGACCAAGTTAAGAATATTGAAGATGCTGTAAATAAACGTGTAGCAAGTGTTGAGGTTTCAGCCTATGCATCTCCAGATGGTGGTCTTGAGCTCAATACTGGTTTAGCAAAGAACCGTGAAAGAAATACGGCAAACGTAATCAATAGAGAATTAAAGAATGCTAAGCTAAATGTTCCTGTTGATGCAAAATATACTGCTCAAGACTGGGAAGGCTTTAAAGAGTTAGTAGCTCAGTCAAATATCCAGGATAAAGATGTTATTCTTCGCGTTCTTTCTATGTACTCAGATCCAGAAAGAAGAGAGCAAGAAATTAAAAACATATCTTCGGTATATTCAACTCTAGCAGAAGATGTTTTACCACAACTAAGACGTTCACGTTTAATCTTAAACTATGAGATTATTGGTAAATCTGATGAGGAGATTTCAAACTTAGCTCGTAGCAATGCAAAAGAGTTAAATGTAGAGGAGCTTCTTTATGCAGCTACCCTTACTGATAATGTAGCAGAGCAAAAAGAAATCTACAAAAAAGCAACAGAGCTATATCCAAGAGATTACCGTGGCTTTAATAACTTAGGTAAAATTGCTTACCAAGAAGGTAACCTATCAAAGGCAGAGTCTTTCTTCAAAAAGGCTAGCTCTATAGAGTCAACTCCTGAAGTGAACACCAACTTAGGTCTAATTTCATTAGCAAAAGGAAAGAAGGACGTAGCAGAGTCTTACCTAGGTAAAGGTGCTGGTGCAAAAGCACTAGGTGAAGCTATGGGTAACCTTTATATCGCTCAGGGTGAATATGATAAAGCAGTAAGCTCTTTTGGTGATATTCATACTAATAGTGCAGCTTTAGCGCAAATCTTAGCTAAAGACTACAACAAAGCAAAAAGCACATTGGCTAACATTAAGAATCCAGATGCTTATACCGACTACTTATCTGCGGTATTAGGTGCTAGAACAAACAATAGCAACATGGTTCTTACTAACTTAAAGAAGGCTATTCAAAAAGAACCTTCATTAGCTAAGAAAGCAGCTGCTGATCTAGAATTTGCTAAATACTTTACAAGCGCTGATTTTATGAGCCTTATTAAGTAATTGAAGCTTAAATATAAATTTAAAAGGTGGTAACTTGTTACCACCTTTTTTTTGCTCAATATGTTAATAATAAGGCTTTAGTCTACAAAATAAGCTTTCTCTTAAAACCGCTCCTTACCATTATTTGTTAGACAATTAATAACCTAAATTGAATGAAACTATGTTTTCTTATAAAAAAATTGGGAAAAAGTATATTGTAAGTCTACAGAATGGGGCAGAGGTGGTTAAAACCCTCAATCAGTTTTGCTCCCTCATGAAAATCAAGTCAGGAGTAATACATGGAATAGGTTCAGTAGATCAGGTGCGCCTACGTTTTTTTAATGCTAAAACGAAGGAGTATGATACACAGCTGTTTGAAGAACCTATGGAGATTGCTAATTTAACTGGTAATATCTCGCAATACGATAAGGACATATATCTGCATATTCATATTACATTAGGCTGTGCTGATTATCGTGCTATAGCAGGTCACTTACTCTCTGCTATTATAAGTGGAAGAGGAGAGTTTGTGGTAGAAGATTACGATGCAGATCTGATGAGGCATTATAACTCAGAGATGGGGTTAAACTATTATGATTTTGAATAAATAATATTTTTAAATAATGAGGAATCTTGTATCTTTGCGTTTACTATAGGAAGTCTTGTAGTTCAACGGATAGAATAGAAGTTTCCTAAACTTTAGATCCGGGTTCGATTCCCGGCAAGACTACTTATACATACAGGCTGATACAAGCTGTGAGCTTATATCAGGTCAATAGACATAAGAGAGTACATGAATAGAGCGTAAGATGTAGGTGTAAGCCTGCATCTTTTTTATTGTCTAAAACTCAATGAATGGATAAAGATTAGTACTACAGCTGTTTTATGAAACAGTAAGTATTGTGTATTGCCAGAGTTTTATCCATTCCACGAAATGTAAATATACCTGTTATAGTTTGCTAATATCTATTGAAGCTGGCTTGAGAACACTTCAGTTTTTCTCTCTCCTTTTTAACTAATATATTCAATCCAATCTTTTTGTTTAGTGCTATAGGTTTGCGATATTGTCATTGTGCTTTTACAAGAAGTGAGAGTTGCTATGAAAACAGCGTAAAATTAACTTTAAACTAAACAATTATGGCTGATGAAATGACGATTAAGGACATCGACAAAGTGGTTGTCCGTTTTGCTGGTGACTCCGGCGATGGTATGCAGCTAGCTGGTACTATTTTTTCCAATGTATCGGCGGTTATCGGAAATGACATTGCGACATTTCCTGATTATCCTGCAGAAATTCGTGCTCCTCAGGGCACACTTGGTGGAGTTTCGGGCTTCCAAGTGCATGTAGGAGCAGAAAAGGTATATACCTCTGGTGATAAATGTGATGTGTTGGTAGCCATGAATCCAGCAGCATTAAAGAAAAACACCAAATTCTTAAGACCTCAGTCTATAATTATTATTGATTCAGACTCTTTTGGCGAGCAGGACTTGAAAAAAGCACAGTATAAGACCTTAACACCTTTTGAGGAGCTGGGTATTAAGAATCAGGTGGTGCATGCACCTATCTCTTCGATGTGTCAAGAGTCTCTAAAAGATTTTGGCTTAGATAACAGAGCTATTCTGAGGAGTAAAAACATGATGGCTTTGGGGCTTACCTGCTGGTTGTTCAATAGGCCCTTGCACCTAGCAGAGCAGCTTATCCATGAAAAATTTGGCCAAAAGAACCCTGAGGTTGCTAAGGCTAATATTCAAGTGTTGAATGCTGGTTACAACTATGGGCACAATATTCACGCATCTGTTTCTACCTACCGCATTGAATCAAAAGGCAAGAAGGAAGCAGGCTATTATATGGATGTGAGTGGCAATGAAGCGACAGCCTATGGCTTAGTGGCAGCCGCCGAAAAATCAGGCTTACAGCTCTATCTAGGGTCATACCCCATTACCCCTGCAACAGATATATTACACCATCTTTCCAAATTCAAAGAGCTAGGAGTGATTACTGTACAATGTGAAGATGAAATAGCGGGCTGTGCAAGTGCTATTGGTGCTTCTTTTGCGGGTTGCTTGGCCGTAACATCTACCTCTGGACCAGGAGTAGCACTAAAAAGTGAAGCGATGAATCTAGCTGTTATTGCCGAGCTGCCTTTGGTTATTGTAGATGTACAACGAGGTGGCCCTTCAACAGGGATGCCCACCAAGTCAGAGCAGACTGACTTACTCCAGGCTCTTTATGGCAGAAATGGAGAAAGCCCTATGGTTGTACTAGCTGCAACTTCTCCTTCTGATTGTTTTGATGCAGCATACTGGGCTTGTAAGATCGCTCTAGAACACATGACACCTGTAGTTCTTCTTTCTGATGCATATGCTGCCAATGGTGCTTCTGCTTGGAGAATACCAGACTTGGCTACCTATCCCAGCATTCAGCCTCATTATGTAAAACCCGATATGGCAGATACATGGAAGCCCTATCATCGAGATGAGTTAAGCAAAGTAAGATACTGGGCTACGCCTGGCACAGAAGGGTTTACTCATCGTTTAGGTGGTTTAGAGAAAGACTATGAAACAGGTGCTATTAATACAGAGCCCCAAAATCACCAGAAGATGGTAGATACAAGAAAAGCCAAAGTAGATTATATAGCCCATTGTATTCCTGAGTTAGAAGTGCTGGGTGATGTAGATGCGGACACACTAATTGTAGGTTGGGGGAGCACTTACGGCCACTTATATGCGAGCATGAAACAGGTTCGTGAAACAGGTAAAAAAGTAGCTTTTGCTCATTTTAAGTTTCTTAATCCTTTTCCTAAGAACACAGAAGAGGTCTTAAAGCGATACTCAAAGCTGATTGTGTGTGAACAGAACACGGGACAGCTAGCTCTGGTATTAGGAGGGAAGATACCTCACCTAAACATCTATAAGTACAATCGAGTAGAGGGTCAGCCGTTCAGTGTATCTGACCTTGTAGCTAATATTACTAAAATAATGGAGGATAAATAATGGGCGAATTAACATATAAACCAAAAGATTTTAAGAGTGATCAAACTTTGCGCTGGTGCCCTGGTTGTGGTGATTATGGGCTAATCAACTCATTACAGCGAGCCATGTCAGAACTAGGAGTTGCTCCACATAATACGGCTGTAATCTCAGGCATTGGATGCTCTTCACGCTTGCCTTACTATATGGGTACTTATGCATTTCACACCATTCATGGACGTGCCGCGGCTATAGCTACGGGTGTAAAAGTAGCCAATCCCAAATTAACAGTTTGGCAGATATCTGGAGATGGGGATGCCTTAGCTATTGGGGGTAATCACTTTATCCATGCGATTCGTCGTAATGTAGATATAAATATAGTTTTGCTTAACAACCGTATTTATGGCTTAACCAAGGGGCAGTATTCTCCTACTTCTCCTCGAGGATTTGTTTCTGTTTCCTCTCCTTATGGAACCGTAGAAGATCCTTTTAGACCTGCTGAACTGGTGTTTGGTGCTAGAGGACGTTTTTTTGCTCGCTGTGTAGATGTTGACAGTGCACCCTCAGTAGAGGTGCTTGTTCAAGCAGCAAAGCATAAAGGAGCAGCTGTAGTAGAGGTGCTTCAAAACTGTGTTATTTTCAATAAGGGCTCTCAAGCCTTGGTTTCTACCAGAGAAGGAAGGGCAAAAAATGCGATTTACCTCAAGCATGGTGAGCCTATGATTTATGGACCAAATGGAGAGTTTGGTCTTATTCAAGATGGGTTCCATGTAAAATCTGTGCGCATTGGCGAGCAGGGAGTCAGTGAAAAGGATCTACTTGTACATGATGCGCACTGTCCAGATAATACGCTACACTTAAAGCTAGCATTAATGACCCCTGAGGAGGGCTTACCTATTGCGTTAGGCGTTATTCGGGATGTGTCTGCACCTACCTATGATCAATGCATACACGAGCAGATTGCCGAGGTGAAAAACCGCAAGTCTGGGCGTTCAATAATTGATATTATGATGGAACAAGATGTATGGGAAGTGAAATAGCTAGGTGGTAGATTCCTTCCAAAAGACTGTATAGGTAGTCTTCGCTAAGTAGTGGAGACTGCCTATTATTTTGACCCTGACCCAAGGGGCATGTATCAGGGATATATCTACCTTCGATCAGGGATGTTTCCCCCTTCTATCAAGACCAAACTTTAGTCGCGAGCAAGCGCAAAAGTAAGGATAGATATCTTGACTAAAACAGCTTGCTGCAGAGTTTCACAACAGGAACAGAGTGTGGCTCCTGTAGTAAGTACATCATCAACTAACAACACATGCTTATTTTCTAGCTCTCCGATGCTTTGTGCTGCTTGATATACATTTTGTACATTTACTCTACGCTCATAGACACCTTTATCTGTTTGTGAGCTATTATGTATCACTTTATAAACACGATCGGTACGTATAGGAAGTGAAGTCTTTTGCTGAATCCCTTTAGCAATCCACTCTGCTTGATTATACCCTCTTATTTTTTGTTTCTCAGGGTGTATGGGGAGTGGTATGATCTCATCAATGGTGCTGAAAAAAGAACTAGGTAAGTTTTGTGCGATTAAGCTGCCTAAAATAAGTCCTATTTTTGCTTGATTCTTATACTTAAGAGCATGAATTAAGTGGTTGAACGGGGAACCTTTCTCATAATAGATTAAGGCAAATACTTTCTCGATAGAACAAAGCCCCCAAAACTTTTGATCGGCAGGATTAGGTTCTGATAATGAGAGCCTGGTATAGGGGAGCTTGCAGAGGCAATGCATACAGATGTACTGTTCTTGTTGTTTGAGTGAGTGGTGGCAAACCACACAGCTTGGAGGGAAAAATAGGTCAATAAGTGCGTATAATAAGTTTTGAATCATAGCTTAAGGTTTAAAAGGCTCTAAAGGTAATCAAATTTATAAAGCGAAAACTTGCTTTAGCTCCACTTTGCTAACTTTTATTGGGGTTTCATGAGTATCATTCCTATTTTCTCCGTTTTTTTGGTATTTTTGTATGAAACAAGTGTACTATGGAACATCCGTTGAATCAATTCACTAACTGTCCTAAGTGTGGCTCACCTCAGTTTGTTATTCATAATGAAAAATCCAAACATTGCGAGAATTGTCACTTTACCTATTACTTTAATCCTTCTGCTGCAACAGTTGCTGTTATTGTTAATGATAAGAATGAACTACTAGTTTGTAAGCGAGCAAAAGATCCTGCTAAAGGAACATGGGACTTACCAGGAGGCTTTGTGGATTGTGGAGAAACAGCAGAGGAGGCTGTATGTAGAGAAGTACGAGAAGAAACAGGCTTAGTGGTCAGTAAAGCACAATACCTCTTTTCACTACCTAATATTTATGTTTATAGTGGTTTTACAGTACATACGTTGGATTTATTTTATCTTTGTCGAGTAGCTGATACGCATCACTTATTAGCTCAAGATGATGTTGCGGCCAGTCTGTTTATTCCCTGGAACGAAATTTCCATTGCAGACTTTGGATTAAAGTCCATACGAGAAGGGCTCCAACGTTTGTTTGTTGAAAAAGATTCTTGGAACTCTAAACAAGAATTGTAATGTCCTGTTAGTAGTTGTAATAAGAAGACTTACAAAGAAATTGAATTTAAAACATATGAAGAAGAAATTTATTCGTGGACTGTGTGTCCTTTTGGTGAGTGTACCTTTGTCTCTTTCTGCCCAGACAAGCACTGCCGTTAACACAGCTAATCGGTACTACAAAGAGGGAACAGCTCTTTTCGATAAAGAGAGTTATGCTGCGGCTACTTCATCTTTAGTGAAATTTGTAGAACAAGCATCTGATGCTTCCCTGATTCAAGAGGCGGAGTATATGCTTGTTGTTTCAGCTTATCACCTTAGAGATATAAATCGTGTTGAGTTGCTGGAAGACTATCTCAATAAGTATCCAGACTCTCCACATACTAATCAGTTAAATGGTTTGTTAGGTTCAGTCTACTACTTCAATGAAGATTATGATTATGCTTTAGCCTACTTCAACTCTGTGGATCTAGACTACCTATCGGCAAAAGATCGAGAAGACTTGGTGTATCGTCAAGCTACTTCATACCTCAAGGTAGGTAGATTTCAAGACGCTGTAACTTGGTTTGAGACACTTCGTTTGACTAGCTCCAAATATGCGAAGGATAGTCAATACTACGTTTCATACATTCGTTATACACAAGGTAATTACGATGAGGCACTCAAGGGATTCTTACCCTTGCAAATGGATGATAAATATGGAGAGCTAGTTCCTTACTACATCGCTTCTAGCTATTTTCTTAAGGGCCATTACGATAAAGCTCAAATAGTAGCTGAAGGTTATCTTACTCAATACCCCAATCACAAATATACTGCTGAGATGCATCGCATTTATGCTGAAGCAAGTTATCAGTATGCCCAGTACCCTAGAGCTATTCGACATTTTGAGGAGTTTCTACAGACTGGCCAAAGCCTAAGTCGAGGTTCTGCATATATGCTAGGTATGTCTTATTACAATACAGGGGTATATAGTAAAGCAGTAAGGTATTTAGGTGAGGCAGTGGCTAATACTAGTCAAGATGACTTAGCTCAAAATGCATATCTGAACTTGGGATTGAGTTATATTCAATTAGCTGATAAAACCAATGCACGCATGGCCTTTGAGCAAGCAGCATCTATGGATGTAAATAGAGCTGTGAAAGAGCAGGCTTTGTACAACTACGCCATGACGATCCATGAGACTTCTTTTTCAGCTTTTGGTGAGTCAGTCAATGTATTTGAGCAGTTTTTGAATGAGTTCCCCAACTCAGCGTATGCCGATAAAGTAGGAGATTACTTAGTAGAGGTCTATACCAACACAAAAAACTACGATGCTGCCTTAAAAAGTATTGCTCGAATTGACCGTCCTAGTCTTCGAGTTTTAGAAGCTAAGCAAAAGTTGTTATTTCAGTTGGGTGTTCAATACTTTGCCAATTCCGATTTTAATCAGGCTATAGACAACTTTTCAGAATCGATTGGTTTAGGTCAATACAACCCACAGGTGAAAGCCGATGCTACATACTGGAGAGGAGAGTCATTTTATCGCTTAGATCGATTGGATGAAGCAGCTCGTAATTTCAGAGATTACCTTACGCTAAGTCCTGTAAAGAGTGGGGAGACCTACGCCTTAGCACACTATAACCTAGGTTATATAGCGTTCAATCGTAAAAACTTTGGTGAGGCCGAAGGATGGTTCTCTAGATATACTCAATATACGACAGGAGCCAATCGTGTTGCTCTAGCTGATGCATTCAATAGACGAGGAGATTGTCACATGCAGAGAAGAGAGTTTACACAAGCTAAAGGAAATTATTCCAGAGCGTTACACAGCTCAACAGCGGTAGGAGATTATTCAATTTATCAGATGGCACTAGTAGCTGGCTTACAAAAGAATTATTCAGAGAAAATAAATCTATTATCTCGTTTGGGTAATGAGTATCCAGAATCTCCTTACCTGGCTCAAGGCTGGTACGAAAAAGGAAGAAGTTATGTTCAACAGAAGAATCATACACAAGCTATAAATGCTTTCCAAACCTTGATTCAGAAATATCCCGAAAATCCGACCGCTAGACGTGCCGCAAACGAAGTAGCCTTGCTTTATTACCAAGATGGAAATTACGATAAGGCTATTCAAAGCTACAAGTGGGTGGCTCAAAAATACCCAGGTAGTGCCGAAGCACGTATGGCTGTGCGAGACTTAAAATCAATTTATGTCGATTTGAATCGTGTGGATGAGTATGCTCAAGCAGTTGAGTCATTGCCTGGCAGCATTCGTGTGGAAGTTACCGAGCAAGATTCCTTGACATACATAGCAGCTGAGAAAGTGTATTTGCGTGGAGCAGAGCAAGAGGCACAGCGAAGTTTTGAGAGTTACTTACGCACATACCCCTCAGGTGCTTTTAGTTTGAATGCACATTATTACTTAAGTGTCTTAGCTAATAAGCAAGGGCGTGTGGATGACGTAGTTGCGCATACTTCTAAGCTACTAGAATATCCAGATAATCCATATTATGAAGAAGCTTTAGTTCTTGCTTCTGAGCTAGCTCAAAAACAAGGTAGATGGAATGATGCTTTAGATTACTTCAAGAAACTAAAGACTAAGGCAAGCACTCCAGATCGTATTTTATTAGCTCAGGTAGGGAGTATGCGAGCAGCCAAACAACTTCAGCTCAATAAAGAAATTATACTAGCTGCAAGTGAGCTTTTACAAAACAATAAATTGACTCCAGAATTTAGGGTAGAGGCTTTATATAATCGTTCTAAAGCTTACCTAGCAGATCAAAAAGTGAATGATGCAGTAAAAGACCTGCAACTTCTTGGCAAAGATACGCGTACAATTTATGGTGCTGAGGCAAAATACCTTTTAGCTGATATCTATTACCAAGCTAAGAACTATGAAGCCGCAGAAAAAGAAATCTTAGACTTCATAGAGCAGAGTACTCCTCATGCCTATTGGTTGGCTCGGAGCTTTATCTTATTATCTGATGTGTATGTGGCTTTGGGTAAGGATTTTGAAGCAAGACAATATCTCTTGAGCTTAAAGCAGAACTATCAAGCAGATGATGAAATCACAGCTATGATTAACTCTCGATTAGATAAACTTAAAATTGATAACGAATAATGAAAAAGATACATATATTAAGCGCCCTATTTCTAGGTCTAGGAGCGAGTGCTTTTGCCCAGACTACACCCAATGATACGACGATGAATCGTACCGTTGTGGTAGAGCGTGAATACAATCCTATTATTCAAGGAGCTTCAAAGGTAAATGTACTACCTGAAGTAGAAGAACCTAGCATGTCACAAAAGGAGGTGGAATATGAGTTAAATTCAGTTCCAGCACAAGCAGTACCTATATCACTTGTCAAACCCTTTGTTGCTAAAGAGTATGAGGCACGAACTTGGCCAGGTTATCTACGATTAGGTGCAGGAAACTTAGGAAATATAGATGCACGTGGACACTATACGTTTCAATTCAATGAACGTGATCAGCTGAGCTTGGACGTTTCATCCTGGGGAATGAATGGGAAGTTAAAGTATGCTGATGATGTCAAATGGAAGACTCGTTATTATCGAACAGAGGGAAGCATGCTTTATAGACACCAGTTCGATCAGCTTGATTTGAGCGTATTTGCTAATATGGGTGTACACAACTTCAACTTAAGGAATGAGTTCGTTTCGGCAAATACTCGCCTACTAGAGCTGAAGGACTACAGAGCCCCTAAGCAAAATTTTACTTATGGAAATGTGGGCTTTGGCTTAAAATCAAGAGATGAATTTGCGACGCTTCTTTATGATATCTCTTCTCAGTTTGGTGTTTATGGGCGTCAGTATGATCCTGTAAAGGCCGATTTAAAAGAAACCTTGCTTCAGACCCAGGCAAAAGTTTGGACTCGTTTGGATGATGAAAATAAACTAGGCTTAGACCTAAACATGCATAACCGTTTTGTCAACAGTGACTCTATTAAGAACTCTACGACTCTAGACTTCAATCCTTACTATGGTTTTGAGTCAGATAACTGGAAGTTGAGGCTGGGAGCACATATCGACTTAGGTTTTGGTTTTGGGAAGAGCTTTCTGGTTTCTCCTGATCTTGATATTCAATACATTTTCTCAGACAATTACATTTTGTATGCTCAGGCTAAAGGAGGAAGAATCCACTCTAACTTCAAGCGATTTCAAAATACATCTCCCTACACTTTTATAAGTGGTAAAAACAGAGATACTTATGAGCAGATTAATGCTTCTTTAGGGTTTAAAGCTAGTCCTATACCAGGTTTATGGTTGAATCTCTATGGAGGTTATCAGATGCTGAAAGATGATTTATATATTTCGGCTGTGGGTGAATCCAGTCTATTGAGTCACTATTCTAATGAGGATACTAAAAACTTTTATGGTGGAGCCTCTTTATTCTATGACTACAAAAATAGAGTAGGAGTAAATTTGGCAGCTATAGGAAGAAAGTGGAAGACAGATGGCTTCAACAACAATGCGCTATTATTTAAGCCGAAGATGGAGTTTGAAGCTGGTTTTTATCTCAAACCTATTGAGCCTTTAAAGCTAGGAGTGAATTACACTTTAGTGAGTAGAGAAGAACCAGATAATTGGGTTGGAAAGCTTGCGGTAGATAACATTAGTAAGCTATCAGCACATGCTTCTTATCAAATTCTAAAGCCACTTAGTGTGTATATAGTAGCAGATAACTTAATGAATAAAAAATATCAGTATTATTATGCTTACCCTGTAGAGGGGCTTAATTTTATTGCTGGTTTAAGCTTTCAGTTTTAATTAAAATTGAAAATAAAACAGGAAAAGATGTTCTAATTCTAATTTTTATGTGATTTTTGTATAATTAATTCTTTAATAGTGTTGAATGATTGATTTTAAACAAGGATTTGTTTAATTATAGATATGCAGAAAAATCTAGTGATAGTGGAGTCTCCTGCTAAGGCAAAGACGATAGAAAAGTTTTTAGGTAAAGACTTTAAGGTCTTGTCTAGTTATGGACATATAAGAGACTTAAAAAAGAAGGCGTTTAGTATTGATGTTGAAAATGACTTCAAGCCAGAGTATGAAATACCCTCAGATAAGAAAACCTTAGTTGCTGAACTTAAGAGTGCAGCACAAAAAGCAGATATAGTTTGGTTGGCTTCGGATGAGGACCGTGAGGGAGAGGCTATAGCCTGGCATTTATACGAAGTACTGGGCCTGACCCCCGAAAAAACAAGACGTATTGTCTTTCATGAGATAACCAAGAGTGCGATACTTAAAGCTATTGAGGAACCTCGTGATATTGATGGCAATTTAGTTGATGCTCAGCAAGCTAGACGTATACTCGACCGCATCGTTGGTTTTGAGCTCTCTCCTGTTTTATGGAGAAAAGTAAAACCTTCACTTTCTGCTGGACGTGTGCAATCGGTTGCTGTACGTTTGATCGTTGAAAGAGAGCGTGAAATTCAAAACTTTAAGAGTACTCCATCTTATCGTGTTACTGCGATTTTCCTAGTACCCAATGAAGACGAAGGGTTTGTAGAATTAAAAGCAGAGTTGACCAAACGCCTAAAAACGAAGGAAGAAGCTTACAAGCTTTTGGAACAGTGTAAGCAGGCTAAGTTTGCGATTAGTGATATTGCTACTCGACCCGTTAAAAAGCATCCAGCACCTCCATTTACTACTTCTACCTTGCAGCAAGAGGCTGCGCGTAAGCTAGGTTTTACTGTGGCCCAAACCATGATGGTAGCACAACGTCTTTATGAATCTGGGTTGATCACTTATATGCGTACAGACTCGGTCAATTTATCTCAGTTGGCTATCAACGCGAGTAAGGTGGCTATAGCAGACAAGTGGGGGGCTAATTATTCTAAACCACGCAACTTTGCTACGAAGAGTAAAGGGGCCCAAGAAGCGCATGAGGCTATTCGTCCTACTTATATGGAGAATGCTACTGTTGAGGGCAGCTCACAGGAGAAGCGTTTATATGACTTGATTTGGAAGCGAACAATCGCATCACAAATGGCGGCAGCTGAGCTTGAAAGAACGACAGCAACCTTAAGTGCTGATGGAGTAGATGGAAAGTTCTCAGCTACTGGAGAAGTCATCAAGTTTGATGGGTTCTTGCATGTATATAGAGAATCTTTTGATGATGATGATTTAGAACAAAGAGATGAGGCTAGTATTTTACCTCCAGTTACATTAGGACAAAGTTTAGACTTCAAAAATATAACTGCTACTGAGCGTTTTACTCAAAAACCTCCTCGTTATACGGAGGCGAGCTTGGTGCGAACAATGGAAGAGTTAGGTATAGGACGTCCTTCTACTTATGCTCCTACTATTTCTACGATTCAGCATAGGCAATATGTAGAGAAAGGAGATAAGGAAGGTGAGCCTAGAGACTACAATATCTTGACATTAACACAGGGTGAAATAAGCGATACTAAAGAAACTGAAATGGTGGGTAGAGAGCGATCTAAGCTTTTCCCTACTGATGTTGGTATTGTTGTTAATGATTTCTTGTTGGAGTTTTTTCCAGGAATTTTGGATTATAACTTTACTGCCAATATTGAAAAAGAGTTTGATGATGTAGCAGAAGGTCAAAAGCTATGGACAGAAATTATGCATAGTTTTTATGATAAATTTCATCCAGCTGTAGAGAAGACTTTAAACACCAAGATGGAGAGAAAGGTAGGTGAGCGCGTGTTGGGAGAAGATCCTAAGACAGGCAAACCTGTTTCTGTTAAGATTGGTCGGTATGGTCCTGTAGCTCAGATTGGTAGTGTAGAAGATGAAGAAAAACCTAGATTTTCGCAATTGCGTAGAGGACAATCTATTGAGACTATTACACTAGAAGAGGTGCTAGAGCTCTTTAAGCTTCCACGTACACTAGAAGAGTTTGAAGACAAAGAGGTTATTATTGGAGCAGGTCGTTTTGGCCCTTATGTAAAGCATGATGGCAAATATGTATCTATCCCTAAAGGGATTGATCCCTTAGAGATATCTTTTGAGGAAGCTGTAGATTTGATTAAGGCCAAGCGTGAAGAAGAGGCTAAAAGACATATCAAGTCTTTTGAAGAAGAACCCGATTTGGAAATTAGAAATGGTAGGTATGGACCATATATTGCTTATAAGGGGAAGAACTATAGAATCCCTAAGGATATCGTGCCTGAAGACCTTAGTTTAGATGCTTGTATGGAGTTAATCAAGCTGAGAGCAAGTAAAACTACACGCAAAAAAAGTCCTGCAAAGAAAAAGACAACAACGACTAAATCTAAAACCACAAAAGCTAAGACTAAAAAAACGACAAAGAAGAAAGATTGAGTTCGTAAAATATCATTTTATATAAAAAAGTGGGGAAGCAGTATTTTGCTTCCTCACTTTTTTTGGTGTCAACTGATTTGAATTAAATCTTAAGCGTACCCCTATGTGTTTGAGGTGAAATGAGCGATTTGGGTAAAATAAAAGACAGCTGTGAATATTCACAGCTGTCTTTTTATCCGGTATAAATAGGTAATAAGCTACCTATTAATCTTTCAGTTTAGCTTTGATAAACTCTCTGTTCAAGCGTGCGATATTGCTAATAGAGATGCCTTTGGGGCACTCTGCTTCACAAGCACGTGTGTTGGTACAGTTACCAAATCCTAGTTCATCCATTTTTGCAACCATTGCTTTTGCACGGCGTGCAGCCTCTGCTTTACCTTGTGGAAGTAAATTTAATTGGCTTACTTTTGCTGAAACGAAAAGCATAGCTGAACCATTCTTACAAGCAGCTACACATGATCCACAACCGATACATGATGCAGCATCCATTGCTTTCTCTGCAATATCTTTAGGGATTAACAGTGCATTAGCATCTTGTGGAGCTCCTGTCTTAACGCTTACGTAACCACCAGCAGCGATAATTTTATCGTATGATGAGCGGTCTACCATTAAGTCTCTAATAACAGGGAATCCAGCAGAACGCCAAGGCTCAATTGTTACTGTATCACCATCATTGAAACGGCGCATGTATACCTGGCAAGTTGTTGCTTTGGTACCAGGTCCGTGTGGATGACCATTTATGTAGAGAGAACACATACCACAAATACCTTCACGGCAGTCATGGTCAAATACGATTGGCTCTTTACCGTCATCAATCAGTTGTTGATTAAGAATATCAAGCATTTCTAAAAGAGAAATTGACTGATGAATATCTTTCATTTGGTGAGTTTCGAAATAACCTTTTTCTTTAGGTCCTCTTTGACGCCAAACTTTTAGTGTAAAACTTATATTTTTATCCATTTTGAAAATTCTTTAATTGATTAAACTAAAATTATGACTTATAGTTACGAGTCTGTACTTCAGTTTCTTCGTAAACTAGATCTTCCTTGATTAGCTCAGGATCACTGTCTTCTCCAGTATATTTCCAGCAACCTACAAAGAAGAACTTATCGTCATGACGTAATGCTTCACCATCTTCTGTTTGGTGCTCTTCTCTAAAGTGACCACCACAAGATTCTTCACGCATTAATGCATCGTGAGCCATTAATAGACCTATATCAATAAAGTCAGCAAGACGTAAAGCCTTTTCAACTTCGATATTCAGTTCGTCAATGCCACCAGGTATGCGCACGTTTGACCAGAATTCTTTCTTGATTTCCTTCAGTTTAGTGAGGGCTGTTCTAAGCTTTTCTTCTGTTCTAGCCATACCCACAAAGTCCCACATAATAAGACCTAATTCTTTGTGGATTGAATCTACTGAACGCTTACCATTAATCGATTTTAGTTTTTCAATCTTACTTCTAACACTTTTTTCTGCCTCCTCAAACTCAGGAAGATCTGTAGAGAATCTTGGCACTTGAATTTGGTCGGATAAGTAGTTTTGGATTGTGTAAGGTAGTACAAAGTAACCATCAGCTAGACCCTGCATAAGAGCTGAAGCACCTAAACGGTTTGCTCCGTGATCTGAGAAGTTGGCTTCACCGATAACGAATAGACCAGGAATGTTACTCATTAGTTCGTAGTCTACCCAAAGACCTCCCATAGTATAGTGAATTGCAGGGAAAATCATCATTGGTGAGGTATATGGGTCTGTATTTTTAATTTCCTCATACATGTCGAATAAGTTACCGTATCTATCAGCAACTACATCTTTACCGAGGCGATCGATAGCATACTTAAAATCTAAGAATACCGCAAGACCTGTGTTATTAACACCAAAGCCAGCATCACAGCGTTCTTTAGCTGCACGAGAGGCAACGTCACGAGGAACAAGGTTACCGAAAGCTGGATATCTACGCTCTAGGTAGAAATCACGGTCTTCGTCAGGGATATCGTTAGGGTGAAGTGTGCCAGCTTGTAAAGCTTTTGCATCTTCTATTTTCTTGGGAACCCAGATACGACCATCATTACGAAGTGACTCAGACATCAGCGTCAGCTTAGATTGCTTATCTCCGTTTACAGGGATACAAGTGGGGTGAATTTGAGCAAAACATGGGTTTGCAAATAGAGCTCCCTTTTTGTAACACTGTACGTGAGCTGAACCATTTGATGTCATAGCATTCGTAGAAAGGAAGAATGCATTACCATATCCACCTGTACCTACTACTACTGCGTGAGCAGAGAAGCGTTTTAGTTCTCCAGTTACTAAATCTCTAGCGATAATACCACGTGCACGACCATCTACGAGAACAAGCTCTACCATGTCGTGGCGTGTATATAGTTCAACAGTACCTAAGTTTACCTGGCGCATTAGAGCAGAATAAGCACCTAGTAAGAGCTGTTGTCCGGTTTGACCACGTGCATAGAATGTACGTGATACTTGAGCACCACCAAATGAGCGATTGTCTAGTGTACCACCATACTCACGTGCAAAAGGCACACCTTGAGCTACACATTGGTCAATAATAGCATTTGATACTTCAGCAAGACGGTATACGTTAGCTTCTCTAGCACGGTAGTCACCCCCCTTGATTGTATCATAGAACAGACGGTAAACAGAGTCACCATCGTTTGTATAATTTTTTGCAGCATTGATACCACCTTGAGCAGCAATAGAGTGTGCTCTACGAGGTGAATCTTGGATGCAGAAGTTCTTTACATGAAATCCTAGTTCTCCTAGTGAGGCTGCAGCAGAAGCTCCAGCAAGACCTGTTCCAACAATAATAATGTCTAAACGGCGTTTGTTTGCAGGGTTCACCAACTTTTGGTTCTTCTTATAGTTACTCCACTTTTCAGCTAATGGACCTGCAGGTATTTTTGAATTTAACTTAGTCATAATGCAATTTAAATTTAAATGAGTTTTATAAAATCACGGTTGTAAGATTAAAAACGTTGCTATTTTACAATAAATGCAAACCATAATGCTACAAATGCAAAGCCTACAACGATAAGTGTAGAATATACATTTGAAACAACTTTCCAACGATTAATCCAGATTTCATTGCTCCAACCTAATGATTGCATAGAACTCCAAAAACCATGTGTTAGATGGAACCATAAAGCAACCAACCATACTAAGTATAATACTGTAAAAATAGGGCTACTAAATGTGTGTTTAATTAAGGCATAGCCATCAGTTACACTTACTGGGTTCTCAAGTCCAGCTACAGCTACCTCATGGAAGCCCATGATTTCTTGGAATTGCATGTTGTACCAGAAATTGTATAAGTGAAGGCCAAGACCTACTAATACAATAATACCAAGGACTAACATGTTTTGAGAAGCCCATTTTACTGTCTCTCTACGAGTTACCACATCATAGCGTTCATTACCACGGGCTTTTCTGTTTTGAATAGTTAACCAGAAAGCATAGATAATGTGAATGATGAATAGTGCAGCAAGCCCAATTGTAGCTACAAGGGCATACCAATTAGCTCCTAAAAATTCACAGATAGCATTATATGCCGAGCCTGAGAAGACAGCGACAAGATTCATTGCCATGTGAAACGTCAAAAATAGGACTAGGGCGATACCAGTAACACTCATCACCACTTTCCTACCTATAGATGAATTTTTTAACCACATAAATGATTGATTTTAAATTATTTAATTGTTTGAACTATAAATTCCTGTTAAAATTAATTTCTATAATTGCAAAAATAGATAAAACATTTACTATTTAAAAAAGAATTACAGAAATAATTCCTCAATACGTCTATACTCTCTTATTAAATGCTTTTATGTAAGTATGCAATTGCTGATTTGAGCTAGTATATTTTGAGGTGAAAAAGAAGATAACGACTCCCATACAAACAAAGAACGCTTGCATACTAAGGTAAGCAAACGTTCTGTATATTAATAAGTTTTAGCTTTGTTTTATTTAGATTAGGTTGGCACTAACGTGCAACTTTTTGATTCTAAAAAGATTGTAGCTACTCGCTGTCTTGTTTTAACTCTATTTGCTGAGTCAAACCATGTTGACATATCCAGGAAATGTAGGTTTTCCCCTCAGCTTGTTTGATACTAACCGTATCGCTAAGCCCTGTCATTTTCCAAAGACCCTGTAAGGTTAATACAACTTGAGTTTTTTTACTCTCATTATCCTTCCATGATGTAGCATAGGGGTTCACCATCATACGTTTGCCTTGCTTATCATATATTTCTTTAGAAGGTCCTGTGTAAAAAGCTAAGTCTGGATTACTTAAAGCCACAGTCAAGTTCTTTTTATGTTGTTGAATCATGACTAGTGAAGGCGTGTCCACATGTTTTAATACAGACTTGTAACTTAGCTCGCCAGCCTCAAATAGAACATAAGATGTAGTATGGCTAAGTAGATCTTTTACGATGTGTGCCTCTCTATTTTGTTGGAGTACTTCATAAGTTTTTTTGACCTTTTTGGCAGCTTTAAAGTCTGTTTTAGGCATTACTACATATTCATACGCTTCATTTTGAGGTGCCTTGGCGTGATCAATAATCAAACTCACCCAATCCGCTTGTGTAGGTTTGCCTTTATTGCTCTTAGATACCTGGGGGTAGTTTTTTTCAAATCTTATTTTGGGCAGGCTAGTTTTAGCTATATAGTAGGATGTACCCATAGGGTCTGTCCACACTTGGCGGTTTGAATTTTGTTGTTCCCAAAAAATCTTTTCTTCTTGGCTTTGTACAGCTAGCTGAAAGACGGTTGTCTCAGTATTATATTCTTCATTGGTGTTTTCAATGTTAGAACCTAAACTGATGATACGATTGTCAAAAAAGTGGTATGACTTACGTGCTCGATGTGATCCTTCGTATCGATCATGCTCGTGGAGTTTTATACCATAAGCTCCATTTTGATTATTGATTGTAACTCCGCCCGCAAATGATTCGTCGGAGAGAAGCATCTCTGATCTGTTTTTCGCAGCACGCATTTTATCGATAGGCAGATTGAGAGCAGTAGCTCCGGGTATTCTTGCCCAGTTAAATCCTTCTTCAATCCATCCACTTGTTTTGGGTGTTACAACTTCACCTTCTTTTGCTGTTAAAATCTGAAGGGTACCATAAGATAAGTACCTACCGTAAAAGTTTTCACGGGCATAGTGTTCTGAAGCCCAAAAATAGCGGGAGAAACCTTTGGCTAGAGCGAGCCAATTATCTCTGCGGTGAGCAGCGATAGAGGCATAAGCTATTGCCTTGTTTCCTTGTGGGTGAGGCTCAGCCTTTATGCCCTTCCTTTTAAAGAAGGAGCTTGTCTTAGCAATTTCTTGATTTGATGAACTGGGTACATATTCAGGATGCTCAGTGCTTTTAGGCTGCTTGGTTAATCTGAGAAAGGCTGCTGCCATCTCCTGGTCTATCGCTTTTGTGCCATCGGCTGTTCCCGATAAGGCCATACGAGCAAACTGCATCGGTGCTAGTTTGCCTTTGCCATCAGGATGTCTGCCAGAGAGCGCTAGCGGGAAATGATTTTGATTGCAGTAGAAGCGCATGGCTAACAAGACATTCCTTACTGTTGCATGGCCTTCTTCTGATATAGCAAAAGGTGTTTGGTGAAAGATATAAATCATGTTAGTAGCACCTTCTAGCCCACCTACAGCATACGCAGGGTAATGATTGACATGGTGAAATGCACCCCCATCTACCTTAAACGAGCCCGTCAGGCCAGGAGATGGCTTACATCCTGTATCTACCCATCTGCTGTATGCTCTTATGTATTGGAATTTTTCAGGAGTGTCATCCATAATGAGAATGCTACAAATCTTTGCCATAGCCAGTGTATTAAATGCATCCATATCTTGGCCGTTGACAGTAGGTCGAATAAAGACTTCATTCGTTTGTGCATACCATTGTAGTGCTTGATAGATATGACTTAATCTACCCGTTTGCATTAAAACATCTTTCATAAGGAAGCAAGCAGTAAAGAAGCCTCTAAAACTATATCCATAATGGCTGGCATTACCCAGTCCACTCCCATAGGCCACACCCTGATCTTGTGCGTAATCAATCATTAGAAGAAATAGTTCTTCAAGTTGCTTACGGTGCTCTTGGTTCGTAGTATTGGCGTGATTATTTGCTATCTTATACATCAAGTTAAAATAGTCTTTGTATTCTTGCCCTCGCTTAGCAAAAAGATTCCTTTGCCACTTAGGGAGTAGCTTTTCAAAAGCCTCCGCATAGTACACATAGAATAAAGGAACACCTTTTAAAATATCCCCTTCTCGATGAATGTTATATTTGCTCAACTCCTTTTTAAGCTTGTCTATTTTTTTTGCATTGACAGAGGTAGGCTTTACGATTAGCTCTCTTAGGCGAGTATCCATAAGCTTAGCGTACTGCTTGTCTTCTGTAGTTAGAGGTCTTAATAGGTCTTTGTCGGGCTCTATATTCGATTTTTCTAACATTACCTGCCAATGATTACTTACTCCTTTGTTTACAAAAGGCTGATGGATATCAGGGGTGTGATGGCGTTTGTCGACCTTTGAGCTGGTAAGAATCATATCAAAAAACACATCACCCTTTTCTTTTGGTGCTATGACCTTCAGTTTATTCATCCCAAGCTCAGGAGAGCCTTGCATGTCTCTTTGATAAGCCACATAAATAAGTCTCCAGCCCTTGAAGTTTAAGTTATACTCAAACCAGCTACACTTTAGTGAGTCTTTATAAAATTCAAATCTTAGTGTATCATCTATTGGGTTGGGGTTGTAAATCCAAGTAGAGAAAGTGGATATGTGTGAGGCTCCACGCTTATCTTCCTCGTAGGCTAAGTCTCTTTCAATTACTAATGAGCTACTTGGATTAAAACTCCATTGGAGAGAGTGAGCTCCGTCTTTGTAATAGCTTGTAGATTGACTCAGTGAAGAATCCTGAGCTTTAAACTCTGCAGGTACACCTGCTTCGAACGAGATTAATCTAGGATGCTTAATGAGTTCTTTACCCCAAGTAGGGGAGTAAACAAACAAAAGTGTGAAAATAAGAAGTACTTGTTTCATTATTTATAGATAAATAGTGTTTAATGAGAATAAAAAGAGAGTACTTGTAAAAGCACTCCCTTTTCTAAATCCTCCACATAGAGTTATTTTACTTTTTCTAGTTTCGCGTTGATACTTGCTGCATCCTTACATTGAAACACTAGGTCAGTATGATCTCCGTTAATACGAACCAGAATATATCCATTGTTTTCTGTAAGCATCCAGTGTCCCTTTAGGCTAACAGTGACTGGAATAAGCTGGCTTTCATTCGAGATCCAAGGACGAGAATAGATACTTCTTTCAACTCGCTTTCCATCTTCGTCTAGTAGCTCATCAGATTCTCCTCTGTATAGTGCTAAGTCTGGATTGCTTAGGGTTAGATCTATTGACGTTCCTAGGTCTTGTACCATCATTAGGCAAGTTGTATCTACTTGCTGAATGATATTGCTATTTATTTGTTTTGGAGTTTCAAAGAATGCATAAGAAACTGTATTACTCAAATTATCTTTAACAATATGTGCGTTCCTATCTTGCTGAATCACCTCATAGGTTTGTGCAATCTGTTTGCTTTGATTGAGTTTATACTGCGTTTGTGGCAAAATTGCGTACTCATAAGATGCTCCTTTTGGAGCCTTTCCATGATCAATAACTAGGTTTACCCAATTACCTTGCGATTCCTTACCTGTATTTTGGTATCGTGAATGCTGAGGAAAGTTCTTTTCGAAAACAATTTTATTATCCGCTTTCTTAGGTATAAAGTAGGCCGTACCTAAATGATCAATATAGAGCTGATTTTTAGGTTTGAACTTATTCCAATAGTTTACAAAATCATGTTCAGCAGCCGTAAGCTGGAATATAGTAGTCTCCGTGTGATAATCCTTATTTGTGTTTTCGATATCAGAGCCAAGACAGATAATTCTATCATTAAAGAAGTGATAAGATTTTCTTGCACGGTGTGAGCCGTTGTATTTGTCATGCTCATGCAATTTCATAGCAAATAAGCCATCTCTATTTCTGTGTGACAGACCACCAGCAAATGCTTCATCCGAGTAAAGCATTTCTTCGAAGCCCGAGAAAACATCAACATTAAGAACATTTGCTTTTAATTGCTCAACAGGTAGATGAATAGCTGTTGCTCCAGGTATTCGACCCCAATCAAAGCCTTCTTGTAGCCAACCACTAGACTCTGGAGTTACTCGTTCGCCTGGTTTTGCAGTCATGATTTGTAAGCTGCCATGAGCAAGGTAGCGTCCATACAAGTTCGCTCCAAGATAATGCTCGGCTGCCCATAGGTAGCGTGAGTGCCCTCTAGCTACAGCAGACCAATTGCTTCTTCGCTGTGCAGAAACACAACCATAACCTAGCGCTATATTTCCTTCTGGATCTTGCTCTGCTTTTATACCTTGTTGTGTAAACAAAAGAGTCATCTGTGTACTCTCTGTTTTTTTAGACTTGGGCATGTACTCTGGCTTATTCGAGTCATTGTCAGCTTGGATGAGTCTGAGGTAGGCTGCAGCCATTTCCTTGTCAATGGCTTCTTTACCATCAGGAGTGCCTGATACAGCCATTCTTGCGTAATGCATAGGTACTATTTCGCCCTTTCCATCAGGATGTCTACCAGACATTGAGAGGGGGAAGTGCGTGGTATTGCAGTAAAAGCGCATAGTCATTAACACATTCTTTAAAGTTTCATGACCATATTCAGATACGGCAAAAGATGTTTTGCTAAGAATGTAGAGCATATTAGTAGCTCCGTTTAATCCACCCACAGCATAGGCTGGATAATTGTTTCTGTGGTGGAATGCTCCTCCATCTGCTTTGAAGGCACCATCTAGTCCGGGCGAAGGCTTACAGCCAGTATCTATCCACCTACTAAATGCTCTTACATATTGTAGTTTTTCTGGAGAATCCTCCATAATTAAGACACTACAAATACGTCCCATGGATAAGGTGTTAAAAGCATCCATGTCAATACCATCCTTTATTGGACGAATAAATGTTTCATTTGTTTGAGCATACCATTGTAAAGTCTTCATGGCTTCATTGAGGTGTCCAGTTTGAGCCAATAAATCCTTCATCAAGAAATAAGATGTAAACAAGCCTCTAAAGCTATAGCCATAGTGGCTAGCATTACCCAGACCACTGCCATAGGCTACACCTTGGTCTGTGGCATGTAGGTACATTTTAAGGAACATATCGCCTAGCTCCTTTTTCAAATTAGCATCCTCTGTGCTGTTGTAGTTGATTGCTATTTTTTGCATGAGGTTGAAGTACTTTTGATACTCATGCCCCTGCTTAGTGTAGAAGTTTTTGTGCCAGTTCGGCATCAAGCGTTCAAACACTTCACCCCAGCGCACAAAGAACATGGATCGACCTGTGAGGACACCTTTGGTGTTTGTGATTTGGTAATAGTCAAACTCCTCTTTTAGTTTATCTAACTTCTTCTGGTTTACAGTCACAGGTTCGAAAATAATAGATCTCAACCTGTCTTCCATAACAGCAATATCCTCTAGCTCTTCACGCTTCATTTTTTCTGTATAGAGAGCTGGGTCAGGCTTGATTTGTGAGTTTTCAAGGAGTGTTAACCAGTGATTAGAGATTCCTTTATTGACAAAAGGTAATTGCAGGTCAGGCGTATGGTGTCTATGGTCAATTTTTGATGCAGTAAGCATGAGGTCAAAAAAGAGCTCTCCATCCTCTTCTGGAGCGATGATTTGAATTTCATTCATGCCTTCTTCCGGGTGGCCACTCATATCTCTTTCATACGAAGCATATACAGCTCTCCAGCCCTTGAAGTTCAAGTTCATAGAGAAATACGAGCATTTTTTCCCATCCTTAAGAAACACAAAATCTAGTTGGTTCTCGCTTGCCTGCGGATTGTATACCCACATGGTAAATGACGAAAGGTAAGTGTCTATGCCACTTGGGTCTTTGGGTTCGAAGTTTAGGTCTTTTTTGATACTTAGTACTCCATTGGGGTTGTAAGTCCAATGTAGTGACTGTTTTCCGTCCTTAAATCGAAGAGTAGACACGTCAGCCTTAGAAAGCTTTGTTGTAACGAATGAAGGAACTTTCTTTTCTTCAAAGGAGAGTAAGCGCTCATGCTTGAAAAGCTGTGCACTAGCTGATAAGCTGTAAAAAGCGACACATCCCAAAAGGAATGTGCGCTTGATGTATTTTAGTATTTTCATTGTGTGTAAGGAACTAAAATGGATTAGTTATAAGGAATAATATTTGATAGAATTTTCTCTTGGTACCATCTGTCACCTGTCTCTTCGAGTAAAGTAGCTAGCTGCTGACACAAATCTTTAAATAAGTCAGCGTTTTCCTCGATATCTAAGTTCTCAAGTTGGTATGGATCCTTCTTGTCATTAAACATTAATGTCTTCTCTAGCTCTTTAGTCTCTTTATTGATGTATAAGGCTAAAGTATAATCGGCTGTCTTTATACCTCTTGAGCTTGGGAAATAATCTTTGACCATTCCATTTTCATCTTTATCGCCATTTACATTTTGAATGTAGATAGCCGCGGTAGGTCTTTCTATTTGATGTTCTTCTTCCAAAAGAATAGGAGCAAAGTTGCGTCCATCCAAATTATCAGGTAACAAGTCTGCTAAGCCACTTAGTCCTAATACCGTAGGCATAATATCTGGTGAAGACATCAATAAATCATCTACATGAGGTCTTAGCTTACCTGGATAGCGTACAATAAATGGGATATTGATAGATTCAGCATAAGGTGAGTTCTTAGGGTCATCAGTGCCCTGACTAGCCATTGTTTCTCCATGATCAGAGGCAAAAATAACGATTGTGTTTTCTGTTAAGCCCTCTCTCTCAAGCGCCTCAAGAATACGTCCAAACTCACGATCAACTCCTGTTACAGAAGCAAAATAATAAGGGGTTGATTCTTTTGCTTTTGCTAGTGTTTTATCTGCATTTGGTCTAACAAGCAGACTATCTAGCGGTTTATCCTTATATAGGTTGTAATCCACTTCCATTACGTCATCTAAGGAGTGATATGGACTGTGAGGCGGATTCATCCCAACCATTAAGAAAAATGGCTTATTTGAATCTCTGTCCTGCTTGGCATTTGTAATATACTCAATAGCTTTATCTGCCTCGTGTTGAGGTGACCACTCTTTTATTTCATGACGCTTACCGTCTGTATCCCAGTAGTGAGGTTCTTTATGAACGTCATAAGTTCCGTAGCTATACCAATAGTCAAAGTTGTGCCTATTTTCAGGAGCTGTGTAAGCATCCCATGCTGGGATACGATCCTCTACATACTTACCAGGTCTGTCAGGGTCATTCTTTGTGGGATGTTCAGCATGTAGCTTTCCAATGTATCCACAGTTATATCCTGCCTTATGAAACACGTCGCTGATTGTTTCTATGTCTTGTCTTAAGGAAGAAAAAGGACGTTCACTATTGCAGTTGAGTGTAATACCACTTCTATCAGGATACATACCAGTAAGGAGCATTCCTCGGTGTGGGCTACTCAGTGGGAAGTTACTAATAGCTGAAGTCAAGACTACAGACTCCTTTGCAAAATCATTCAACACAGGTGTGTGAGTGGGGTCTGCTGTAAAGTTTACATGCTCAGCAAACTCTTTCTCATTCCAAAAGGATAAGGCATGGTTTCTGAACTGGTCAGGAAACACATAAATAACATTTGGGAGCTTTTGTTCCTGTGTGGGTGAAGTAGCACAAGAAAACAGGCCTAGTGTACCAAAAGCACCTAAAGCTGCATTCTTTAAATTGAAGATGTTTCTCATTTTTTTTATTTTTCCGGAAATTAAATGACTTCCTATTCTACTCAAATAATTCTTTTCAGCTAATATAAATGGAAGACTTTTCTGCTGTGTGTAATAAAATACAATATTTGTATAGTATCGTATGTCAGAATGTGTTTGAGAACATCTTAAGGTGTTGGCTATGAGTATATATCAGCTTAGGTCATCCCCCTTTCTATAGTCACTTGGAGTCTGCTCGTAGGCATCTTTGAAGCACTTACTAAAGTAGTGAGATGTACTAAATCCAGTCATGGAAGCTATCTCTGAGATATTTAACTCAGGATTCATTCGCAAGAGATAAGCAGCCTTCTTCAAGCGCATAGTTGATATGAAATTATTGGGTGTTTGCCCTGTCAAAGCTTTTATCTTCGTAAAGAGATTTGTTCGAGACATTCCCATCGCTTGAGCAAAGTCGTTGAGGTTAAATTGAGTATTATCCATATTCTTCTCAATTATTTCAGTAGCCATATCCAAGGTCTTTTTATCCAAGGGATTAGTGGCCAACTTCTGCACGGTCATTTGCGGTTGCTTGCTAAATATTTCTTGAAGTAGCCTCCTGCTGTTTATTAAGTTATTACACCTAGAAATAAGAATCTCTATATTGAAAGGTTTTGCTATATAATCATCAGCACCAATCTTTAGACCTTCTAAGTTGTGTTCTAGTGAGGTTTTAGCTGTAAGTAAAATAAAGGGAATATGACAAGTGTTGATGTCATTCTTTACAGCTTTGCAGAGCTCTGTTCCTGTCATCTTAGGCATAACAATATCACTAATGATGATGTCAGGATTTTCCTCTTGTACTTTGCTTAGCCCTTCTTCTCCGTCTTCAGCGGATATAACGGTGTAGTATGTGCTGAAGATATCAACAAGGGTAGCTCTAAGGTCTGGGTTATCCTCCACAATTAGCAGTTTAGTGTCCTCTTCTGTTTGTTCTTCCATGGTTTTGGGTAAGGACTGTTGTGCTAACTTAAATTTTTTTATCTCTTTAAGCATAGCTTCATGGCTATCCTCATTATTCTCCTGACTAGTTGCGAGCTGGTCTTTGTCAAAGTGTTTGTTTCCAAGGGGAAGTGTGATGGTGAAGCAAGTTTCTTGGTTGGGAGTACTTGTTGCTTCTATATTCCCCTTATGAAGCTCAATAATACCCTTGCTCAAGGCTAAGCCTATACCACTACCAGCGTTAAGTTGATTGCTGTCATCTACTTGGTAGAAGCGCTCAAATATGTGTTTTAGGTTTTCTGCATCTATGCCTTCTCCGTTATCCTTCACTTCAATGACGCAGTTTTGCCCTCTTTGGCCTAGAGATATACTCACCTTACCCTTGGCAGGTGTATGTTTAAAAGCATTGGACAGAAGGTTGTTAATAACCTTCTGGATATGGGTAGGGCTAAACCAGACATTTAGCTCGTCAAAATCAGTAGAGTAAGTAAAAGTAATATCCTTTGTATCGGCAAATTCTTTGAAAAGGATATAGTTTTCATTTAAAAACTGCACCATATCATTTTCTGAAGCTTTAATACTCATATGCCCATCTTCTTGCTTTCTAAAGTCCAAGAGTTCAGTGATTAAGTCATTAAGCTGTAAGCTGTTTTTATAGATGCTCAATATTTTATTGTAAACTGTGCTAGTAAAGCTTTCTTTATTCAATAAGAAGCTGAGCTGACCTATGATTACCGTTAGGGGGGTTCGGAACTCATGCGATAGGTTTGTATAAAAGTTAAGCTTCGATTGATTTAGTTTCTCTACATTTTTGATGTGCTCCTGTTCATACTTCAAGGAGGTCTGTAACTCTAGTCGGTGTATGTATGTCCGTATTAAGTACCATGCTACAAGGAGGAACAAAAGTAGATATCCCAAATAAGCCCAAGGTGTTTTATACCAGGGTGGTAGAATTTCAATATTTAAGAAGGTTTGAGCTAAGTTCGCTTTGTCCTCACTTTCACTCTTAACAACGAGCTTATACTTACCAGGGCTTAAGTTGGTGTATGTAATTATTCGGTCAGTTTCATTTAGAGGAACCCAGCTGTCAGAGAATCCTTCCAATTTGTAAACTAACTGACCTTTATTATAAGGAATATAATTATTGGTAGAAACCTCAAATCCTAAAGTGTTATATTGATGCTTTAGTTTGATGTTATTTGTTGCCGAAAGGGTAGTGCTCAATACGCTTGTATGGTCATTGGGTTTAACCCTTTCATTGTTAATATACAGCTTATCAAGGAATACATCATATTCCTTAGTAGGTAGATCAAGGCCTTTGAGGTGAAAAGAAACCAAGCCATTAACACCCCCTAAAAACACCTCTTTGTCTTTTGTCACATAGATCGCATTATCGTTGATAATAGGCAGAGGAAACCCATTGAATAAGCTATAATTACGAAAAGTCTCGCTAGCTGTATTAAATCGCGAGAACCCTAAGTTGGTAATCACCAAGAGTTCTTTGTCTGCTGTTTCAATAACGTTATAGGTATAATCACTAATTAGCCCATCTGCTTTATTGTAGTTTTTAAAAGTATTTGTTTGAGGGCTGTACCTATCTAAACCCTTACCTGCAGTGCAGAAGTATATATTTCCTCTTCGATCTTCATAAATACTATTGACATTATTGCTACTTATAGATTTAGCGTTTTCGGGTGAGAAATTGAAATACTCTAAGGTTTTGTCTATTAAGTTGTACCTATAGACACCTTCACCAATTACAGAAATCCAAAGGTTATTTAAACTATCCACATGAATCGCATAGACGTCCTTGATACGTGATTCATACTTTGTGTGAATGAATAGGGTCTGGCTTTCTCCTGTGTTCTTGTCGAAGAAGCCAACACCATTATTGGTAGCTAACAGTAGATAGTTCTTCCAGGGACGTATGTCGCGTACAATATTGGATGGGATAGACGTAGAGTCATTGGCTTGATGAATAAAGTAATCAAAGCGCTCAGTCTCTAGATTGTACTTATTTAGCCCCCCTAGATGAGTTCCAAACCACATGGTGTTTTGCTCTTCGTCGAAGTAGATAGCTTTAATATTCTTGTGAGAGATACTATTACTTTTGCTACTAGGTAGTAACCACTGAAATTCTCCTGTTTTGCGATTAAGGATATTAACACCTGCCCCTTCAGTGCAAATCCAGAGTTGTCCTTTGTTGTCCTCGGTCATTCTCCCAATAATTGGAGAGCTTAGCCCCTTTTTTTCAGTCTTAGAATACTTATACTCTTTGTGAATATTGTATTCGGGGTTGAAGTAGTTTACTCCACCAAAATAAGTGCTTAGCCAGATAGTTCCTTGCTGATCCTTGAGTACAGCCCATATCGAGGAGTGACTAAGGGAACCCTCATCTTCAGAAACCGTATAATGCGTAATCTTTTCAGTTCTAGGATCATATTTGTTAAGTCCTGCAAAGGTGCCAATCCATATATTCCCCATATCATCCTCATTGCACGATCTGACAAAGTTAGATGAAAGGGAGTTTGGGTTATTGACACTGTAAGTGAGCTGCTTAACAATTTTATTGTCCTTTAGTTGGATGAGGCCTTCATTCCAAGTAGAAACCCAAAAGTTGTTCTGGCTGTCTTTAAAGATACTAGATACGTCACTGTTTAGGTCTATGAGCTTGTTTACTAAACGCTTAGTTAAATCGTAGGTGTATAAGCCGTCAGAACAACCAGCATAAAGAGTTTGTGTGGGAAGGTCAAGGTATAAGCTCTTGATCGAGATTTGTGTTGGAAAATTATATTTGGCAATAAACTGTTTGACATTTTCGTCGTACTGGAAAATGGTATTGCCGCGGGAGACATAAAGCTCATCTGCAAAAAAAACATTGGTAATATCAGAGTCATGCCAAAGGGGAGTAAATACCTCTTTGTTCATATCATATTCGCATAATCCATCTGTGCAGAGGATGAAAAGCTTCCCTCGTTTATTGCCTGTTATTTTCTTGATATTGTTTGAAAACAGGTTGTAAGTTTCATTCTGGTTGAGGTCAAAGGTGTCTATTTTAGTTCCATTATATCGGTTTAGGCCCTCTCGTGTTCCAATCCATATAAAGCCATTCTCATCCTCATACAAATCTAGTACAGATGTATGTGTGAGGCCATTTTCAATATTAAGGTGTCTAAATTTTATATTATTTGACTTACTCTCTAGGCTTGTAAAAAGCAGGAGTAAAAGAAAAGGAAAAATTTTCTTAATCAATTTATTTTAGATTTTTAGTTTAGTGATTAGTTGGTAAAAATAAGGGTTTTCTTCGTGAATTACATCTATAAAAACTTAAATCTATATAACTAATATTGTATATGAGTATTTGTAAATCAGTACTTTAGCTCTGCTTAAGAACGCTTTTAACCTACTGATCGATAGTGTTTTGTACTTTTTTATACGGGAATTGTTTGATATTACACATAAGTGTTTGCTCTATCCTATATGTTTGTGTACGTGATATTAGACTCGGTGGCTAGGTTTAGCTCCAAACAATTAATGAATTAGCAAAAGTAACTGATTAAAACAACATCTATGAAGGCACGATCGTTTATTGTCCTTTCTTTTCTGTTTTTATTAAGCTTTAAGAGTGCAAGCTCGTTTGCTCAAGACTTGCTCGTTTCTCGCTTTTCTGAGAATGAGGTAAGGCGTGCTTTAGTGCTGGAGCAAAAGTGGGTGCCCTATCCTGCTTATTCTGACCGTGAGGCTTGGGTTGCTTTTTTTGGAGAGAACCGTAAAAGAGTCATTCAACGAGGAGAGTCTAAATTAAACTATCAGTGGCAGTTAGTCAAAGCTACAGACTACTTAGAGTACGAGCGGTCCGGCAATAGAAAAGTCATGGAAAACGGGCATACTGCCAATCAAAACGCATTATCTGACTTGGTTTTAGCTGAGCTTGCCGAGGGTGAGGGTCGATTTCTAGATCAAATAATAAACGCTGTGTTTTTGCAGTGTGAGCGTACTTCATGGGTTTTATCAGCTCATTTACCAGCCCAGCGCTCTAAACGCACACTTCCAGAACACGAAGATGTGGTAATAGACCTTGGCTCTGCTCGTCTAGCAGGACTTCTGGCCTGGACACATTACTTTTTTAAGGATGAGTTTGACCAAATCAACCCAGAGATAAGTAAGAGATTACGTAAGGAGCTGTATGATAAGATGATTACACCTTATCGTAATGAAACTCGATACTGGTGGATGGCATTCGACTTAAAACCCGGTCAGTTAGTAAACAACTGGAATCCATGGTGTAATTTTAATGCTCTGCAATGTGCTTTGCTACTCGAAGATGATCCAGATCTTTTAGCTCATGATATTTATAAAACGATGCTTTCGGTAGATCAGTTCATCAACTACATACAGCCTGACGGAGCGTGTGAGGAGGGACCTTCTTACTGGGGACATGCCGCAGGTAAACTATATGACTATTTAAGAGTACTAGAAATGGGAACAGGCGGCTTGATTAGTCTTTTTGAGGAGCCCATGATAAAGAAAATGGGAGAATATATGCCAGACACCTATGTAGGCAACAACTGGGTTGTCAATTTTGCTGATGCTTCAGCCCACTTCTCGGCAGATGCAGCTTTAATTTATCGTTACGGGAAAGCCGTATCAAGCGACTACATGATGAATTTTGCGGCCCAACTCATTCAAAAGGAAGGAAAAAACTCACTTACCTTCGGAGTAGATCTCTTTAGAGCCTTAGAATCTTTTGCATACGATAAGGAAATCCGTAATAAAAAGGCTCACTTTGCTAAAAAAGAAGCTGTAATATACCCCCAGACTCAATTTTATTACTTTTCTACAAAGAGCGATTTCTTCTTAGCCACCAAGGGAGGGAACAACAATGAAAGTCACAACCACAATGATGTAGGTACCTTTTCCCTTTACTACAAACAGACTCCATTTTTTATAGATGCTGGCGTTGGAACTTATACGCGTCAGACATTTGGTCCTGAACGCTACTCTATATGGACTATGCGAAGCTTGTATCATAACTTGCCTGTCATCAATGGACAGGAACAAAAACATGGAGGACAGTTTAGAGCTACAGCTATATCTGTTAACCCCAAATCTAAAAAGGTAAGCATGAACCTTGCGGGAGCGTATCCTAAAGAAGCTCATATAAAGCACTGGCAGCGTAGCTACCACTTAAAGAGTCAAGCTCTCTGGATAGAAGATGATTTTGAGTTAACGCAAAACAACAAGCATACACAAATACACTTTATGCTTTGGGGAAGCATAGATGTATCTCAGGCTGGCAAAGTCAGCATAAGCAATCAAGAGAACACCCTATTTTTTGAATACGACAAATCTCTATTTCGTGTTGAACTAGAAGATATCGAGCTTGATGATCCTCGTTTGACTAAGGTTTGGGGAGATAAGATATACCGATTAATCTTGATACCAAAAGAGAGTAGTATTAAGGGAAAATATAAGTATAAAATAAGTACGAACTAATAGAATCTAATTTAAGAGCAATAATTTATGAAACTTATAATCGTGTTGTTAATAAGTGCCTTTTCACTGACGGCTCAAGCCCAAACATCCAACCTTATCGTTGATGGTAGCTTTGAGAACCAAGAAGTATATGAAAACAAGCAGATAGCTCGTATAGCACTGTTTGGTGACTTAGGTGAAAAAGTACAAAGAAGTAATCCTGTTATAAGCAAGGATATAGTAGTTTCAAGAGGTGTGTGGTACAAAAAAGCCAGTAACTCTGGGTACTTACGTGCCTCTATCATCAACTCAGATAGCTATGCTGGAGAAAATAGTCTTCTCCTAAGCATTAATAAGAATTCTCCTCAAAAGAATTTAGATAGATGGGATACTACTGCAGTTATTCAGTTTGTAGAGCTAAGTAGAGACGTGACTTATCTACTTAAGTTTTCAGCAAAATCCAATATTGACTGTGAGAAAATATTTGCTGGAGCAGTAACAGGAAATGGAAGTGAGATAGCCGGATCAAGCTGGGTAAATATAGACTCTGAGTGGAAGGAATATACAATTGAAATTACCCCATCCACGCACAAAAAAGGAGGTAACTACTCTAACAAGCTTTTCTCAAACGGAGCTGTTGTTTTTGGTTTATCTGCTGAGTATGATGACAACGGAAGAACAAATCAGACTTCTGTTTTAATAGATGATGTACAGTTAATTCAAAAATAAATATATAACAATCAATCAACCTTATATTCATGAGAGTACAAAATTTTATAATTAGATTGTGCCTTGCAGTCTTATTTGTGATAGTACCAGGAACCCTGGTAGCACAAAAAGTAGCAAAAGGTACTGTAACAACAGAGGATGGTGAGCCATTAATTGGTGTCGCTGTTAAGCTAGTCAGTGACCCAACAAAAGGAGTGGTTACTGATTTTGATGGCAACTTTATGATTGCTGTTAAGAACAATAAAGAAGTTCTCGAGTTTTCTTACTTGGGCTATCAGGCTCAAGAGCTAGTGGCTGATGTTAAGAAACCAATGAGTGTTGTACTGAAAGAAGACTCAGAGCTGCTAGATGAAGTTGTAGTTATCGGTTATCAAACGGTTAAGCGTAGAGACTTGACAGGATCTGTAGGTCAGCCCAATATTGCCGACATGACTAAAACTCCAGTAAGTAGTTTCGATCAGGCATTAGCAGGACGTGTAGCTGGTGTTCAAGTGTCATCAGGCTCTGGTGCCCCAGGTGGAGGAATGAATATTGTGATTCGTGGAAAGTCAACTCTTACGGGTAGTACTGATCCTCTCTATGTAGTCGATGGATTTATCACCGACTCAGCTGTAGGTCGCTCTATCAACCCCAATGATATTGCTTCTATTGATATCTTAAAAGATGCTTCTGCTGCAGCCATTTATGGTAAGCGTGGTGCTAATGGTGTAATCATTATCACTACAAAGCAAGGTAAGATGGGAAAGCTTCAAGTATCTTATGATTTTGATGCAGGTGTACACTGGGTGCCCGAGACTATTGATATGATGGATGCCTATGAGTTTGTTAAGCTTCAAGCTGAAATTTCACCTAAAGATATTTCTTCTTCTTACTTAAAAGAGTATGAGGGACATCAATATACTTTAGAAGACTTCAAGGGTGTTCCACAGTATGATTGGCAAAATGAGATTTTTCAAACAGCATGGCAGCAAAGCCACAATATTCGTTTGACAGGAGGATCAAAAGAAGCTAGATATAATGCCTCATTTAGATACTTTGATCAAGATGGTGTAGTGATAAACTCAAACTTCAACCGCCTTCAAGGCTCGTTGGGCACAAACATACGTCAAGGACGCTTACGAATAAATCTTAACTCACACTTTGACAGAAGTGTTAAGTTAGGAGTTGATCCCTCACAGAGCGCAAGTAGCGGTATGAACAACTTATTCTACAGTGTTTGGGGTTATCGTCCGGTTACTGAACCAGGAGTGCCATTAAACAGTCTGATGGACAATATTCGTGATGAATCGGTAGACTCTTCAAATGACTACCGCTTTAACCCTATAATGTCATTAAATAATGAGTATAGAAAGTTCTCAACTACAATTGTTCGTTACAACGGTTTTGCTGAGTATGAATTAGCAAAAAACTTATACTTTAAGGTTAGTGGTAACTACGTAAGCAATAAGACAAGAAATGAAACCTTCAACAACTCAAGATCACGTTATGGATACCCAGGTTCTGTAAATGGTATTAACGCTCAGCTTTATTTGAGAGAAATATCATCTTGGTTGAATGAGAATACGGTTCGTTATAACACAACGATTAATAGAAAGCACCATTTAAACGGTGTGGCTGGTCTAACTTTTGATGGCCGTATGACTAAGCTCAATACTATTCAAGCGACTCAGATTGACCCAGCCTATGAGGGTCTTGGTATGGGTGCACTACAGAACGGTAAGTCTGATGCTTATTCTGCTTCATCTACCATATCAAAAACTCGCTCTATGTCTGTCTTAGGTCGAGTAAACTATGACTATGATGGCAAATACTACTTGACCGCATCATTTAGAGCAGACGCTTCATCCAATTTTGCTAAAAGAAACAGATGGGGATACTTCCCTTCATTTTCTGTAGCATGGAACTTTATGGAAGAAGACTTTGCAAAACCAATAAGCACTGTTTTATCTTCAGGTAAGCTAAGAGCAGGTTGGGGACAATTAGGAAATGATGGTGCAGCATTAAATGCTGTATATGATGTTCTTGGTCAGAAGAAAGGAATGTGGGGCTATACGAGCTCTGGTCAGTATGGACACGCAGTGTATCCAATAGGAGGAAGACCACTAGTAGGTGTTGTTCCAGTAAGCTTTGGTAATGAAGCGTTGAAATGGGAAACAACTGATCAGTCAAACCTTGGTATTGACTTATCATTCTTTAACGATCGCTTGACATTTACAACCGATCTCTATTATAGACGCACAAGAGATCTACTAGACTTTACTAACCTACCTATGACAACAGGTCATGGTGGTGCTTGGGTTAATGTAGGAGAGGTAACTAATAAAGGTGTTGAATTTGCAATCAATACAATCAATATCCAGAATAAGGACTTTACTTGGACTTCTAACTTTAACATCTCCTTCAATAAGAATAAACTGAACTCATTGAATCATGGGCAAGCAGCCAAACTTGATTATGCTCAGTTTGACCAAAACTTCAACTCACAACCTAGCTACATTGCCAAGGTAGGACACTCTATTGGTATGATGTATGGCTATGAGTATGAAGGAACTTATAAGTATGATGACTTTACCGAACTAAATGGTCAATACACACTTAAACCAGATGTACCTGCATTCTCAGGCGTAACAAACACGCAGCCAGGTTACCCTAAGTTTAAAGATATCAATGGTGACGGAGTAATTGATGCCAATGATAGAACAATAATAGGTAGAGGAGACCCTATACATACAGGAGGATTTACGAATAACTTCACCTATAAGGATTTTGACCTAAGTATCTTTATGCAATGGAGTTATGGTAATGATATTCTAAATGCGAACAAGCTTATGTTCGAGTCAGGCTTTAACAAGAAGAAAAACTTAAATCAGTTTGCATCTTTTGCAAATCGTTGGACTCCAGATAATCCTGAAAGCAATATCCCACGTGTGAGTAATGCCTCTTCAAATATGGTGTTTTCATCACGTGTTATTGAGGATGGCTCTTTCTTACGCTTGAAGAATATTACACTAGGTTATACTTTACCTACTGCTATAGCTAAAAAAATGTACTTAGAGAGCATGAGAGTTTATGTAGCTGCTAATAACCTGATAACATTTACAAGCTATAGTGGCTATGATCCTGAAGTTTCTGTCAGAAACAGTGCTTTAACACCAGGACTCGACTTCTCATCGTATCCAAGATCTACATCATTTCATTTTGGTGTGAACCTAGAGTTTTAATACAGTAAAGAGTACACTTATGATTACGAAGAATAAAATTAAAAATATTATTGGTGCTTTATGCCTTGCTATCTTAGGCTCATCTTGCAATAGTTTTCTAGATGTGACACCAAATGAGTTGACGCCAAAAACTTTCTATAAGACCGAGTCAGACTTGAAGTCTGCCTTGTTAGGAGCTTATGCACCTTTAAATTTTGAGCAGTTTTATGGCAACTTCTACCCAACTGTTTTGGCGGGTGGTGATGATTTAACTTTTTATCAGCGGAATAACCCTGCAAATCCACCTACCAGTATAATCATGGCCAATGCCAACCGAAGCTCAGCAGAGATAGCTACCTTTTGGAAGGCACTCTATGAGGGAATTAATCGTGCTAATGTATTGATCGAAAACGTAGATAACAACAAGGAGATTACAGAGGCTTTGCGCAAGCAAGTGCGGGCTGAAGCTACTTTTTTGCGTGCTTTCTATCACTTTCACTTAGTACAAGCTTGGGGTGATGTGCCTTTAGTACTAGAGTCGCTCAAGCAGATCGATTCTTCTATGTTTAGAACAAGAACTCCGAAAAATGTGGTGTACAATCAAATTTGTTCTGATATCGCAGAGGCTATTCCACATTTGCCAGAGCTCACAGAGTTAGGCCATACAGGTACAATCTCTAAGACAGCTGCCAAAGGTATCTTAGCTAGAATTTACTTGTTTAGAGCTGGAGAACACCACAGAGATGGTGTGGCTGAGCCCGCTGAGGTTAAATCGTACTACGAGGAAGTAAAACGACTAACACTAGAAATCAAAGAGAGTGGTCTACATAGCTTAGCACCTTCTTATAGCCAAGTATTCATAGACTATGCCGCAGATAAATATAACTCACAAGGAGCACTTGAGAGTATGTGGGAAGCTGAGTTTGCGGGCAACCGTGAAGGTGAAGTGCAAGCTGCAGGCCGTATTGGTAATACAATAGGTTTTGGTGCTTTAAATGACTACTCCCAAGTAGATGGTGTTCGTGAAGAGACTGGGATGAAAAACCCAGGAATGAGCTACCGCTTCCTCTATGCTTCTTTGAAGCTATACAGAATGTATGAAGAGGATGGCGATCGTGAGCGAGGTGATTGGAACATTGCACCTTTTGAATACACCGTAGACAAGCAGACAAAAGGAATTGTTGGACGCACTTATTATTTTGGTAAGAAACCATCGGGATTGTCGGAAGTAGAAGGCATGCCTTGTGTAGAGCTTGATGAAAATGATCAAAAAGGCTTCCCAGACAATAAGTTTAAAACAAGATGCGTAGCGAAGTATAGAAGGGAGTATGAGCAAGTTATACCGAAAGCTAAAAATCACACTCCAATAAACTTCCCTATTCTGCGCTATAGCGATGTATTACTGATGTTAGCTGAGGCAGAAAACTACTTAAATGGACCCACAGGCGTAGCTTATGAGGCTATAAATGCTGTGCGTCAAAGAGCTAAGATTAAAGATTTACCACAAGGACTTTCTAAGGAAGCATTCTTAGCAGCTCTTAAAAAAGAAAGAGCTATGGAACTATGCTTTGAAGCAGGTCGTCGCTGGGACTTAATTCGCTGGGGTGATTTTTATAACTCTATGCAAGGGATGAAGCACTATGTTTCAGATGGAGAATGGAACCCACGACATGATTATGCTTTAGAATATTATAATGTAAGCCCAGCTTATGTTTATTTCCCTATTCCTGACCTTGAGATTGGTGCAAACCCTCTACCTCAAAACCCAGGATGGTAATTTTAAAAATCAAAAGAAGTTAGTTTATGAAACTCATGAATAAATACATTGTATTACTACTCTCAGTAGCTGCCTTAGTGGCCTGCTCTGACGGTTTAAATAATAAAGTAAAATTTGAGGTTGAGGCTGTGGTTGATAATCAAGCAATAGCTGATGATGAAATCACTGTAAAAGTAGGCCAGCCTATTACTTTCCAATTTAGTGGTAACCCCGATTTTATTTCTTTCTATAGTGGAGAAGCAGGGCAAGACTATGACTTAAGAAACGAGACTGAATCATCTAAAGAGTTGATAACAACTCGCCTCGACTTTACTGCAATAGCTCAGTGGGGAAATAGCCAAAACTTGAAAGTACTGATATCGCAAGATTTTGCAGGTCTTTCTAAAAAGCCCAAACAAGACTTTCAAAGTATTGAGGATGCAACATGGATAGATATTTCTGATCAGTGTGAACTTCCTGAAAAGCCAAACTTTGGTAAGGATAAGCAGATTAAGAAATCATCAGTTGATTTGTCTGACTATCTAGAAGAAGACTTAGTTATAGCTTTTCATTACGAGCCAACAACCAATGACTTAGCTCAGTCTAAGTGGGAGTTAGTGGACTTACAGATTGTAAATACGGATAAAAAAACAGGTGATGAGTCTTTCTTTATAGCTTCCTCGATGAACTTTCTTCCCTTTGATGTGAAGGAGTTTGAGTTGGGTGAGAAGGGTGATCCATATAAGACTGTAACAGACAATACAGAAGGTGTATGGAACCTCAGTAGACTATCAGAAACACCACCTGTAGTTCAGATATGGTCAACAGCTAAGGGTCGTCCACTGAAGAACACCTGGCTAATATCGCAACCTCTTAAGCTAAATGCTCGAACTCCAGATAAGGGTTTAGCTATAAAAGCAATAAATAACTACATCAATGAGTATACTCACACGTATAGTAGAGTGGGAGAGTACAAGGTGGCCTTTATTGCAACAAATGCTAAGTATGAGCATGAGTCGCAGGTGGTGAAGAGACTGAATATTAAAGTAACAGAATAAACATACATAACTGATTATGAAAAATTTATTAGCAGCATTAGCTCTCCCTTTGGCTTTGGTTTCTTGTGGAAATCAACCTCAAGAGGCAGCAAAAGGCTTAGATCTTTGTAGTAAAATTGACGAAACAGTAGAGGTAGCTCAGCAGCAAATGGGTTATCAAGTAAAGTTAATTGAAGACTCAGGGAAATTTCTTAACCCTCGAACAACTAAGGATAATAAAATACAGTATGTACCCAATGATGACTGGACTAGTGGATTCTTTCCAGGTTCAGTATGGTATATGTATGAGTTAACTCAAGATCCAATGTGGAAGGAGCTAGGTGTTAAATACACAGAGGCCATCGAAGATGTCAAAAATTTGAAGTGGCACCACGATGTTGGATTTATGATAGACTGTAGTTTTGGTAATGCTTACCGTCTAACAGGTAATGAAGCTTATAAAGATGTAATTATTACGGCAGCTGAATCCTTATCCTCACGTTTTCGTCCGGCAGCAGGCGTCATCCAATCTTGGGATGAAGATCGCGGTTGGCAAGGTGAGCGTGGTTGGATGTGTCCTGTTATTATTGATAACATGATGAACTTAGAGCTCCTTTTTGAAGCATCTAAACTCTCAGGCAATCCAAAATACAGAGATATCGCCATCAGCCATGCAGATCAAACTATGGAACATCAGTTTAGAGCTGATAATAGTTGCTACCATGTGGTTGATTATGATAAGGTAAAGGGCGGAGTGCGCAGCAAGTGTACAGCTCAAGGTTACGCTGATGAATCTGCGTGGGCTAGAGGCCAAGCATGGGCCATTTATGGTTATGCTGTATGTTACCGTGAAACAAAGGATCCTAAATACTTAGAAATGGCTAAGAAGATTTATGACTTTATGTTTACGCACCCACGTATGCCAGAAGACTTAGTTCCATACTGGGACTTTGATGTGCCTTCAATCCCTAATGCACCAAGAGATGCATCAGCTGCTGCTTGTACAGCATCAGCTCTGTATGAGTTGTCAGAGTTTGTGCCCGAGTACAAAGAGACTGCAGATAAAATTATGACTTCTCTAATGAGTGATTCTTACCGAGCAATTGTAGGTACGAATGGAAACTTTATCCTCATGCACTCAGTAGGAAGTATTCCTCATGGTCAGGAAGTTGATGTTCCTTTAAATTATGCTGATTATTACTTTTTGGAAGCAATGGTACGTAAAAGAGCTTTAGATTGTAAGAACTAATTTCAGCTTGATAGAGATTTGTTGTATTTTTGATACAACAAATCTCTAATTTTTTAATAAACGTAATAATAATGAAAGCAATAGCATCATTTTGTATCGTATTAGTTTTGATGCTTTCTGGTTGTAACAATCAGTTAGTCACCCTAGAAGTAGCTAATCCTTCTGATTTTGATCGGACAGAAGAATTAGTTGAAATTCCTTTAGTTGATCTCGAAAAAAAGTTATCTTTAGGAGAACAACAAACTTATGAGATAACTGATGAAACAGGAGCTGTTTTATTATCACAACTAACGTATGATAATAAGCTTCTTTTCCAACCTCGATTAAAAGCGAATCAGCTTAAAAAGTTTCAAGTAGCTATATCCGATAAAAAGGAGGATAGTGTTTCTGTTAAAGTCTATGGACGTTACTTCCCAGAGCGTAAAGACGACTATGCTTGGGAAAACGAATGTCTAGGTTTTCGTTTTTACGGTGAGGCCTTAAAACAAGTGCAGGATCCAACGAATGGTCTAGATATTTGGCTAAAAAGAACAAGAAGAATGGTGCTTGAAGATTGGTACAAAAATGATATTGCTCATATCGCATCATACCATGTTGATCATGGTGAAGGCTGTGATCCCTATGGTGTGGGTCCTACATTAGGAGCTGGTGCAATGGCACCTTGGGTAGAAGGACAGTTGATTCGTAATGAAAATTATTCATCTTATGTAGAGCTGGATAAGGGACCATTACGTATTACTTTTGAGTTAAGCTATCCTAAGCTAGATATAAAAGGACAAACAATAGAGGATCGTAGATTAATCTCTTTAGATGCAGGTAGTTATTACACACGCATAGAACAAAAATATAGTCTAGATCAGCTGGATGTAGCTGCAGGTATTGTTAAGAGAAATGGACAAGACTCTATTTTAGTAGATGCCAATAAGTATTATTTGATCTATCAAGAGCCTGTAATGGAGCCCAATGGTCAAGTATATGTCGGTCTTATATTTCCCGACAAGTTTGATACGCATAAAGTGGATACCTACGAAATAGGCAAAAAGAAGTTTCAGCACACTTTAGCAATAAAAAAAGAAGCAACACCCTCTGTGATATACTATACAGGATTTGGATGGAGTAAAGACAAGTTCCCAACTGTAAGCTCTTTTGAGGCTTATAGTAAGAACTATACTGAAGCTCTGCTTAATCCATTTAAAATAACTCTTAAATAATAAACAAAAATAAGATGAAGAAAGTAGTGACCTTTGGTGAGATCATGTTGCGTTTAGCAACCCCTGGATACGAACGATTTATCCAGAGCACCCAGCTTAATGCCACCTTTGGCGGTGGTGAAGCCAATGTCGCGGTATCTCTAGCCAATTATGGCATACCCGCCCAGTTTGTAAGCCGTTTACCCCAAAATGACATCGGTGATTGGGCTGTATCCGAACTGCGTAAGTATAATGTAGACACAGACGCTATCGTTCGAGGCGGTGAGCGCGTAGGCATCTACTACCTCGAAACAGGAGCCGT
>JASLIW010000047.1 GCA_030152865.1 Bacteroides sp.
TTAGTAGTTTTAGGGCCTCGGCATACGTAAGCCTATAGCCATTGATAATTTTCTGTTTCATATTAGCATAAAAAATCCCTATAAACACGGTGATTAGTCGTGTCTATAGGGATGTGTATTTTCAAGGAGTTGAGTTTTTTAACTGCTCAACCTCTACTTCTTTACTTTCTATATATTCAATTAAAAGGGCTTGTTCAAGAATAGTATCTTCCCATGGAATATCCCAATCGAGCAATAAACCCAATAAATCATCTATTTTAATTAAGCAAACTTTGTCATTCTTACTTACACCAGGTTGTTGTAATAGATTGTCTTTAAAAGCAGAAACAGACATGTTTTGGATGTGCACAACAATGCCCAAACTTCTAAATACAGCCCAAGAAGTTCTAGCCCAGCGTGCAAACCACACTCTTGATTTCGATTCTACTTTACAGTTTTTCAAGTCAACTTATTTATTACGCACAAATATACTTAAAATAAATCGAGTAATAATTAATTACAATCTTATTAATTAGATTTTGGTGTTATTGGTGATTATGTTTTTTATTTATGGTGTTTTGAAATCTAAAGATAGTTGAATGAGCAGTATCCTCTTTAGATGTGCCCACCAATCCCCTTAAACTTCTCTATGAAGGCACTGATTCTTTGGAATACGGTTTGTTTTTTGGTGAGATACTTGGGATTCAGAGGGCTCATCCTCGGTAAAACAGCATTGAGGTCTGTGCCATTTTCGCTTGCAAACTCGCGTTTTAAAGAGCTTGTGATGTAGCGTTTGGCTTCCTCTTCATTGAGTTCTTCTTCGACTATTAACTCTTTGGCCTCTTTTTTCTGTTTCTCTTGGGCATACTCAAAGAAGGACTGTATGATGCTTGCCTTATCTTGAATGGAATCAAGGTCAGTTGCATTTATAAAATCAACCACTAAGCTCTCTTTAGCTCTATTGCCTATACTAGCACGTATCACTCTTCGAATCTCTTCAATTAGCGTTGTTTTGCTCTTCGTCTTCTTGTTGTTTTCGAAGATAAGCTCCAGAATATAGTCGAGATTGATCTCTTGCGACTTAAGCAAATCTACCTCAAAGACCACATCATCCCAGTCTATAGTCGATTCTTCTGCCTCTTTTCCACTTCTTTCACGTCTTAGCCAGTCTCGGATGTCATTATAAGTTGAGCGATAATCTTGTACCGTTCGCTCTGCAGGTACTTCTATACCCTCCATGGCTGCTATGTCGTCGTCTGTAAGAAAACGAGTCTCTTTAAACGCTTCAATAGCTGATTCATCGTTTGTATCTATCTGCTGAAACTCCTTAAGGTGGGTGAACTCATCGTAGTTTTGTAAGATGTTTTCAATGCGAAGGTACTCTCCAAACAGTTTGGCAAACTCTTTCTTATCCTCTTCTCTATCAATATCCTCTGGATTTGGAAACTTCTCACTTAGTTCCCTTACCACCTCAATGTATCCTCTTCGAGCTTCACCTGTAGTAATATCGGTAAACCCTTCTAGATACTCTTTGTAACTTTTTTCGAGTACTACATTTTTGGTGTTCTTATCACCAAATAGAGTAATAGCATCGACTGTAGCTTGCTCTAAATCTCTAAAAGTAACAATATTGCCAAAGGTCTTGGTAGCATCATAAATACGGTTGGTACGTGAAAATGCTTGCATCAAACCATGATACCGTAAGTTCTTATCAACAAACAAGGTGTTGAGCGTAGGTGCATCAAAGCCAGTTAGGAACATACCGACCACAATTAAAAGATCCACCTCCCTATCTTTCACTCGCTTAGCCAAGTCTCTATAATAGTTTTGGAACTCATTACTAGCCACCCCATAGCTTGTTTTGAATAGCGCATTGTAATCCGCAATAGCCTTGGTCAGAAACTCTTTGGAGCTAACATCTAAAGCCGACACTTCAAAGGATTCATCGAGTATTGCACCAATCGCATTTTGCTCCTCATTGGCAGCAAATGAAAATATTGTTGCTATTTTCAGTGGCTTATCTACACCTTCTTGCAGGCGATTCAGCTCTTCGTAGTAGCACTTTGCTGCATCTACGCTACTTACTGCAAATAAGGCATTAAACCCTTGGTTACTGCCCTGATTCCGATGCGTTTTTATTCGGTAGTGTTCTAAGATGTATTTAGAAATCTCTCGAATACGAGCAGGGTGGAGTAGAGCTTGTTTATTCTCGGCAGCACTCAGCTTCTCCAAGTCTTGTTCAGACTCTATATTCTTAAACTGAGGGCGTACATCATTGTAGTCTACTTTAAACTTCAATACTTTCTCATCTCTTATGGCATCGGTAATGACATAAGAGTGTAGTTCTCGACCAAATACACTTGCCGTAGTCTCAGCACCCAAAGCATTTTCAGGGAAAATAGGTGTTCCAGTGAAGCCAAACTGATAGTACCTTTTAAACTTCTTCTTTAGATTCTTTTGTGCCTCGCCAAACTGAGAGCGATGTGCCTCGTCAAAGATAAAAACCACCTGCTTTTGGTAGATAGCTAGGTTTTCCTCACCCTTCATTAGGTTATTCAGCTTCTGAATGGTGGTCACAATAATTTTATTGTCATCCTTCTCTATATTGCGCTTTAGGCCAGCTGTACTTTCTGAGCCGTTTACACTATCAGGAGAAAAGCGCTGATACTCCTTCATCGTTTGGTAGTCTAAATCTTTACGATCCACTACAAAGAATACTTTGTCAATGAAGTCAAGTTGAGTGGCCAATCGAGCAGCCTTAAAACTAGTCAAAGTCTTGCCTGAGCCTGTAGTGTGCCATATATACCCACCACTCTCTAGGCTTGACCATACTTTGGTATGGTAAGCGCTCTTAATCTTCCACAAGATTCTTTCTGTGGCCGCAATCTGGTAAGGGCGCATGATAAGCAGTGTATTGCTAACATCAAAAACCGAATAGGTAAGTAACACACTTAAAAGAGTCTGCTTTTGAAAAAAAGTAGCAGTAAAGTCTTTTAGGTCTTTTATCAATGTGTTGTCCGCCTTTGCCCAGTTCATCGTAAAGTCAAAACTGTTTTTATTGCGCTCCACCGTATTGGCAAAATAGCGTGTATCTGTACCGTTTGAAATCACAAAAATCTGCAAGTACTTATAGAGCGAACTTTCCGAGTTAAAGCTCTCTTTAGAGTAGCGATGCACTTGGTTAAAAGCCTCACGTATAGCGACACCTCGTTTCTTCAACTCAACTTGTACCAGAGGTAAGCCATTTACAAGTATAGTTACATCATAGCGATTGGCCTGCGTACCTGTCTGCTCAAACTGCGAGATGACCTGCACCTTATTGCGGGCTAAGTTCTTCTTATCTACGAGGTAGATGTTTTGAATATGTCCATCGTCAAATACAAAGTCATAGATGTGATTATCTTGAATCTTCCTCGTCTTCTCTACCAGATTGTCACTGGGTTTGTCTAGGTACTCCTCCAAGTAGCGTGCCCACTCACTATCTGTAAACTCCATCTGATTCAGACTTTGAAGCTGTATTCTTGCATTAGCAAGCAGAGCTTGAGGTGATCTAAGGTGGTCTGCGTATTCGTAACCTTGGTTGATAAGGTCTTGTATCAACTCCTGTTCAAGGGCTGCCTCAGACTGATAGCTAGTAGGAGCCTCATGGAGCAGGGAGTAATTGGTGTATTTATCTAAAACAATAAAGTTCTTTGATTCTGCTATGGGTGTGTATTGTGTCATATCCTTTTCTCTGTGTTACTATTAGGTCTAAGGTGTTTATCTACTTTTGTTCTTTCGGAAAAGCCAGTAGGAGGTCTCTGTAGTATTCGTATTGCTTTTTCCGAGCTGTAAGCTCCGCTGTAAGCTCCGCTGTAAGCTCCGTGAAGGTATCTAATATGCTAACTATTTTTTGTTGGATGGAGAGGGGTGGGATAGGGATTTTTCTATTAGAGTAAATACTAATCCATTGGCGCTTATGGTCCCCTTCAACTAAGGTGCTAGGTAAGGTGTTTAAACAGTAATAAATATATTTCAGTAAAACTATGGAATCATCTTTGGATGTAATCATTTTCATTGCAGATGATTTAGCTTTAAAGTCAAAATCCACCCATTTATTAGCAGTTGTAAAGTCATCAAAAATTATAACGGGACTCTTTGATGCTTTGTAAACACCATGATTATCATTGGTATAGCCCAAGATGAAAGTTTTACCTGCCGTTAAAACAGGAATTGTATAAACATCACTGTAGTTGGGTGAAGATACCAGGTATTTTGTTGGTTGCTCATAATTGGTGATTTCCCCCAATGGCTTCCACTCCACCTCCACGCCTTCTAATAATTTCTCTAGATATGTCATGCTTCAATCTCCTCTATTATGGCGTCAATAGCTGTGCGTAGCTGGTCTATCTTTTTCACACTTATGGCTAGTTCTTTATTGAGCTCCACGATATCTATCTGCTCGCGCGTGTCCTCAAACTCCACATAGGAGCTAACCGAGAGGTTGTAGTCGTTTTTAGCAATCTGGCTATTGTCTATGGATGTAGCAATGTATTTTACCTCTTCTTTGCTGTCAAAGATTTGCATGATTTTTGCAATGTGTACATCGGTCAGCACATTGTTGTTGGTCGCTTTCTGGAAGAAGTCTTCACCACTGGCATCTATAAACTGAGTTTTTGTATCGGCTTTGTGCTTGGAGAGCACCAAGATATTGACAGCTATAGATGTGCCATAAAACAGATTTGGTGCCAATGAAATCACCGTCTCTACAAAGTTATTATCCACCAGATACTTTCTAATCTTCTTCTCAGCCCCACCACGGTAGAATATACCTGGGAAACAGACAATAGCAGCTCTCCCTTTGGCCGAAAGGTAGCTCAGCGCATGGAGCACAAAAGCAAAGTCTGCCTTCGATTTTGGGGCAAGCACACCCGCAGGAGCAAAGCGCTCATCGTTGATAAGGGTAGGGTCATCGCTGCCTATCCACTTGACCGAGTAAGGAGGGTTAGACACAATGGCATCAAAAGGTTTGTCATCACCAAATTGAGGATTGATAAGTGTATCACCCAACGCAATATTGAACTTGTCGTAGTTGATGTTGTGCAAGAACATATTCATACGCGCCAAGTTGTAGGTGGTATGGTTAATCTCCTGTCCAAAGAAACCCTCTTC
>JASLIW010000070.1 GCA_030152865.1 Bacteroides sp.
TTTGACCTATTGCTTACAGCCAACAATCACAGTGTGGATCGCTACGCTAAAGGCATTCAGCGCACACTAGATATCTTAGACAGTCTAGACATACCTCACTTGGGCACCTACAGAAATGAAGAGGAGCGCGCTGAACACCATCCTTATCTCATCCAGATCAAGGGTAAGAAACTAGCCTTCTTAAATTACACCTATGGCACCAATGGACTTCCTGTTCCCCCACCCTATGTGGTCAATTTGACAGACACCATAAGCATAAAAAAAGACCTAGAAAAAGCCAAAGAACAGGGAGCAGACCTCACATTTGTATGTATGCATTGGGGTGTAGAGTATGATACTCGCCCTAGTGTGCAGCAACAGCAATTAGCCAAGTGGCTGATCAGTAGCGGAGCTGATCACATAATAGGAGGACACCCTCATGTCATCCAACCCATAGAAACTGTAGAAGACAGCATAAGACAGACCAAACACCATATCGTCTATTCATTGGGAAACTTTATCTCAAATATGTCTAAAAAAGATACGGATGGAGGCCTCGTAGTCAAAATAGAACTCTTTGAAACCAACCAAAAACAAGACAGCAAAATTTCGTATGCACTGGTGTGGACTGGCAGACCTATACTGACTAAAGAAAAAAACTTCAAACTTTATCCTATTTCTTTTGAAAGAGATTCTCTAAACTCAATTAGCCGTAACAAACTGATACTCTTTGAACAAAGAGCAAACAAGGTACTAGAGCACAATAGCAAGGGTATAGAAAAATTTAATTTCAAGTAAAATATTTCTTCAAATAGTTTGCAGATTAAAACTAAACACCTATCTTTGCAACGCATTTGAGAGAGAAACATACTCTTAAAACAATGCTCATGACGGTGGCTATAGTTCAGTTGGTTAGAGCGTCAGATTGTGGTTCTGAATGTCGTGGGTTCGAATCCCACTAGTCACCCAGAGGAGATTATTTCGAAAGAAACAATCTCCTTTTTTATTCCCCCTACTTCACCCATTTTAGCTCACTATTTAGACCCTGATCTTTGCCTCCTCCTTCAGGGATCTAGGCACCTTCTGACTAGGGCATAACACCCTTCTGTCAAGGTCCCAATAAAAAGACTTCCCTTGGCACTCCAAACAAATCGACATACAAGCAATTCAACATATTTATCCACACTAAAACAAGAATTTAAAAGATAAAATAGCTTATCTATTATAAAATGTAATAAACGAGTTAAACTCTCACTCACAGCCCAATAAAGAGCAAGTCGCAAAGCTATTATATAACATAGTGAAGCGAGTGAAACTTTCTGAGAATAAGCACGACAAATTCATTTATTGTATTATTTTTGTATATATATGAACGTGACACTTCATAAACTTTAACTATAAAATACCTAATGCTATGAATCTTGCCTTTAATATTCCATGGGAAAGCTTTATCAGCTTTACTATCATTAACTTTTTTGCAGTAGTCTCTCCAGGACCAGCGCTTATTGTTTTGATGAATTTTAGTATGAATAAAGGCAGGCGAATAGGTAATTACTGCGCCCTAGGTGTGGGGGCAGGTATAGGTATTCACCTGGTGTACACATTTTTAGGCTTAGCGCAGCTTATAGAATCTACAGAGTGGCTGAGCAAAACCATTATTATTTTAGCGCTTGCCTACTTTTCATACCTCTGTTGGGGTCTATTAAATACCCCCAAAAAAACGGAGCATATACAAGTTATGAAACAGGAATCCACCAAAAAAGATGTCTGGAATGCATTTATACAAGGCTTTATAGCCTGTGCTATCAATCCCAATGCCATTGTATTTTCTATCACTATGTTTGCTCCAATTATTCAACCGGAGTGGACATTCTTTGCTTGCTTTATCATGTTGCTGTGGCTTTGCTTTTGTTGTTTTATCATTTATGTAGGGTATAATCTTATCTTCAGTAGCCCTACCATCTCCTCTTATTACTTTAAGTACAGACATATCTTTGATCGAATCATCGCGCTGTTCTTTATCTACTTGATCATCTGTTTTGCTGCTAAGCTATTCCCCACTGCGTGGGTGGAGCCTATTAGTCCTTTCTTGTTATTTTAAAAGTCTAAATAGCAAATACCTTTGTCGATAAGGAAACAAGCTCAGATCTTTTAGCAAGAGCAGATTATTTGTATCTTAGTATAAGAACACAACAGATCGAATATTATGAGAAACGTTATAGGCATTGATTTGGGAGGTACAAGAATAAAGTACGCTCTTGTTTCTGAAATGGGAGAAATTCACTACGAATCAGAAACAGATTCAAAAGCAGATGAATCCTCAAAAACAGTAATAGCACAGATTGAGCTAGCTATTGATGATGTGCTGCAGTACGCACGATCCAAAAACCTAGAAGTATATGGAGTCGGTATAGGTTCGCCAGGAATCATAGATACGGTTAGTGGGACTGTGATAGGCAAAACAGAAAATTTTAAAGACTGGGAGAACATCCCACTTTCCGAGATACTCAAAAATAAATACCCCTGCCCTATCTATGTGGACAATGATGCCAATGTCATGGGACTAGCCGAAACAACTTATGGTGCTGGACAACATTGCAGAGATGTTATTCTTCTGAGCATAGGTATAGGTATTGGAGGAGCTATCACTATCAACGGACAGCCTTATGGAGGACAGTATAACCGTGGTGCTGAGCTCGGTCATTTTCCACTAGTGGCTAATGGCGAACGATGCAGATGTGGTTCATTTGGTTGTTTTGAACAATATGCGTCCATCACAGCTCTTATAAGACGCTACGGCCAACGCTTAGCTGAAAATAAAAAACCGATTCCTTCTTCACTAGACTTTGCACTTATTTTGCAAAAATACCAAGAGCAAGAAGCAGAAGCCATTGAGGCTATCCATGAAAATTGCGACTTCATTGGACATGCTATTGCAGGATATATTAATATCTTTAGCCCCGAAAAAATCATTTTAGCTGGAGACATAGCCCAGGCTGATGACTTTTACATTGAACAAATAAAGAAGGCTGCTCAAAAATACGCCATACCCGATTGTGCCGTCAACACCTCTATTGAAAAAGGCTTATTAGGAGATAAGGCGGGATGTATAGGTGCAGCAGGGCTCGTGTTTACAGCTTAAAACCTAGAAAATAAAAGATATGCTTAAGGAAGGATTGAAATGTACAAAAGAGTATACTGTGGAAGAAAAAATGCTAGCAGTCTCAGTAGGTAGCGGCGATTTGCCCGTATTGGCTACGCCAACACTTCTGGCACAAGCTGAGCATGCAGCGATGCTTGCTGTAGCCCCACAGCTAGAGCCCAGCGATAGTACAGTAGGTGGCTACCTAGCGTTCAAACACCTGCGCCCCACTGCTCTGGGGGAACACTATACAGTACATGCAGAGTTAAAAGAGGTAAGGGGCAAAAAACTGAGTTTTGAGCTCAGTGCTTTTGATGCCAAGGGCAAGATAGGCGAAGGCTCACATGTTCGATTCATTGTCGATAGAAAACAATTTTTAAGTAAAATGAGCTAAGCCAAAAATAATCATCCGTAGCTTACTTACGGATGATTATTTTTTTCTTTTTGGCCTCTTGACGCGTCTCTTTATCATAGACCCAGGGGTCGTTCCGATAAATTATATAATCATAGGGTTCATTGCTAAAGGCAAGACTACCAAAGCCCAACCAATAATCAGCTTTGTGTGCATATTTGTGCAGATTGCAATATGTAGTCATATTCTGAACTAGCTCATCCAAATCAGCAGAAGGATGAACTGCATAGCTAAGACCTAGCTTGTTTTCAATGGCAAAAACAGAAGCGCACTCAAACACTTGGTCTTTTTTAGCCTGTTCTTTCAGGTCTTTTACTTGATTCATGATTCGATCTACTGATTGCGGGTGCAAATCAAATAAGTGAAATAAGATATCTATCTTGTCTGGCAAGTCACTCTGCTTTATTTTAGTACAAAGACGGCTAAACCATTCGTTATGCCAGCGATTACGGATGGGGTCATCCCCTTCACTCACTCGGCTATCTACACCTAACTTATAGGGATAGAAGTTCAAGTCGATGTATTGAGCATAGCGATCTTCTATATAAATCTCTTTACTTCCTAAGATAGGATGCAAACGCTTACACAGATGATAGCCCAAATAAGCCATCTCTTCTGAAGCTATAAAGTAGTTGGTCAGACGGCTACGCTGACGCAGGTAGTAAAGCAGAGTAAAGGGTGTTTTAAGATAGTGCAACAGCATATCTAGCTCGAATACAGTTAAGAATACAGGATAGGGATCTTCCTTCCGCTTATCCAAAAGCATATGGGCCTGATGGGTAATGGTAGGGTAGTTTTTGCTGGTAACTCCCATCAAAAACACTTCGTCTATTTTTTGAGCTAAACGAATGGGCTTACCCTGACTATCTATGAGTCTGGAATTACGACTGAGCAGGTACTCACGCTGATTTAATGAGTCATTATATACCTCACGTATCGCGTCTTTAAATTCACCCAATATATCCCTATCAAGCTCATTCCTTGATATCTCGGATAGACGTTCAGACTGAGTACATACGCACAGAGCCTTATTATTGACTACGCAGAGTAAGTCTATCTTTTCAAACCTACCATCAGCTAGCTCAACTCGCACGTTTTTAAATATCTGGTCGTGATAATACACCCGACCTAATAAATCGTGTACGATATTGGTACAAAACTCTGAAGCGTGCTGCAGCCCCTTGTCATGGTATTCTTTATCTTCTACCATCCAACCCAGTGGAGCTTCGTATAGAACCAAGTAAAGGAGGTAACTTAATGGTATGAGGTAATCATCACCACCAGGCTCAAGCAATAAAATAGGCTTTGTGCGGTAGTGATTAAAATCACTGACATGCGTAAACTGCTCATTGTATTCAGCAACCTGATCGGTCGTGAAACGTGCTAAAAAATGAGAGGTAAACTCTTCGGTTCCAAAGTCACTACGCTGAATAGTAAATAAATCCAAGAGGTTTTGATAGAAACACTTCCAGTTATCTTCATCCATTTTGGATATATCGGTCTCTTTATTCGTTTCCTCGTAACTATTAAATAAATCGAGATAAGGATAGAAGTAAGATTGCCAAGCTGTAGAGTCCATATCGAACTGAGCTCCTCTTAATTCTCTAGATTTCATCATAAAGGAGTAAAAGCGCTGGAACTTCTTGTGCAAACGCTTCTGAATTCTGTTCATGATTAAAAGGGCTTCATCGATGGTAAAGCCACAATAGGCTTTCATCCACTCCTCATCTTGAGCATACCTTTTCTTCAATATCTCTTCGTAAGGATAAAGCCTGTTACCCTCGCCCGAATAAATAATAGGCTCAATGATGGAGCCTTCCTTTACAAAAAAGTTTAAGTGCTGAGTGGGAGTTTTACGAGGAAATATAGTTTTCTTAAGAGAGTTTTTAATCACCTGATGACTCTCCTGCAAGATGGCTTGCTCTAGCTCTTTAATTAATGCAATACTCTCTTTCTTCAAACTTAGTAAATAAGTAGGATGCGAGGGATGAGAAAAATCAATGGGCTGATGGAGTAAAAAACCCACCAATAAAGAAATCTCTTGCATCCCGAGATGTTCTTTATAATTGATTTCGTGTATATGCTCTATTTCATAATGAAAATCCTCAAGGATAAGCATACACAAAGCATAGATGTATCCCTTCGAGCGAACTAACTGGTTTAAATCGGACAGAATGACTTCAGTATCTCTCATGACTCTAACTTTAAAAATAAGTTTACTTGAGCTAATCTCTTAGTTAAGATTAAAGTACTAAAAATCATGGAGAAACAAGGATTTATTCGTATTTATTTAATAAAATAGCCAGAATCAAACTACTTATATTTTGCTTTAAAAAGGATTGAATCTATCTTTGACTACAGCTAATCATAAAAACCATGAAAATAGAAGAAACTCATATTAAAGGTCTTTACATTATAGAGCCACGTATCTTTACAGATGATAGAGGTTATTTTTTCGAATCATTTAATCAAGAGGAATTTGAGCAGCATGTAGGTCCTATCCGCTTTGTACAAGATAATGAGTCAAAATCTTCTTTTGGCGTGGTGCGTGGACTGCACTTCCAAGAGCCACCCTACACGCAAGCCAAGCTCTTGCGAGTAGTGCAAGGAAGAGTACTTGATGTGGCGGTCGATCTTAGAAAGAACTCACCAACATACGGACAGCACTTTAGTATTGAGCTTTCAGCCGATAATAAAAAGCAAGTGTTCTTGCCCAAAGGGTTTGCCCATGGCTTCAGTGTACTTAGTGAGAAAGCCATATTCCAATATAAGTGCGATGAGTTTTATCACCCAGAAAGTGAAAATGGGATTGCCTGGAATGACCCTAGCCTACAAATTGATTGGCAGATACCTATGAAGTACATTATTCTTTCTGAGAAAGATCAAAAATACAAATCGCTAAGCGAGACTCCCTTTTGCTTATAATTCACTCATTAACATAGATATAAGAAGTAATCAAAAGCTTCTGCTATTTCTTAAATAAACTAATTATTTAAAATTACTATAGCTTTTTGGGAGAGGTTTAATTGCTTTTCTAAAAGCAAAAACCTATTTTTGTGTAGATAGCTTATTGCTATAAGCTAAGCTAACTTAACTAAACTCTCGTTTCTATCTATGTGAAAAGATTAGTCATAACTGACTAGCTACACATTTGGACATTAAAAGTCCTAAATTCCTAATTTTAAGTTTTTCACCCTGGCTATTCATTTAGCTGGGGTGTTTATTTATACCCCTACTTGAAGAGAGTCCCTGAAATTACAGCATAAAAAAAGCATTATCAACTGATAATGCTTTTTTGAGCCTCTTGTCGGATTCGAACCAACGACCCCGAGATTACAAATCACGTGCTCTGGCCAACTGAGCTAAAGAGGCGGGTGGGTAAGCAATCTATATCGCGCCGCTACAACCTGCTACCTTTGCTGCGATCAAGCCCTGGAGGATTCACAGGGAGCTGGCCGTATAGGACTTACCCTTATTTGCATTGCAAAGGTACATGATATTTTTAAATCTACAAATTCTTCAGAAAGTTTTTTTACATCAAAACCCTAACCCGCTGACTATAAAAGAATTATTTTTTACATTTTAGATAGCCACGACAGCCCCCTCTTGGTTTCACAGAAGATTTCCAAAGACTATTCCTAAAATAAGGTGTTTTATTTATACCTTTGCCTTATATTATGCAATGCAATTTATGAAACAAGGAAAAACAAATATACAGCAGTATGCCATGTACTTTGGTACTTATATGGGCGTGTATTGGATCTTAAAGTTTATTTTATTCCCACTCGGGTTTACAATTCCTTTCTTACAGTTCCTTTTTATTGGGCTTACCTTGGGTGTGCCTTTTATGGGATATTATTATTTGAAAATTTACAGAGATAAGATTTGTGGGGGAAGTATATCCTTTAGCAAAGCATTTATCTTTACTGTTATGCTGTATGTCTTTGCTTCACTACTTACTGCTGTAGCACACTTTGTTTACTTCCAGTTTATAGATCAAGGCTTCATAATAGAAAATATCACCTTTATTATTAATCAGTTTTTAGAGCAGGTAGACGAGGTCCCTAACCTCAGTGAAACAGACGTAGAGCTAATGCATACCTCAGCCAACGAGGTAATAAATACACTCGCCAAAATGAGTGCAGTAGATACGACCTTTAATTACATGTCTAGAAACATATTTGGAGGTATTATATTAGCCTTAATCACAGCATTAATTGGACAACGTCGACCTAAAATAACACAAGGAGAAATTTAATAACTATGGATATTTCTGTTGTTATACCCTTATATAATGAAGAAGAGTCACTCCCTGAACTCCACGAATGGATAAAACGGGTTATGGACGAGAATCAATTTTCATATGAACTTATCTTCATCGATGATGGTAGCAAAGATAAATCGTGGCAAATTATAGAAAACCTCCAAGATAATTATGCTGAGGTTAGAGGAATAAAGTTTAGAAGAAATTATGGGAAGTCTGCTGCTTTGTTCTGTGGCTTTGAGGAGGCACAGGGCGATGTGGTGATTACTATGGATGCAGATTTGCAAGATAGTCCTGATGAGATTCCAGAGCTCTACCGCATGATACAAGAAGAAGATTACGATCTTGTTTCGGGCTGGAAGAAAAAAAGATATGATCCCCTATCCAAGACTATTCCCACTAAACTGTTTAATGCTACTGCTCGAACAGTATCTGGCATCAAAAACCTACATGACTTCAACTGTGGTTTGAAGGCTTATAAAAACAAGCTCATCAAAAACATAGAAGTTTATGGGGAGATGCATCGCTACATCCCATTTATAGCTAAGGAGGCTGGCTTTACTAAAATAGGAGAAAAGGTGGTACAACACCGTCCTCGTAAATATGGTAAAACCAAATTTGGGTTCAGCCGATTCATCAATGGTTACTTGGACTTACTAACTCTTTGGTTTCTCTCCAAATTTGGGGTGCGACCCATGCATTTTTTTGGCTTATTGGGTACTATCATGTTTATATTAGGATTTATCGCTGTAGTAATCGTAGGGGTTACCAAAATTTATCAGATGAAGATGAATCTTGAATATAGACTCGTTACTGAATCCCCATACTTTTACCTATCTTTGACCACCATGATTATTGGTTGTCAGCTCTTTTTGGCAGGTTTTGTTGCTGAATTGATAGCTAGAAATTCTACAGAAAGAAATAAATACCAAATAGAAAAAATAATTTAAACAGAAATATGAATAAAAGATACTCCTTTTTATTCTCCACTATCCTTTCTATCATTGGCCTAGGCCTACTGCTAGTTAGCTGCTCTGAAGATAGTGATTGCTCCATGACTGCACGTCCTTATATGGTGTGTAAAACTTATAAGTATGGAGCTGTACAAGATATCGTGCTGCCAGACACACTGGCCTACTTAACGGTAAAAGCATTAGAAACAGACTCTATTCTTTACAATAAAGGGCAGAACATTTCGAGCCTAGATATTCCCTTAAGATACACCAAAGATGAGACTGCAATAGTTTTAGAGTATAGCGATGATCCTGACGATATAGATATTATCCGTATTGCCCATGAGAGTACTCCTTTCTTTATCTCTATTGAATGTGGTTACCAAATACGTCAAGAGATAAAAGAAATTACCTCCTACACTAAAAATCGCCTAGACAAGGTGATTCTAAGAAATAAAGAAGCTAACAGTTATGGTAAAGAAAATGTCCAACTTATCTTCCGCAATTAAGCTTACACTTTTTTTATTAGTGGGATTAAGTGTATCTGCTACAGCCCAAGAGGATCAGCAGAAGAAAAAGCAGGACGAGATAGAACGCCCTTCACTGATAGATCAATCTACAGTGCCTTTTTTTAATGGGATTTTTATTGGCTATGATTTGCTTGGCCCTATCTATAAGGTTTACTCAGACGACTACCTAACTACAGAGTTCAGCATAGATGTAAACTTAAAAAACAGAATCTTTCCTGTTCTTGAGCTTGGCTATGGCAACACTAACAAGTGGAGTGATAATGGTATTCAATATAAAACAAAAGCTCCTTACTTTCGTTTGGGTGCTGACTATAATTTTCTTTATAAGAAGCATAAAAACAACCACCTGACTGTAGGCTTACGTTACGCATTTACGACCTTTGATTTTGATATTGATAACCTCTCACTAGAGGATGGCGTATGGGGAGATCAAATTCAAAACCCTGGCATTCATGATGATGTCTGGAATGAGTCTTTCCCTATGGACAAGCAATCGCTCTCAAGTAGTATGCACTGGTTGGAATTTGTCGTGGGGGTTCGTACTTCTATCTGGAAAAACCTATATATGGGCTGGTCCTTGCGCTTTAAGTACCGCCTTTCTATCCAAGAGAATGACTTTGGTGATCCTTGGTATGTTCCAGGTTTTGGTATCAATAAAGGGACAAGATTTGGAGTAAACTACTCGATCATCTACCGTATTCCAAGCAAAAAATCGAAGAAAATCAAAGCATTATGAGTTCTAAACTAAAAAAGTCGAGTCTATTTTGGATTCTACTCCTTGCACTTGGTTCTATCTGGATCATCCGAAAGAATCAACCCGATAATCAGTACAAAACTATACAAGGACCTATCTTTGGTACAATCTACCAAATCAAATACCAATCGAGTGAAGATTTACAAGCAGAGGTCAGGGAAGAGCTAAATCGTTTTGACTACTCACTCTCCCCCTTCAAAGAGCAATCTATTATCTCGAAAGTGAATCGAAATGAAGAGGTGGAGCTTGACAGCCTCTTTATCAATGTATTCAATCGTTCAGAAGAGATTTCCAAGCTCAGCGATGGTGCTTTTGACATAACTGTAGCACCACTAATCAATGCTTGGGGCTTTGGGTTTAAGCAGGGTATTTATCCTGACTCCCTACAAGTTGATAGTTTGTTACAATATACTGGTTATCAAACAGTCAAGCTGGAGAAGGGAAAAGTTATAAAGCAGAATCCAGAGACTATTCTCAATTGTAGTGCCATAGCCAAAGGCTACTCCGTAGATATTATCGGCGATTTACTCCATGCTAAAGGAATAAAAAACTACATGATAAATATCGGAGGAGAGGTCTTAGCCAAAGGGGTCAATGGTAAAAATGAACCTTGGCAGATTGGTATTAATAAACCCACCGATGATTCTTTATCTATCAATCAGGACCTAGAAATGATTGTATCACTCAAGGATAAAGCCTTGGCTACTTCGGGTAATTATAGAAACTTCTACATCAAAGATGGGAAGAAATATGCTCATACCATCAATCCTAAGACAGGCTACCCTGTACAACACAATATTCTTTCAGCTACCGTATTGGCAGATGATTGTATGACTGCAGATGCTTTAGCCACCACTTTTATGGTACTCGGGTTGGAGCAATCTTTGGAGCTATTGAAGCAAGTCCCTCAGGTAGAAGCCTGTTTTATCTACACAGACGAGGAGCATGAATACGCCATATACCTAACTGAAGGCATGAAGCAAATGGTCGTACCAGCAAACTAAGAAAATAAAAGGCTTAAATCATAAAAGCTCCAAGTATTTAAACCTGGAGCTTTTTTATTTTTCACAAATACGAATTTGTTTCTACTTCTCTTCTTGTTTGACCCGCTCAATATAAGCTAAGGGCTCTCCTTTATTGATCCGATCACCTTGTTGGGCCACAACCTCTATTATTCTGCCCTCAAAGTTGGCCATAACTGGGCGGTGTTCTCCCCAACTAGTGGTAATATAGCAGAATACATCATCGGGCTTATAATACTTTCCTACGGCTGGCGCCATTGAAGGTGCATCCACATCAATTTCCCAAATAAGCTGTCCCTTGACATCAGCACATAGAGGTTCATATTTAGCACGTTTGACAGCTAGTAT
>JASLIW010000074.1 GCA_030152865.1 Bacteroides sp.
CTCTAAGAAATCATCTAATTGCCTTCTTTCCTTTTTAGTAGGTCGCCCTGTTCCTCGTGCTCGATCTGCAAAGCCGCTAATACGAGCCATTTCGAGATTTTCATATTCTTCTTTTGGGGTGAGGTTTTCACGCATTTCAGGTACTAGCTTAGCCCCTACTCTTTGCTGAATGGGCTTTAAAACCTTGAACTTATAAGTAATAGGTGGCTTACGGACACAAACAATATCTCCTTCCTCTACTAGCTTAGCAGGCTTAGCAGGTATGTCATTTACTGTAACTCTATTTTTTTTACAGGCATCAGCAGCCATGGAGCGTTTTTTAAAAATCCTCACTGCCCAGAGCCACTTATCTATTCGTGTTTCAGCCATAAGCTATTGTTTTACTAGATTCTTTTACTTTTTCTTATTAAACTGATTCATTGTTATACTAACCCCCGCCAAACAAAAGCTTTTAATGATTTCATTGGTGGTTTCAAACAAAGAATCCATTGCCTTATATTCTTCTTCCTCAAAGGGACTCAAAACATAATCAATTTGATGGCCTTTTCCAAATTCATTGCCAATACCAAAACGCAAACGCGCATATTTTTGTGTACCGAGGGTTTGAGCGATATGCTTTAATCCATTATGGCCAGCATCGCTGCCCTTGGCTTTTAAGCGTAAAGTGCCAAAAGGCAAGGCCAAGTCATCGACCAAAATCAAAACATGATCAAGCGATATCTTCTCTTTCTGCATCCAATAGCGAACTGCATTACCACTCAAGTTCATATAAGTAGAAGGCTTCAGCAAAATGAACTGCCTCCCCTTGACAGAAGCTCTCGCTACATCACCATAACGTTCACTACTAAAAACAACATTGGACGCTTTAGAAAAAGCGTCCAACATCATAAATCCTATATTATGGCGGGTTTCATGGTACTCAGGACCAATGTTACCCAAGCCAACAATTAAGTATTTCATTTCATTATTCTTCAGTTGCTGCAGCTTCTTCTCCTTCAGCTTCTTCTTCTAAATCTTCATCTAGTAGATCTTCATCAACTACTGCTTTCATGGCACGAACTGTTCTAACAGCACATACAACTGCATCCTTAGAGTTAAGAAGCTCTAGCTTATCAAATGATAGTTGACCCACTTTAATCACATCACCAATTTTCATCTTAGTAACGCTAATTACTAATCTTTCTGGGATATCTGTATAAAGAGCTCTAACTTTTAGGTAACGCATTCTTGTATGAAGCTTACCCCCTGCCTTAACACCAGGAGCTAGACCAGTTAATTCGATAGGTACTTCCATCACGATTGGTTTGTCTTCATCTACTTCGTAGAAGTCAATGTGAAGAATCTCATCGGTAACTGGATGGTATTGGATGTCGTGTTTAATTGCTTTGATTTTAGTATCACCAATTGTTAGGTTTACTAAGAAGATATCTGGTGTAAAGATTAAACCATGTACAGCTCTTTGCTCTACAGTAAAGTGATGTACTTCTTTACCTCCATATAGGACACATGGAATACCACCGTTAGCACGGATTGCTTTAATTGCTCTTGTTTGGTCTCCTGATCTTTCTGCGATCTCTCTTGGAGTACCTGCTAATTCAAATGTTTTCATTTTAATTCTTTTTTGTGTTACTCTAAAATTAAGTTTCTATTGCTTAATTCACCATCACACTACTATGCGCCCGCATAGAATATGCTGTTAAAAAAGCGTTGCAAAATTAAGGATTTATTTTCAATCCTCAAACTTTTAATCAAAGTCAATATCTATTTTGATCTCACTATCCCCTAGTTCTTCGTCAACTAGCGAAGTATTTTCTTCTATTTGGGGAGAGTCTAAATGGGAGTCAGCGTAGTGAGGTACAAATTTACCTTGTTTCTCTTCGATATATGCCAGAGCATCATGCAGACCATTCGTAAACTTTTCAAAGTCTTCTTTGTACAGGAAAATTTTATGCTTTTGAAAACTCACCTTCGCATTATCACCTTCACCTTGAATCATTTTTTTACTTTCTGTGATAGCTAAAAACAACTCTTCTTTTCTATTTTTCTTTACATCAATATAGTAGATTCGTTTGCCTGCTCTAATTGTTTTCGAAAATAAAATATCTTGGTCATTAAAAGCTACTCCTCCTTCTTTATTCATGTCCTCCATCTCTTCTTCTATAATTTAATACTTGGGTCAAGTTTATTAATTGGTGCAAAAATCGATATTATTTTGCTACTCTCAAAAGAAATAGTGATCGAAATGAAATCAAAAACATAAAAAAGGATTAAAATTCTACGTATCCTAAGCTAAAATGTCTACTTTTGCACCCGTTAATAACAGAGTATTTATTACATTAGAGTGAATTATGATTAACAGAGTTCTTATTCGTCTTAAACTGATTCAAATCGTTTACGCGTATTATCAGAATGACAACAAAAGCTTAAGTGCTACAGAGAAAGAGTTTCTTTTTAGCCTTTCAAAAGCACATGATTTATACAATTATCTGCTTTTATTAATGGTTGCTATTACTGAATACGCCGAAGATCGTATCGAAAAAGCGAAAAACAAATTAGCCCCTACAGCTGAAGATTTAAACCCCAAGTTGAAGTTTGTTCAAAATAAGTTCATTGAGCAACTCGCTAAAAACAATGACTTACTAAGCTACTGCAAACAACAAAAAAGAAGTTGGAAAGATGACTCGAACACAGTTAGGGAGTTATATAGTAAGATAATCGAATCCAAAACATACAAAGACTACATGAAATCTAAAGAGTCTTCTTATGAAGAAGACCGTGAGTTATGGAGAAAATTATACAAAGATTTTATCTTCAATAACCCAACCATCGATGAATCATTAGAGGACATGAGTCTCTACTGGAACGACGACAAAGAAATCGTAGATACCTTTGTTTTAAAAACAATTAAGCGCTTTGATCCTGAAGCTGCAGAAAATCAAGCTTTACTTCCAGACTTTAGAGATGAAGAAGATAAAGTATTTGCTGTGCAGCTACTACAGAAGACCTTATCAAATGGTGCTGAGTATCAAAAAATGATAGCTGAAAACACCAAAAACTGGGAGCTAGACCGTATTGCTCTAATGGATATTGTACTCATGCAATGTGCACTAGCTGAAATCACAGAGTTTCCCAATATACCAATCAATGTTACATTCAATGAGTACCTAGACTTGGCCAAGTTATATAGCTCACGCAAAAGCAGTGGGTTTATTAATGGTACCTTAGATACTATCGTAAATAGATTGAAAAAAGAAGGGAAATTAGTAAAAAACTAATAGCTTTGTATAATCACAAATAGAAATAACTTTAAATAGAAGATATATGAGTTTTATAAATGTACTTTTACAAGCAGCTCCTCAAGCACAAAGTAGTATGCCCATGTGGATTATGCTTGGAGCAATGTTCTTGATTATTTATTTCTTTATGATTCGTCCACAGAACAAGAAACAAAAAGAGATAGCCAACTTTAGAAAAACACTAGAAGTAAATCAAGAAGTAATTACTGCAGGTGGTATCCATGGAACAATCAAGCATATTGATGGACAGGATGTAGAATTACAAATAGCAAATGGGGTTAAAATAAAAATTGATATCAACTCTATTTTTGCTAAACCAAGTGCTACACCAGAAAAAAAGAAATAATAGATGAAAGATATGTTCAGTATTGAGAACATAACAAAGACTATTAAAGAAACATACTTTAGAATAAAGGACTTTCTACTTAAACCAAAAAGTAGAGAGTTCTTTATTTTTTTATTCTTCTTATTTTTAGCTTCTGGTTTTTGGCTCCTTCAAACACTAAAGGAAGAATATGAAGAAGATTTTATTATTCCGCTTGTTATTACGCATATCCCTGATAACATTAGTCTTACCAATGACCCAGTAGATAAACTTAGCGTTCGTATCAGAGATAAAGGCACCCTCTTAGCAAATTATAAATTTAGAAAGTTCTCTCCAATAGAGCTCAATTTTGGTAAGCTATCGCGTTTTAAAGAAGACCACATACTATTGCCAAGCTCTGTAGTCGAAAAAGAGGTACTTGATCGATTTAATAACAGTAGTAAGCTTGTGTCTATCAAACCTGATTCGCTGGAAGTAATTTTCACAAAAGGAGAGCCTAAAGAAGTCCCTGTAGCTATACGAGGAGATGTAGAAGCGAATCTAAACTACCTAGTAAGTGATACAGTAATTGAGCCTCCCTATGTATCTATTGTAGCACCATCCTACCAACTCAAAGAGATAGACACAGTATATACTGAACCTCTGGAGCTTCTTAACCTCAAGGATACAGCTAGAGTAAATATTCCTCTTCACCCTATAAAAGGAGTAAAATACACCCCTAGCGAGGTGTCAGTTAGTATCTCTGTAGATATTTTGACAGAAAAAACAGTGCGTGTACCTCTACGAGGTATTAACTTTCCCGCCGACAAAAGACTTCGTACTTTTCCTTCGTATGCTGACATTACTTTTCAAATAGGAACAGCAGAGTACAACAGTGTTACTGCCAAAGACTTTGCAATAGATATAGATTACTGGGAATTACGTCAGCTTGACGAAGAAACTTATCGTATTAAAGTAACCCAAGCACCATCTAATATCAAACGCATGCGGCTCTCATCACAAGAGCGTGTAGACTTTTTAATTGAAAAGAAATCAATAAATAGCCATGATTAGACTAGGTATTACGGGGGGAATAGGTAGTGGAAAAAGTGTGGTTTCCCGAATCTTAGAGAAATTGGGGATACCTGTCTATATTGCCGATGATAAAGCCAAGCAATTGATGATTTCTCATCCTGCTATTAGGCGTGATTTAGTAAGTCTATTGGGCCCGTCAGCCTATATAGGAACGGAGCTAAATAAGGCGAGAATAGGCAAATATCTTTTCGCTCAACCTAAAAACACACAACGTATCAATGCCATTGTACATCCCAGAGTCAAGGAAGATTTATATGGCTGGTTCAAGCTACATCAGCAACACCCTATATTGGCTATGGAGTCAGCAATACTCTTTGATGCCCACTTTGAAGATACTGTAGATTTTTCTATACTCGTTTACTCACCCCAAGACCTACGAATCAAGAGAGTTTTAAATCGAGATCAGACAACGCCAGACTTAGTACAAAAGCAGATTCACACCCAGCTACCAGAATCGAAAAAGCTTGAACGAGCTGATTTCTTAATTCTAAATGATACGTCTAGCTCCTTGATGGAGCAGGTACAATCTCTTATTGGTCACCTACTCCCTTCTAATCCTTAAGATTCTAAGCCTGCTGGAGGCTCTAACTTATTCAAGATTTTCTTTAAAAGAAAAGTAGCATTCAAATTAGTTGCCACCCCTTCACTCATCTGATAGCTGTATTTGATATCTTCCAACAACTCTATTTCAAAACAGTAGTTCGCAAATATCGAGCTCTCCTTAGCTAAATCGGTTAGCTCTAGATCATGAGTAGCCACAATACCTGATACGGGGAGTTTTGTTAAAGCTCGTAACAACAGTCGAGAGCCATTGAGCTTATCATTAGAATTTGTCCCTTTTAAAACCTCATCTAAGATGATCAACGTATGCTTATTTCCCTGACAATAGGTCATTAGTTGTTCTAAACGAATAAGCTCTGCATTGAAGTAAGAGATGTTCTCAACTAAATTGTCGGTGGTACGCATACTAGAGAAGAGCTTCATGGGAGTGAAAGCAAAAGAATCTGCACAAACAGCCAATCCATTGTGTGCCAGAATAAAGTTAATGCCTACTGAGCGTAAAAAAGTACTCTTCCCTGCCATATTAGCTCCCGTTACTATGGCAAAATTTTTGGGGTGTAAGGTAAAATCATTGCGAACTGCATCTTTACCCAAAAAGGGGTGGTATAAGCCTTTTGCGCTTAAGACTACTTCGCCCGAGGTACAAATCTTAGGATAAGTTGATTCTGGGTGGTTCACCACATAGGTAGATAAGCTTACTAGGGCATCAAACTCTGCCACTACACCTATCCATCTGTGCATGTGATACTTATTCTTCTTTTTCCAAACTAAGTAATTGGACAAAAGCCGTAGGTCACTTAATCCAAGGCCATTGAATAAGATAAAGGTTAATAGATTCCCTCTTTGATTAAAGCGCTCTAACACCTGTGACAATTTCTTAAACGCAGAGGCAGCATCCATCTCTGAGTCGCTAACTAATTGTTCTTGCAAACCCACTAGTATCTTTGCTTGAAAGCTGCCATTTTGAATGTGTTCTATTAAGTTCTGATAAGGGCGTAAACCTTTCATTAGCCCTTCTACCTCATCTGTAACTGCTGCTATTTTCTTTGAAAAGAGTAAAGCAATAACAAGTTGAGTGGCAAAGAGAGCACCAGCCAATGAAACAGGTATAAGGTCGTAAACAGATAACAAAATGGAACCAATAGTGATAAGTGTAGATACATGGATAAGTATTTTGAAGAGAGGAGATAGATAAAAAGAATCTTCCTTGACGGTCTGCAAGTTATCTGCCAACTGCTTGATATCATAGTGCGCATTTACGCCAAACGAAAGGAAGGATATACGCCAATTAAATTGGGTACTCAACTCTTGAATAGCTTTCTGTCTCTCTTCTATCAGCTCTGTATTGAGCTCTATGTGACTAAGCCTATTAGCCAAGTTCTTTTTTCCTACACTAGATACAGTGCGATTGATCCGATGAAATAGAGATTTCTCTCCAAATACATCCAAATCATAGCTATAAGCGTCTTTGGGATTCACAAAGGATTCTCCATTGTCCAACTCACTGAAGTCACCTTCTAGGTAAGCAAGTTCTCTATTTAAGGTGTGTTGTACACATTCATGTAGGCGGATTTGATTTTGTAGCTTTGTATCAATAAATAAACTAAGAAGATACAAACCTATGAAAGCCAGTGCCACCCAACCATAAGGACCGGTCAACTGTGTTGAGACAAAACGGTAAAAAGCATAGGCAGAAAAACTAAAAGAGATCAGTTTAGCCCATAATAATAGTTTACTTGTTCGATGTAATTTCTTGAGAATAGCTGATTCAACAGTTAAGGCTTCATTATATTGTTTATTAGGCATAGTTCAATTTTATATAAAAGCCAAATATAAGCGAAGATTAGCAAAGGAGAAGACTTCTGCTCCTCTTTTTTATAAGTACTTCGTTTTTACCTTTTTAAGAGTTTTACTTTTACTAGGGTATACCCTTCATGCTGACTATAGGTTTTAGACAAAAAATAATCAGTAAACTGATCTATACTTTGCAAAAGAAAAGTTGGCAAATCAGTGTAAGGTCTACGTATGTCATTGGCTACTTCACCTAAATCTGCTACAAATGAAAGGTAGGCTTGTTCGTCTTGTAGGTGATAAGCCTCTAAGTAGTTATTGGCTGTCTTTTTTTCAGTCAGTTGCTCCAAGTAGCGATTGAGTAGATCTTCATTCCAACTCAATAGCAAACGATCTTTTAGGTAGTGAAGATAGATTACACGCTTGTCTCTACTCACATCTGCAAGCAGATTGAGAAACAGAGGTGCAGGATATGGAATCACTACATCGTTGATAAAATAAATCCCTTCATCTCTTAAAAGCGAGCGAATAGGCCTTTTCTTCGTCCTAAACAGTTTTTTAAGCTGCTTATGAGCAGCTTTGGAATCAGACAAAGGTAGAGAAAGGAGTAAATCAGAAGAGATGACGGTATCTTTAACACGCATATTTACCAAGCCTTGGTCGAGGATATCACCTAAATAAGCATAAAACTCGCGGTTACAAACTGACTCTTTTTCAGTTTGTACCGTATCTCTTAGAGAAAGTTCATATGCTTTATCCAAGTCATTAGTTGTCCAGCGCTTATAAGCAAATGTTTCAGCAGGAAAGAGGTGAGAGGAATAAAGCTCTTGATTTTCAGAATAAGCAGTCTCATACATCAGACGAGCCTCGGCAGATAAGCCCTGAGATTCTCTATAAAGTTTAAATATAAGCCAATCTTGATTTGAACATAAAGAGGAATCAATACAGGCCTTACGTCCCATAGCATAAGAGGAAGTAGTAACGCAAAGGTAAGCATGAGCCAAGGAGTCCTTCTGACTAGTAAAACAAGCATTGAAATCGGTCTGTGCCAAAGCTTGTTTATCTAAATGAGCATCTATCACCTCCTCTACCTTGTGCTTTTCACAGCTCCAAACATACACTCCGTTAATAAGCCCATAGGTCAGAAAACCACCATCAAGCAAAGCATATATCAATAGCTTTTGCTCGCGATAGTAAAACTCTTTGGGAGGTATAGCTGTACTACAATCACGCAAAAGTCCCTTCATTATACGCGTTGCAGCTCTAGTCTGTGGTAGTAAAAATAGGGCATCTGTTAAGTCTGAAACCTCTGACATACTGATTAGGATGTGAGGCAGAGTTTCTTCATTATTGATTAAGTCAAATAGTGTAGATATCAGTGGAGACTTATCAAAGTAAATCCGATGATAGAAATCCTCAAACTCAGAGATCGATCTTAAACTCCAAAACGCAGTGGTAGTAGGAGGTAAAAGCTGATACAATATCAACTCTTGCTCCGACTTATTAGGGATAGGAGTACTAGGCTTTCTCATAAAGTAGAAAAAAAACCCACAGCATAAGATAAAGACAAATAGACCTACCCAGGTTTTAGACTTATTATTAAACATAAAACAGCTAAGATTTTGATAAACAAATCTACGCATATTCTAAGATAAAGAGTAACAAATGATAGATAATCTCTTTTAGAGCTCTATTTCTAGGCCATCATAAGCCAAGTGACAATCTTTAGGTAGGTGGGAATCTACTCTTTCATGTAAGCCTATAGCATCACTCATATGTATAAAGTAAGTAGACTGAGCACCAATACGCTCACTGACCTCTAGAGCTTGCTCCAATGTCTGATGGGTGCGATGAGGAGCATGCCTCAAGGCGTTTATAATGAGTACATCAAGATTTTGTAGGAGTGCATAAGACTCTTCAGGCATACTTAACATATCTGTTATGTATGCCATTTTACCTATGCGGTAAGCTAAAATATCCAAAGATCCATGTAAAACCGATATGGGCATAATTGATAAAGGACCAATAGCTACAGGTACTCCAGCTTCTACGGTATGCAAAGATAAGCGAGGGATACCAGGGTAGGATTTATCCACAAAACAATATGGCATACGCTGCTTTAAATGTTCTACAGTTAGCTTATTTGCATAAATAGGAAGTTCTGACTCATACGAAAACGCACGCAAATCATCTATACCGCCTACATGATCAAAGTGCTCATGAGAAATAAATACAGCATCAATAGCTTGAAATGGCAGGGGCAAAATTTGCTGACGAAAGTCTGGTCCACAGTCTAATAAAATACGCACTCCATGATCTTCATACAAAGCAGAGGTACGTAGACGTTTATCCTTTGGGTTGCTAGATTGGCAGACCTCACAGTTGCACCCAATAGAAGGAACACCTGTAGATGTACCACTACCCAATATTCGTATTCTAGCCATGATTTATCCTATAAAGTTCACCTCAGGATGTATTTCTACTTTAAATCTCTTATATACATCCTCTTGAATAGTTTGAGAGAGCCTCAAAACATCTGCACCTGTTGCTCCACCTTTGTTCACTAAAACAAGAGCCTGCTTATCATGCACCCCTGCATTTCCCAGCTTTTTCCCCTTCCAACCACACACATCTATCATCCAACCCGCTGGGATCTTAAAAGCATCTTCACTCAGCTGATAATAGGGCATATCTGGGTACTGAGCTTGTATGGAGTCAAAGTGAGCTCTATTCACAATCGGATTCATAAAGAAACTCCCAGCATTACCTATTTCCTGAGGATCCGGAAGCTTATCCTCACGAATTTGGATAACCGTATTACGTACTAGTTCTAAGGAGATGGTACCAAGCTCCTGTATCGCTTTCTTCAAGCTTTTATACGACAGCTTATATTGTTCCTTCTTACTTAGCTTATAATGTACATGAGTTACGATTAGATTTTTATTCTCGGGATTTTTAAAGATACTATCTCGATAAGCATACTCACACTCAGTAGGAGTAAAGTGTCGAATCACACCTGCTAAGTCTATTGTTTCAACAAGCGCTATAACATCCTTTACTTCTACACCATAAGCACCAATGTTTTGAACAGCGCTAGCTCCTACTTCACCTGGTATCAAAGAGAGATTTTCTAGGCCATACCACTTATTCTTAACAGTATATGCTACAAACTCATCCCAGTTTAAGCCAGAACCTACACGTAAGACAATAGAGCTATCATCTTCAGCTACAACTTCTATACTCTCTATTTTGGAATGTAGGATAGTGCCCTCATAGTCTTTTAAAAACAACAAATTACTACCAGAGCCTATATGTAAAAAAGGAGGTTGAAACCCTCCCTCTAGAAGAAAACTCCTCAAATCTTCTAATGAAGAGTACTCAATGAACTTCTTCGCTCGCACATCAATTCCAAAAGTGTTGTGCGAGCGAAGAGAAAAGTTATCATTTATCGTTATCATAAAATTAATCTAATTTAAACCCCCAAATCCTCAAAACGATAGAGTTCCCACTGTTCTTTAGCGTTAAGCTTAAAGAAGAACACATTGGAGAATCCATAGCCTATTCCATTAACAGCCAATATTTTAGTTTTAGATTTGGGATCATTAGATTGCCCATAGTTAATGTTTACTAGTTTTTGTTCAGGTAATACTGCATTCAAGTCTTTCCAGACTTCAGCATCAATCTCTGACTCTATAATTTCAAAATCATCTTGAGGGTCATGTGTCACATAGACAAGAGGCTGATGCAAGCGAGCTAGCTGGAAGAGACTATCTGTTACAAATTTGCTATAAAACTCAATAAATTCCTCATTGAGATACTCTTCCAGATGGCCTTTTGAAATTGATTCCAGCATCCATACCTCATTACTCCTCTTAAAGTTATAGAACTTTGTACTCTTATCTGCTAAGTAAATCCACTCTATGCGTGCATCTACAATATCAGGATCACCTGCTAACTCCATATCATCCTCACAATCATAAAGGATTGTATAAAACTTACGATTGGTAAACAAGGTATCTGTAACCCATTGATCTTTAGTAAGAAGCACCGAATCGATTGTTTCTTCCACTATAGGTAAGGGGAATCGAGTGCGTTGCTTTTGAAATTCAGGGTTTGCTGCATAAGCAAATACAAAGTCATCAAAAGAGTTATCAACTCCCATAGGATAAGGGTCTCCTGAGAAATCCATGCCATCTTCATCTTCTATTAGGAAGTCCTCAGAATAGATAATATCATCCTCATAGACATTTTGGGGTGTTTGTTTCTTCTTGGAACCATTGCATCCCACAAAAAACAACACACAACAGAGAGAAAGAATCGATGGTACTTTTAATAACTTTATCATAGCTTACTTAGCAAATTTTATTTCTTCAAACGTTTAGGTAGCTTATCTAGCATATCAAGGGTCATTGCTGATAAATCAAATTTGGGTTCCCACCCCCACTCTTGCCTTGCACAAGTATCATCCAAACAATCAGGCCAACTTTCTGCAATAGACTGCTTAAGTGGATCTACCTGATATTCCATTTCGAAGTGAGGTTTATGTTTCTTAATTTCTGCATAAATAGTTTCTGGAGCGAAACTCATAGATGCAATATTAAAGGCATTACGATGAATCAGCTTACTGGGATCGGCTTCCATCAAAAGAATTGCTGCACGAAGGGCATCTGGCATATACATCATATCCATTAAAGTTCCCTCGGCTATCGGGCAGATAAATTTCTCATCTCTTACAGCTGAGTAGTAAATATCAACAGCATAATCTGTTGTACCACCACCTGGAGGAGTCACATTGGATATTAAACCTGGAAAACGAACCGCTCTTGTATCTACTCCATATTTTGTGAAGTAGTAATCACTTAATAGCTCTGTTGTAACCTTCGATACTCCGTACATCGTACTTGGACGTTGTATCGTATCTTGAGGCGTTTTAAAGGCTGGTGTACCCTTTCCAAAGGAGCCAATAGAGCTAGGCGTAAATACAGCACAATTATAAATTCTAGCTAGTTCCAATACATTCCAGAGTCCATCAACACCTATCTTCCAAGCCAATTGAGGCTTAGACTCAGCTACTACAGATAATAAAGCAGCTAAGTTGTATATTGTATCAATCTTATACTTCTTTATAATATTCTCTAACTGCTCAGGATTGGTAACATCTGCTAATTCAGCAGGTCCCGAGTCCTTCAGATTACCTATAGGCTCTGCACCCTGAATATAACCAGCAACTACATGCTCATTACCATAGTTTTTTCTCAACTCCATCGTCAACTCAGAACCTATTTGTCCAGTTGCCCCAATTACTAGAATGTTTTTCATGTCAATTCCAATTGCGATATTAAATAATTAAAAGAATCGTACTACAAAGTAAGTATTTTTTTCTTAGATTTAATACCAAACGGAATTGTTTATTTAGCATAAAATAATGTCCTTTGTATTAAGACTATAATTCAATATAAAACAAGTTTGTATGTACGGAAAAATGAAAGAACACCTCAGAAATGAGCTCTCTGAGATCAAAAAAGCTGGACTTTATAAGGATGAAAGGCTTATTGTTAGTCCTCAACAAGCAGCAATAACTGTAAAAGGCGAAGAAGTTTTAAACTTCTGTGCGAATAATTACCTCGGTCTCTCTAACCACCCCCGCCTTATTGAAGCCGCAAAACGAACACTAGATGAAAGAGGATATGGAATGTCATCTGTACGTTTTATTTGTGGGACACAAGATATTCATAAAGAGCTAGAAAAGGCAATTTCTGATTATTTTAAAACTGAAGATACTATTCTTTATGCTTCGTGCTTTGATGCCAATGGAGGAGTTTTTGATCCCCTCTTCACAAAAGAAGACGCAATTATTTCAGACGCATTGAATCATGCTTCTATTATAGACGGTGTACGTCTATGTAAAGCCAAACGCTATCGCTATGCTAATGCCAATATGGAAGAACTGGAGCAATGCCTTAAAGAAGCTCAAGAACAACGTTTCCGCATTATAGTAACAGATGGCGTTTTCTCAATGGATGGCAACGTAGCTCCTATGGATCAAATCTGCGATTTAGCAGAGAAGTATGATGCTTTAGTGATGGTAGACGAATCCCACTCAGCAGGAGTTGTGGGTGAAACAGGTCACGGTGTTAGTGAGTTGTACAATACTTATGACCGAGTAGATATTTATACAGGTACCCTAGGCAAAGCCTTTGGCGGAGCTATGGGTGGTTTTACTACTGGCCGAAAAGAGATTATTGACATGCTCCGCCAACGCAGCCGTCCCTATCTGTTTTCTAACTCACTAGCCCCAAGTATTATTGGAGCGAGCTTGGAAGTATTTAAAATGCTTAAAGAAGATCATAGCATTCATGAGCACTTAGCTCAAAATGTAACTTACTTCAGAGACAAAATGATTGCTGCTGGTTTTGATATTAAACCCACTCAAAGTGCGATTTGTGCAGTGATGCTGTATGATGCTAAGTTATCACAAGACTTTGCAGCAAGAATGCTAGAAGAAGGTATCTATGTTACAGGCTTCTACTACCCTGTAGTGCCCAAAAATGAAGCTCGCATTCGTGTCCAATTATCAGCTGGCCACAACAAGGCTCAACTTGATAAATGTATTGCTGCATTTATCAAGGTTGGCAAAGAACTAGGTACTATCAAATAAGTCGACTACACTACCCAATATAAAAAGAGCCTGATGCGTGATGCATCAGGCTCTTTTATAACTACCACAAAAATTATTCTTGAACTTTAACTAGGCGAAGTACTTCCCTACCTGCTTTATCTTGGAAGAAAAGCTCATTTGTTGATGGACTCAACTTATAGGTAGCCACTTCTCCTACAGCCTTAAGTACTTGATTTTCAATCTCAATGTTTGGACACATCATACGAGTAGATGCAGTACCTGGAAACTGAATAGATTGAAGCTTTTTAGGATCAGAAGTAATTTGACCTGTTATGCTGTTACAACCAGCCATACCTGTAATTAAGCTTTTTTGAATATCTAATTCAATAAAAGGTTTTTTACTGTGTTCTGGGTTCTTTAATGTATAGTCTTCACCATTAATCTTGCTTACTTGCCATTTACCTGATAGTAAAACAGCTTCGCTCTTAAGGTCTTTTCTATCTAGCACAGCAATCGGTTTTGACATTTTACCATAAAGAGCTATTTGAGTGCCAATCACCTTATAAGACTTTACTTGTTTCAGCATGTCATGTACTTTCTCTTCCAAGGTCATATCCGGGCACATCATCATCGTACCAGCAGCTTGACCAAACTTCAAACTACCCTTCTTGCCACCTAAAGTATAAGATCCCATCATTCGATTACATCCCGATGAGCCATAAAAACGCTGTGTTTCTATATCAAATCCAATATTAGGGAATGGTTGGTGATCGGCAGGAACTACACTTTCACCTTCTAACTCGATGATATTCCACTCTCCTTCAAGATCAGCATTAGCTTGTACCATACTTTGAGAAGATTTACATGACTGCATTGCTAGAGCTGTTACAGCTACTAAGCATAGCGTCCAAAATGATTTTTTCATATTCATATATTATTTAAAAAATGTCTAGTTTCAATTACTTATAGGTTAAACCTTAGTTTGATTAAATACTGCACCTTTTACTTTTAGATTAACATTCATTATAGGTGAAAAAGTAATTATAAACCTAAACCCATGTCCTGAAAGTAAAAGAAGTAATCAATTCATACAACATTTATACAAATGTAAATGTTTAAAAGATATGCACAATAAATCAACTTTTCATTTATGAGATAAAACCAGAAATTATCTTGTATATTTGTTGTAGTAATGAAATTTTTTATAACCCTCTAAATCATAACATAAAAATGGGTAGAGTCCTTATTATTGGTGCAGGCGGTGTAGGAACCGTAGTAGCACACAAAGTGGCACAAAATGCCAATGTATTTACAGACATAATGATTGCTAGCCGTACAAAATCAAAATGTGATGAGATTGTAAAAGCAATAGGCCAGCCAACTATAAAAACAGCTCAAGTCGATGCAGATAATGTACAAGAGCTTGTTGAACTCCTTAACTCTTATAAGCCAGACTTGGTCATAAATGTAGCACTTCCCTACCAAGACCTAAGCATAATGGATGCATGCTTAGAAGCAGGGGTTAACTACTTAGACACAGCCAACTATGAACCTATTGATGAAGCTAAGTTTCAATATAGCTGGCAGTGGGCATACCACGACCGCTTTAAAGAAGCTGGACTTACAGCTATTCTAGGCTGTGGGTTTGACCCCGGTGTTACAAGCATCTACACAGCTTATGCTGCTAAACATCATTTTGATGAAATTCAGTACCTAGATATCGTAGATTGTAATGCTGGTGACCACCATAAGTCTTTTGCTACTAATTTTAACCCGGAAATAAATATTCGCGAAATCACCCAGAAAGGCCGTTATTATGAAGATGGTAAATGGGTAGAAACAGAGCCTTTATCTATTCATAAGTCTTTAACATACCCCAATGTAGGAGAAAAAGATTCCTACCTACTCTACCATGAGGAGTTAGAATCATTGGTTAAGAACTTCCCTACAATCAAGAGAGCACGCTTCTGGATGACATTTGGTCAAGAGTATTTAACTCACCTAAGAGTAATTCAGAACATCGGAATGGCAAGTATAGAGCCTATCATGTACGAAGGCAAAGAAATTGTACCTATACAGTTCTTAAAAGCAGTACTGCCTAACCCACAAGACTTAGGTGAGAATTATACCGGAGAAACCTCTATCGGCTGTCGTATACGTGGCCTAAAGGATGGAAAAGAGCAAACTTACTATATCTACAACAACTGTAGCCATCAAGCTGCATTCGAAGAAACAGGTATGCAAGGAGTAAGCTATACAACTGGAGTACCTGCAACTATAGGTGCTATGATGTTTATGCAAGGATTATGGAAAAAACCAGGTGTGTACAATGTAGAAGAGTTTAATCCTGATCCATTTATGGAACAACTAAACAAACAAGGACTTCCTTGGCATGAAAAATTCAATATAGACTTAGAATTATGATTCAAATTGGAGATAAAGCACCAGCTATCTTAGGTGTAGATGAAAACGGAAAAGAAGTAAGATTGGCTGATTACAGTGGAAAAAAGGTAGTACTTTACTTTTATCCTAAAGATAGCACACCAGGCTGTACTATGCAGGCAAAGAATCTTCGAGACAACTATGATGATCTTAAAAAGCAAGGTTACGAAGTAATAGGTGCCAGTATTGACGATCAAAAATCACATCTTCGTTTCATAGAAAAAAATGAGCTTCCATTCACTCTCATCGCTGATACCGACAAAAAACTAGTAGAAGCCTTTGGAGTATATGGAGAAAAAAAGAATTTTGGCCGCACCTATATGGGTACCTTCCGTACTACTTTTATTATCAATGAAGAAGGTATAGTAGAGCGTATTATTGGACCAAAAGAAATAAAAACAAAGACGCACGCTGCACAAATATTAGACAAATAAATTATGGCAAAGAAAGAAGATATAAATACAGACAACGATAAGGCTAAAGGAGAAAGACTCAAAGCCTTACAAGTCGCAATGGACAAAATCGAAAAAAACTTCGGTAAAGGTTCCATTATGAAAATGGGTGATGAAGTCATTGAAGACATAGAAGTCATCCCTACTGGATCAATCGCCCTAAACGTAGCTTTAGGAGTGGGAGGATACCCTAAAGGAAGAATTATAGAAATTTATGGACCTGAATCATCAGGTAAAACTACCTTAGCTATTCATGCAATAGCCGAAGCACAAAAGAAAGGAGGTATTGCTGCATTTATTGATGCTGAGCATGCCTTTGATAGATTCTATGCTTCTAATCTAGGAGTAGATGTTGACAATTTATGGATTTCACAACCCGACAATGGGGAGCAAGCTTTAGAGATAGCCGAACAGCTCATCCGTTCGTCAGCAATAGATATTATCGTAATCGACTCTGTTGCAGCTCTTACACCTAAGGCAGAAATAGAAGGAGATATGGGAGACAACCGCGTAGGACTACAGGCTAGATTAATGTCTCAAGCCCTGCGTAAACTGACTTCAGCAGTTAGCAAGACAGGAACTACCTGCATCTTTATCAATCAGCTACGTGAAAAGATTGGAGTACTATTTGGAAGCCCAGAAACCACAACAGGTGGTAATGCCTTAAAATTTTACTCTTCCGTACGTCTAGATATTCGTCGTCGTCAACAACTAAAAGATGGGGATGAAGTAATAGGAAACCAAACCCACGTAAAAGTAGTGAAGAACAAAGTAGCTCCTCCTTTCCGTAAGGCAGAGTTTGATATTATGTTTGGCAAAGGGATCTCTCGATCAGGTGAAATTGTAGATTTAGGTTCTGATTTAGATGTAATTAAAAAGAGCGGCTCTTGGTACAGCTATGGTGAAACTAAGCTAGGCCAAGGACGTGATGCAGCAAAAAAATGCATTGAAGATAATCCAGAATTAGCAGAAGAGCTTGAAGGACTAATCTTTGCAGCCCTAAAAGGTGATGATAAATAAGAAATAAGAACTAAGAGTTATTAAAAGAATAAAGTCCAAGTAATATTACTTGGACTTTATTCTTATTTGATCTAGCAAGGAAAGCTAAAAAGTCAATCTAATACCAGTATTCAAATTAAAATTGAAGGGTTTCTTTTTGCGTATAGTTTCAAATTTAGAACCATCATTAAAGTAATAAGCCATACCAGGCTCTATGTAAAACCCAATGTTTTTACTAAGTCCAATCTGAGCGCCTACACCAGCTGCAGCAGAAAATTGAGGTCTTGTTGGTCTTTTATTCTCACCATCGACTTTCCCAGCAACTCCTAACTCAAACATTCCACCCCCTGAAGCATAAAAAGAAAAGCGATTATGCTCATAAAATGACCAGTTCAATTTTAAAGGAACACCTAGATAGTGAAGCTTTTGCCTATATGAGCGAGCTTCTCCACTTTCAAAATCTTTAATTTTGGAGGATAAGTAAGTATAAACCAAACCCGTTTCTAAAAACACGTGACTAGTAAGTGGGAAACGGTAATTCAACCCAAAGGACACAGGTTGACTATGATCATACTCCTTTTGTTTTACCTCTTTTTCTATGTATGGAATACCATTTCTAATCTGAATGGTCTTGAGTATCTCTGGAGAATCTGTAGCTAAAGCTTCAATATTTACCTCTTCCAGCACACGCATAGCTTGATCTGATGAAATCTTAGAAAAGTTAAGAGCTCCTCCACTCCCCATAAGTAAGCCGAAGCCTTTTGGCTTTGATGTAACTTGCTTTGTTTTACGTCTAAAACGAGAGTCACCTAATTGTATATAAAGATTGCTATGACTTCCTTTTAGCTCACTTTTATCTGTATCTGCAGTGGGCTGAGCTTTATCATCAGACACTAAATAATCTTTAGAAACACTTTGCTCCTGCTCATCTTTAGCCGTTTCTTGTTCCGAAATCCTTACTAAAGGAAGATCGTTATCTATGGCTTCTACCACTGCATGAGCCAAAGTGGAATGTAGCTGACTTGAGCGAGCCAACGGTTTGTTAGTTGGAAGCTCTAACCTCATCTTTTGTGCTAATGCAGCTGAAACTTTAGGTGGCTGACTCATCAGCTGTATTTGAGGCAATATACTTTCCAGGTAGTTATCTTCAGCTACAAGCTGTATATTTTTACCTCCCCAAAAAGAAGTGTTTGTAGCCATATATACGCCATAAGACAAAACACCTACAAAGAGAGCTGCAGCCACCGCCCACCTCATCTTATTCGAGTATAGCGGCACCACCTTTCTCTTTCTAGAAACGAGCTCTTTATCCAAACCAGCCTGTATACGCTGCCAGTCTGGAGCTGGGGCCTGTTCTTCATAAGCCTCAACCTTTTGAGCTATTTTATCTAACCATTTATCATCTAATCTCATACTTTCTACACTTAACTCTAATCGAAAACTAGCATTACTTATTAGCGACCATGCTCGTTCATCCATGCTCTAACCCGTTCGGCTAAGTTTTGCTTAGCTCGAAAAAGCTGAGAGGCAGAAGATCTTTCATTGATACCCAAAATCTCACCTATTTCTTTATGCGATTTCTTCTCTAGAACGTATAAATTGAAAACTGTTCTATAACCATCAGGAAGATCCTTAATGAATTGAAACAATACTTCTTGTGGAATTGTATCCAACTCAGAGGAATTATCCTCATCAACCGCATCAGATATTTGCTCAACTTCCACCTCTTGGCCAACTCGTTTTTTATCACGTAAATATTGCAGTGCAGTATTTACCATAATACGATCCATCCAAGCTCGAAGTGAGCCTTCACCTCTCCATGAAAACTTGTCAAACGAACACAATATCTTTATAAAACCGTCGTGTAGTATATCTTTTGCCACCTCTCTGTCGCCTGTATACCGTATACAGATAGCATATAACCTGTTTGCGTAAAGCTCATAAAGCTTTTGCTGGCCACGGCTATCTTGCTTACGACAAAGCTGGCATAGCTCTACTTCTTTCATCTATCAAACACGTGTTTATAAGTTAAATGCATATTGTACTAAATACTGCGCCACTAAAACGAACAATCTTGATGCAGTATTTCGAAAGTACTACGTTTTACTTATAAACAAGCATAAAAAGATGAATAATTTAAACCTCTACTTTAAAATTAGCATCCTATTTCTTTGTGTATTTTTGCTACAAGGGTGCCTTAAAAGCAATGACGATTACTCTAATTTGAGTATAGGTACAGTTCGGATGATAGATGAAGAGCCAACTACGCTCTATTTTCAATTAGATCTAAAGAAGAACCTATATCCCAACTCATTACAGTTTTATGGAGCAAAAGAACTAAAAGAAAAGGATAGGGTATTTATAGAATATACAGATGCCCAAGAAAAAAAGTCTGGATATACTGCCAATATAGTAAGCACACACCTAGTCCAAACAAAGCCAATCATACTCGAAGCGGATCAGGAAAAACTAGAAACATACTTAAATGAAAGTGCCAAAATAAATATTTCAGAAGTATATATTGTCAATGACTTCCTAACACTAAAGTATACTTGCTTGGGTAAAAATAAAGACTCAGATCAAAACACTATCAATTTGTATGCCTTAGCTGACTCTAACAGAACAGGTGCTGCGCTACATCTATACCTAACACACAATGGTGAAGACACAGAGGGCAGTCAATATTCCGGCATCATAAGCTTTCCCATAGACAAGCTAAAAGCATTAATAAGTCCATCAACCCAAGTATATATAAAGAGTCACACCATTTACAATGGAATAGAAGAACATATCATAAAAATAACTGATATTGATGAATAGCTAATTGAAGATAGTTATCTTAGTTCAATTATTAATTGAATGAAAGCGATGAAGAAAATAATTATAGTTGGTGCAACATCTGGCATTGGATTAGAATTGACTAAGATATTTATCGACAAAGGATGGAGAGTAGGCATTGTTGGGCGCAGAGAACACCTACTCTCCTCTCTAAAGAAACAATTCCCCCTACAAATAGAATATGAGGTAATAGACGTTACGAGCACAGAGGCTCCTCAAGCATTAAAACGCTTAGTCAGCAAATTAGGAGGCATGGATATCTATTTTCACAGCGCTGGTATTGGATTTCAAAACCCATCCTTAGATATGGAGATAGAAGCAAAAACCGTACAAACCAATGTTTATGGTTTTACCCAGCTTCTTAACGTAGCGTTTCACTACTTTCAGCAACAACAACAGGGGCATATTGCTATTATATCCTCCATTGCAGGCACAAAAGGACTTGGTGTAGCCCCTGCTTACTCCGCAACAAAACGATTTCAAAACACATACATTGATGCCTTAGAACAGCTTAGTCGGCTAAGAAAATCAAATATTCTATTTACAGATATCAAACCTGGCTTTGTACAGACAGATCTGCTTAAAGGAGGTGGAAACTACCCCCTACTTATGAAGCCCAACAATGTGGCACAGCATGTATATCGAGCCCTAATCAACAAAAAGAGAAGAGTAATTATAGACTGGAGGTATAAGATTTTGGTGTTTGGTTGGAAGCTTATACCCAATAGCCTATGGAAGTTATTACCAATTAAAAATTAGTAAACATAAAGAAAGAGAGCTTAAGCTCTCTTTCTTTATGTTTTTTCCTTAAAACCTCTTATATTTTGGCCTGTTGGTAATCAGCGCCATCTGCTGTATAATCACCAAGGTCTAAGACTATTGTAAAAGCCTTTTTGGGAGCATACTTAGCTGGAATAACAACATCATATAGATTAGCATTAAACTTATTCCTACCAGCACTTCTCAACTCCACTTCTTTTCCATTTTCTAAAAAATAAGCTTTGATGGGTTTAACTGCACCTTTTGGTACCTCCACACGAAGAAGATTATTTAAAGGACGATTAAATACAATTAGATTAACTTTATTCTCTTTTTGAGTATAGTACCCCCATCCTTGTTTTTTCCAGTTTAGATAAGAAGCGCCATAAATAGCTTCGCCATTTACTTTCATCCACTCTCCTATTTCTGCTGCCAATTTTGTCTCCTCTGGACGTATATTCCCTTTGCCATCAGGGCCAAAATTCAACACAAAGTTACCATTCATAGCGGCAGAATGGGCGATCATTTGAATCAAATCATCACTAGTTTTGACATAGCCAGTCCAATCCGAATGATACCCCCATTGATTTTCAGGAACCGTCATCACACAGTCCCAGTCAACTCCATTTAACTGTTCCATACGCTCAGGTAGAGCACGTTCCCAAGTCTGATCGTAATCGTCTATCAAATCACCATTTGTATCGTAGTGGCGCTTACCATTTTCATCTGCTCTAAAGCGACTACCAATAATAAGTCCAGGTATCTTTGTACGCATCTCTTGGCCAAGCGCATCAGCCCAAGCTGCTTCATTAACCCACGCTGCATCCCAAGTTCCATCAAACCACAGTCCTTTTATTGTAGGGTAATTATCTAAAAGCTCTAACAATTGATTACGAGTAAACTGCTTAAACTCTTCGTAACGTTTCTTATCAGCATCAGTCTTAGGGATAGCACCTTGATAGCCCTTATGATTCCAATCAATAATAGAGAAGTATAAAATAACATCAATCCCTTCTGCATTATAGGCATCAACAATCTCCCCCACAATATCTCGCTTGAAAGGAGAATTAGCTACGGTATAATCTGTATACCTACTGGGCCACAAGCAAAAACCATCGTGATGCTTCGTTGTAAATATTAGGTATTTGGCTCCCATCTCTTTTGCCTGCTTTGCCCAACGCTTCGCATCAAAGTCAACAGGATTAAATTCTTTATAGAGCTGATCATATTCTTGATTAGGCATGCCGCTCCACGACCTAATCCACTCAGCTGCACCATTGTAGCGTTCTCCATTCCAATGCCCTCCAGGGATAGCATAAACGCCCCAATGTATAAACTGACCTAAACCATGGCTTCGCCAACGATTCATAGCCTGATCCGTTCGAATACCTACACGGTGAGCACCATGTTTTAATGGAATTGAACTACGTCTCTGCCCATAAGTAGGGCAAACCAATAAAGACACTAAAATAAAAATGAGACTTCTCATCTTACATTTCTGATTCATAGTAATTTAATTAAGTTGCTGTTAAGTATGTTTGAGCTAAATATATAAAAACTTATCAAAGAATACCAATTAGCCTATTGATTAATAGAGACAAAGAGCTACTTCATTTATTACTACGAAACAGTTGTTATCAAGCCTACTCACTAATCGCTAAAACGGCTATGGATAAAGGCTTCAAGGATACTACAATAGATTTAAAAGAATCCTAATACAGCGATATAAGTATTAAAACATGTTATATAACATGTTAGTTTGGACTAAAAACTTGCAGGACTCAAGGAAAACCGTACATTTGCAACTGTGTTTTTCATAGTATTAGATTTAAGGTTAATAAGATTGGAGCAAAGTGTTGCTCCTTTTTTTATGCCCATACTTTGAGAAACAAACCTAATACCTCTCAAACCACTCCCTTACTTTAGCGACCAAGAACTCAAAATATACCAAAGACTAGCGATTGTAGCTTCCACAAAGAGACCCTATCTTTGTTGGAGTAATAGTTATTTAATTAGTCATAATTTTTATTACGTAGCCACTTAAATGAAATAGCCCCCTAACATGCATGTTAGGGGGCTATTTCATTTAAGTGGCTACGTAATAAAAATTATGACTAATTA
>JASLIW010000076.1 GCA_030152865.1 Bacteroides sp.
GATATGAGAGCCCAATAAACCCTTACAAGTCTATTGATAAATTTGTACCCCCTCAATCATTTAAATATATTTCAGATGAAGAAGTAAAATTATTACTCTAAAATAAAGTATTATGACTTGTAAAGAAGCGAGCTACCAACATGGCTCGCTTCTTTCATTTCTAAAACATATGACTATGTATGAAGTAACACACGTCAATTTAATAGAACCACAGATAGAAGTGGATATCCCCTACTACACAACAAATCCTTCCACTCTTAGGAAGGAGCTCAAAAGAAATAGCAAAGCTAAAAAGGTAGTTCTGGTCTGCCATCAGATAGAACGCCATGTAGAGCGGTTCAATAAACTGAAGGAAGCATGTAATAAGTTCAATGACTATGGACTTTGCGAAGATGACCGACTTTGGATTAGTAACTATGTACGATCCTTTGACTTTGCTACAGTACAAGAAAAGAAAGCTTTATTTAAAGCTGTTGTTGAGGCTGTCAAGTGGGGATACTAAAAGGTGGTGACTCTTCTAAAACCTTGATTAACACGTGCTTATAACAACACTTCTACTTATCTTTATCATATCAATAGGTAAAAGGTAATTAAGTATGGGACAAGTGAAAATCTTTTCTAGAATCTCTAAAGAGAACTATGCAAGGCTGAACGAAATCCGTGACAGCTATGGGTTTAAATCAGTGTATGAGATTATGCAATGCTTAGTACATACATTTTTAAAGCTAGCAGACCCTGAAATACAAGAGCCTCATCCCTCTGTGGAGTATGAGGTAGAAGATATGTTTAAAGAGTTTGCCAATGTTGAGGCTCCTATCTATGAAAAGCCTGTGCGTAAAAGAAAGCGAACAGTCTATGAGTTCATCAACAAGAGTACCCCAGCGTACAAAAAGGAGAATAAGCGATGAGTCGTAATCCCTGCTATATACGCATGATCCAATCCACCAAGTGGCGTAAGCTTAGGAATAAGAAAATTATTGCTGAGCCTAGGTGTGAGCGTTGCTTGGAACTTCAAAGAATTACTTTAGCTACAGAGGTGCATCACAAAGAGCCAGTAGAGACTGGCATCACCTACACACAAATGCACCAACTTATGTTTGACTATACCAACCTAATGAGTGTATGCCACCACTGCCATATCGAGCTACACAAAGGCTTGAATAGTTTCAGTAGAGAGACTGTTCAAAAGAACAACAAGCGATATACTAAACGCTTTATAGATAAGTTTCTATAATTGATACGAGTAGAAGATAGCTTTCAGTTTATTTTGTATTTCTTTAGTCAGACCCGGGCCCTCATTTTTTGAAGGGCCCCATTCTCTTTTCTAACCTCACCCCTCCCCTTCCTTCACACGCGAGGTGAATTAATTCTTGGGGGGATAAATACAACTGCCACCAAAAACGACCTTTTGCCCGATATATTAAAAGGCAAATAAACTATATGGCTACAGTAAACTCATTGAAAAGCAAGATTAGAAGAGCTCTACGACAGCAGGGCAATTATTCTAAAGACATGGAATCTGCTATTTACTTAGCTGCTGGAAATTTATTTGCTTATGAGTTAGCCCTAAAAGATTTAGAGTCTTTGGAATGCTCATATATCACAGAAATATCCAGAGAAGGGAACGAAAGACTCGTACCCCACCCTGCATTCAAAACATTTAAGGATGCTTCAGAATCTGTACGACGCTCACTCCGCGAGCTACAACTGAAAATGCGTACAAGTCTATACTAAGAGGCAAGCTAGAAAACGATACTGTCTTTGCTCACATTTTTGAGCCTGATGTAGATGATGAGGAAAGCGACCCTGCAACCTGGAGTAAGGTCCAACCACATTTAGGTATTACTGTGTAGCCAGATTTTTACGAGAATGAATATCAAAAAGCACTACTAACCTCTGAAGATATGAAGGAGTTTAGAACCAAGCTCTTAAATATCTTTGCTCAAGATAAAACAGATACGTGGCTTACTCAAGATGAAGTAAGTGCATTACAGCGAAATATAGCTTTAGAAGATTTAAAGAATAGACCTGATGCTATGGTATCAGTCGATTTATCCGTCTGCGATGACTTTAGTGCTGTAACCTACACTATATATTCTGTTGAAACTAAGATGTTCCACTCTCATACTGATTATTATATCCCAGATGCCATCCTAAAAACCCATCAAAATAGGGAAATGTATCAGAATTGGGTAGATAAGGGCTTTCTCAAAACATGTAAAGGGGAGGTTATTGACTACAAACAAATTGCTGAAGAGATTATCCAAAGTAACAGATACGTACGGATACTTCAAATAGGATATGACCTCTATAAGAGCTTAGACTTTGTAAATATGATATCTGCTCTAGGTGCTCGAAAAGTACTAAAAGCAGTTAGCCAAACCTATGGAACCTTTACCTCTCCTGTGGAGTCTATGGAGATTACAGTTAAAACTCAACGAATCACATTTAATAACAACCCTATTACCTGGTATTGCTTTGGCAATGTGGTAATAGATGAAGATAGAATGGAAAACAGTTCTCTTGTCTCCTAATACAGTAAGCTACAACATAAGCTTGAACTATTACTCAGTTACAGATACTATAAACAACGTTTTTGGAGAGTTCGAGCCTGAAGAGATTATCCACTTAAAGAACCTCTCGCTGGATGGTGGCTATACTGGAGTGAGTACAATTAGGTATGCTAGTCAGGTACTCAGTGTAAATGCTTCTGCAGATGAAAGAACACTTAACTCCTTTCAACCAGGAAGCACCAACTCTGGCTTTATCTCTGGAGAAGATACCGTAACACGAGGCTTTGGAGATTACCAGGACGAACAGTTGGAAACAGTAACCGATCGAGTTATAGATGAGCTAAAGTCTGGAAAGAATATATTCTACCTTCCAGGACAATTGAAGTTCAGCCAACTCTCTATGTCTCCTGCTGATATGCAGCTACTAGAAACAAAGAAGTTTGGAGTACTGGATATTTGCCGCTTTTACGGCGTCCATCCAGACAAGGCATTTGCTGGACAATCTCAAAACTATAAGGCGAGCGAGATGTCTCAAGTTCAATACCTCACAGATACCTTACAACCCATTTTACGGAAAATTCAAAATGAGTTCTTTGCCAAATTAATACCCCGCTCTTTGGCTGATCAGTATAAAATAGAGTTTGACTTAGAGGCTTTTTATCAGACAGACCTTATCAGTATGGCAAATTATATGGAGAAGCAAATACAATATGGTATTTATACGGTAAATGAGTGGAGGAAGAAGCAGGGTATGCCTCCTGCAGAAGGAGGAGATGTTGCAATGGTTAGCTGTAATGTGGCTCCTATAAATTCTGCAAAAATAAAAGGAGAAAAAGTGGATAAGGTGCCACCAAAAACACCTTAACGTAGGAATTATAAAAGGCACTATATGGAAATAAGAAGTTTTGGTGGTAATGCAGCCCCTAAGATAGTAGATGAGCGTACAATAGAAGGCTATGCTGTAGTATTTGAACAGGAGAGTCAAGTAATATACAATAAGCAGAAGCGTAACTTTTTCATTGAGGTAATTAAGCGAGGAGCTATTACAGATGAACTCCTCCAAAACTGTGATATAAAAGCTTTAGTTGAGAATGATAGGAGTCGATTATTAGCTAGAAGCTTTAAAGGTAAAGGTTCTTTAGAGCTGAGTGTAGATGATCATGGTGTGAAATATCGATTTGTGGCTCCAAATACAGCAGATGGTGACTACGCAGTGGAGATGATTAGGAGAGGTGATGTATTCGGGTCATCATTTGCGTATTTGACAAACGAAGGAAGTAATGTAGAGTATAAACGCTTGGAAAATGGCTTAGCTCTAAGGCAGGTCAATAAGATTGATATGCTATTTGATGTGTCTCCTGTTGCAGACCCAGCTTATATGGGAACAGAGGTCTCTGTTCGGAGTCTACAAGAGGTACTTCAAGAGAAGGAGCCTCCAATTGATGAGAGTTATAAAGAAGAAGTTAAACAACTAAGAAACTTAAGTAATGAGTAAATTCAAGAAAAGAAATCGAGTACTAGAAATCAACACTCGATTAAATGAGATGGCCGACTTGCTAGAGGCTGAAATAAGAGCATTGACTCCAGATGAAAAAGTAGAGAGAGATGCTTTAATCCAGGAGAAAGAAATCCTACAACTTAGAATGGAGAGAGAGGATAAAGGAATTACTACTTCTGAAAAAGAAGCTTCTAATGAACGTGCGTTTGCTCGTATTGTTGATGCTATCTATCGTAGAAAACCTTTAGATGCTGAATTTAAAGCTATTGTGGCTGATGGCAATGAGCTTGATATTCCAAGAACTCGCTCCGAGGTAACCATCCAAGATACTGCAAGTGCTCAGCCTCTAATCCCTCTAACTATTGGAGACATTATCCAACCACTTGAAAAAGGACTTATTCTAGACAAGGTAGGAGTAAAGATGCAGTATGGCCTCATTGGAGATTGGGCTCTTCCAGTGGTAGGCTCTGTTGAAGCAACCATTGAAGGAGAAAACACAGAGGTTGCTGATTCTAAAATAGATATCTCAAAGCTAAGTCCAAAGCCAAAGCGTGTTGCATTATCAATTCCAGTTTCAAACCGTGCAATAGACCAAAGCAACCATGCTTTACTAGAGATTGTACGAACACAAATGGCTATGGGTTTAACTCGCCTACTAAATAAGTGGATGTTTAGCCCCACAAAAATAACAGAATCGGCATCTAATGGCTGTTTTGTTGAGGCTGTTGGAAAGCCTGTAGTAAGCTCTAAGACCTCTAGTTTTAGCTGGAAGGATGTCTTGCTAATTCAAGCTGAGGTTATGAAAAAGGGTGTGGTTTTTGATGGTACAGGTGCCTATGTGTGCTCAGCTTCTACTTTTGCTGATTTAAAATCAACACCTAGAGATGCAGGCTCTGGTCGCATGGTCCTTGAAGATGGTAAAATAGATGGTTACCCTGTCTATGTAACAGAGTACTTTGGTGAAGAGTACCTAGGATTTGGAATATTCAGTTATGAACTAGTAGGGCAGTTTGGACAAATGAGACTAATTGTTGATCCGTATACTGGAGCCAGAAGGAGTTGATGGTTATATTATTCCTTTAAATACAGAACTTCGAGGAAAAGCAACCTTTACCATATTAGCTGGTTTGGAGGCTTCACGACCTGGAGGTAAAAGCCACGCTAGTCCTTCTGGATTTTACCTAAA
>JASLIW010000098.1 GCA_030152865.1 Bacteroides sp.
GCATCAGTCTTAGCTATAGAATTCTTTTCTTTGAAATTCTTTTTAGGTGTTAATAAAGCTCCCATAATACAATCTTATTATTCAGTGGGTTAGGTAAAACAAAAATAGTGTTTTTTGTTAGTCTAACAAATGAATCTCTTTTTTATTTAAGATCATTTCTTTGTTCTAGTTGTGATTCTATACTTCAAAACAACTAAATATGAGGTATTGTTTTACCTCTTATATATAGTTTCATGTATGTGCTATTAGTAGTAGCAAGACTTCGCTTCCTACTGCTTAGCCACCACAAACCCCAGCCAAGTGAGCGTGAAGCCTAGGCTGATGCTTAAGAACAAATAGCCAAAAAAGACGAGGTAGTTGCCTTTTTGCAGTAATAAGATGTTCTCGTAAGAGAAGGTGGAGAAGGTTGTGAATCCACCGCAAAGGCCTGTAATTAAAAATAGCTGCAACTCCTGATTGAGCCACTCATAGCGTGTGGCTAAGCCATACAAGATGCCGATGAGCAAACAACCCACTATATTGACAAGAAACGTAGCTAGAGGGAAGCTTGTAAAGCTGTATTTATTGACGCCTAGCTGCACGGCATATCGGAGGATTGTTCCGATGAATCCGCCACATCCGAGTAATATTACTGATTTCATAATTTTAATTTGAGCTATCTTACGATAGAGATTGCTAGGCAAAGATAAGCAAGGAAATGTATTCCTGGCGAATTGGGCAGAAATGAGTTTAGGCTTCACTACACTTTAGAACCTCTTACAAAAGTCTACCAAGACGCTCTCTAAGTAAATCATTGTATTTTTCTTTTAAATCGGTATTTAGAAAAGAATGCTGAATAAGAGTTTCAAACTTAGGTAATAGCTTCTTGTATTTGTTAATTAGTCGTTTTACGACTACATTTTCTATACCCAAAGTAGCTGCTGACTTGATAAAATCTTCCCTTTTTAGTTTCTTTTTCCGACCATTTAGGGTTAGTGCTAGCTCTTCATCATCTTTAGGATTGATGATAGCTGCATTTAGTAAGTCGTAAGCAGGAGTTAAACGCACTTGATTTGCCGCTTCATACAGAGAAAAGTTTTTTAAGTGCATGTCGTTGTTTCCCGTCAGCCACGAGAAAAGTACCAACTCAAAAAAATTGGTGACATCCATTTTAGGTAAAGAGGAGTATTTTAAAATCGCTTTACCAATGCGCTCATAACTACTCTTGTATTTATGCTCTGTTAGCCTTTCTGTCAATTGACACATATCTTCCATCGGAATCTTCTCTCCATTAGGAGTTCTATCGATTCGGCGAGTAAGATAACAAAGTGTATTATCTGCCATTCGCATTAGGGTATGAGGAACGACATCAATTCGTGCTATTTCTGCAAGCTGCATCGTTAAATCCTCTACCTCTGGCATCAGTTTGTATTGAGAGTTTTGTGGCTTACAAATATAATCTCCCCAAAGACCAACTATAGTGAGCCGTTTACTGCCTTCATGTTCATTTAAGTGTAAGGATAGCTTCGGTTGAACACCAGTCAAGGAGGTTTGATCTTGTATAATTCGTAGGGCAAGTTGGTCAAGCTGCTCGGTTGTATAATTTAAAATAGGCAAAGTTGTTGTTCCGAAGAATTTCTTGGTACAAGCGGTGTGCATATCTTTTTCTCCTTTTAGGAGCGGACGATAACAATATAAACACTTACACATGGCTTTCCTCCTTTTCTTCAAAAGGAACAACACTCACAGCCCCGATACAATCTTTACAACAAGTTAATAGTAAAGACATTCGGTCAAGCATGCTGATGTCTGTATTCCTCAATGCAACATCCAACAGCCATCCTTCAGGAATCAAGCCATCGAAAAACGGGAATAGCACCGGGCTTGTGTAAGCTTTTTCTTGTAGTGGCAGTGTTAAACTTACCGCTTTAGCTGTTGCTAAAGATAGATACTCTGGAAGATAAGCAAACTCATAACCTGCATCGTTTTCTGTTAGAATACCTGCTAGTTGTTTTTTGTAAAATATATTAGCTCGTCTCATTAATTATCTGTTTTTAATGTGGCAACCATTTCATAATTAAAGAAATCAAGTAGCTGATTCACCTTATCGAGGCGCAGCGTTTGCTTTCCTTGTTCAAGATCTCTCACAAAACGTAATCCCACTCCAGACTTCAAAGAGAGTTCTTCTTGCGTCAGATTATATTGTTTACGCAACATTTTTACTGTAGTAGATAAGTTATTCATAAGTATCTGTATTATACCTTTTCGGGTACAAAGTTAATGAATATTTTTGATATTATATCCGAAAGGGTATAATATCTACCTATTAAGCAGGTTTATACCCGATAGGTTATAATATTTCCTTTTGAGTAGGAGTGTGGGCAGGGAATCGATGTGAGGCATTTGTAGTACATCTGCATTTCTCAAATAAAAAAACGGGCTAAGTTCAATTAGCCCGTTTTTTATATTACTTAGAGAAGCTCTTTTTAGGCCTCGTCAAAACTCTCGTAGCGTGTGGTCAGGAGCTGTCTATCTCCTAGGGTATCATCAATACGAGCTACATTAATCCAGAATTTATTATCCCGTACAGACTGAATGGGGTAACAGGCCTTCTCACGTGAGTAGGGGTGTTCCCACTTATTGGCCACTACCTCATATTCGGGGTGAGGAGAATTGACCAAGACATTGTCTTCTAGGCTGTACTTGCCCTCTTTCACCTCTTGTATCTCATTCCAGATGGTGTGCATCACTTCTACAAAGTTATCTAGCTCTGCCTTGCTCTCGCTTTCTGTGGGCTCGATCATGAGTGTGCCATAGACAGGGAAAGAGAGGGTAGGGGCGTGGTAGCCGAAGTCCATCAGACGTTTGGCTATATCTACTTCAGTGATGCCTGTTTCTTCTTTGATCTTACGGCACTCAAGTATCATTTCATGCCCCACAAAGCCTTGGAAGCCTCGATACACTACACCGTAGCTCTCTTCGAAGCAAGCGGCCAGGTAGTTGGCACTTAAGATGGCTGTTTCGGTAGATTTTCTGAGTCCTTCCTCGCCCATCATGCGGATGTAGCCATAGGTAACAGGCATCACACCTACACTGCCAAAGGGGGCTGAGGATACTTCGTTGGTATCATCGCCAAAATAAGCATGGCCGGGTAGGAAAGGAATCAAGTGTTTGGCACAGCAGATCGGACCTACACCTGGACCACCACCGCCATGAGGAATGGCAAAAGTCTTGTGGAGGTTGAGGTGACAGACGTCTGCACCAATAAAGCCAGGATTGGTCAAGCCCACCTGTCCGTTCATATTGGCTCCGTCCATATAGACTTGTCCTCCTGCTTTGTGAATGAGTTCACACATCTCTACGAT
>JASLIW010000150.1 GCA_030152865.1 Bacteroides sp.
ATTCTCTAAAAATTGAATGAGATCAGACTCCCTATCGTATTTCGGAATAGATTCTGCTAAATGCTGACAAATACCGAGTAGTTCTCGCAAACGAAGTACTTGTTCTGTACTTTTTTTCTTAGAGTATCTGTTAATCCAAACAAACAGAAGCACAGCTAGCAGAATCGCAACAAGTGTTCCTCCTAAAAGATAGTTTAAGAGGCTTTCTTCCTTTTGTAGAGCAGCGTACCTACTCTCCAACTCTTTATCCTGACGAACAAACTCCAAAAGATCCAGGTAAATGTTTCGGTTATAATCTGAAGCCTCTTTCATTCCCATACCTGAGTAAGAGACACTTAACTGTTCACGAATTTGTGCGATCCACTCAGGAATACTTAAAACGCCCTCTCTAATCCAGTCTAACTCATTGGTACTCTTCAGTTCAGGATCATAAGCAACCAAGTTATCTGGTTCTTCATGATGCCCACTATAATACCTATTGTGATGGTAATTTACCCAACTAAGTGCTTTAGAGAGGTTCTTAAGTGCCTCTTCATACTCTCCTTGATAGTTTAAAATCTTGGCAAGTGTAACATAGGTTCCTGCAATTTGATACGGACTATTGTATTTTTTAAATATTCGTAAGGATCGTTTGGCCAATCGAACAGGTAAGTTTGAATTGACTGGGTAGGCAAACTCCTCTAAAAGATGGCCTCTTCGAGCTACTATAAGCTCTAGCACTGTAGGTGATAAAAGCAAGTTAGCTATTCCTTGAAGTGCCGATGCTTCTAAGTAGTTAAAACCTCCCTCTTTTGCCTGTTTCCAGGCAAAAAACAACTCATCAAAAGCCAACATTTTTTTCTCTTTTAAATTGTCGGTTGGGTAGAGTTCTGCACTTCCTTTTAAATAGTGATAAAAAATGGTCTGACTCTCGTCCAACTGATCTTGGGGAGTTGTTACCCAAAACAGGCGTAAAGAGTGTGCTTGTTCGAAGTTTCCCAGTTCAAAAAGTGCCTCAGCATATTGTTGCAGGTAGTAATAATAGGTAGCCGAAGTGAAGTAGAACTTACTAAAAGCATCATAAAGCCTATTTCTTTCATGCTTTTCTATGAATAAATTACTATCCTCAACCAAACGCTTCATTCGTTGTAAAGCACTGTTTCGAGCATCAAAGAAATCTTTATTATGTGCAACCCGTTGATAAATTTTCATCAACCCAACATCGGCTATAAGAAGCTCTACCTCATTTTTAGAGAGAGAAGAGACCTCTTTATAATAGTGCATGGCCATATCGAAATCCAAACGCATATAGGCATAAAAACCCAATAAATTGGCCGCCTCGGCCTTCCCTTGCTTATGAAACTTAGCACGATCATAGGCACGCTTAGCATATGCATAAGTTGAGTCTAAATCAATGTAACGATACGAGTATGCCTGGGTTGTTAAAGAGTCTACAGCTTGCATCTCCCTTGTTGGTGAAATACCCGCACAAGAGGTTAAAAGCAATAAGCAAATCCATGCTAGAGGTGAGAAGTAACGCATACAAAGACTCTTTTAAAACAAATCTACAATATATAATGCAAAGTATTCTACTTTGCAAAGTGTAATCTTACTGGAAGTCCATGTGAAAATATATTTTCATTGATTTTAAGCGAAATAATGAAAGTTTTAAAGTAAAAGCAATTAGCTACTGCAGAATTATTAGTTGATTTATTTTTTAAGCGTTATCCTTTTTAAAATGGTAATAGAATTCATACCTTTGCAGTTAAATTAAAACAATAGGAATAACTACTTTAAAATGAGCGAATCAACTCCCTACATGGTATTCTCGGGTACAAAATCGAGATATTTAGCTGAAAAAATTTGTAACAGTCTAGGATGTAAATTGGGTAATATGAATATTACTCATTTCGCCGATGGTGAATTTGCTGTTTCTTACGAGGAATCTATTCGTGGCGCAAATGTATTTTTAGTACAATCGACCTTCCCTAATTCGGACAATTTAATGGAACTCTTATTAATGGTAGATGCAGCAAAGCGTGCTTCTGCTAAGAGTATCATTGCAGTAGTTCCTTACTTTGGATGGGCCCGCCAAGATAGAAAAGACAAACCACGTGTTTCAATTGGTGCCAAATTGGTAGCCGATCTTCTTGCAGTTGCGGGAATTGACCGTCTCATTACAATGGACCTTCACGCGGATCAAATTCAAGGTTTCTTCGACATTCCAGTAGACCATCTCTATGCTTCAGCTGTTTTCCTTCCTTACATACAGTCTCTTAACTTGAAAGACTTGGTTATAGCAACTCCAGATGTGGGTGGTTCTAAGCGTGCAAGTACTTTCTCTAAATACCTAGGTGTACCTTTGGTATTGTGTAACAAAACAAGAGAAAAAGCTAACGTGGTTGCATCCATGCAAATTATTGGTGATGTAGTAGGTAAAAATGTTGTACTAGTAGACGACATTGTTGATACTGCTGGTTCTATTACCAAGGCTGCAAACATTATGCTTGAAGCTGGTGCTAAATCTGTAAGAGCTATAGCAAGCCACTGTGTAATGTCTGAC
>JASLIW010000016.1 GCA_030152865.1 Bacteroides sp.
TACTTGCTGGGCAATGGGGCTACGCCAAGTGAGGCAAGAGCTCCCTTTATCGGTCAGGCGATGGTCAAGGCTTTTAGTCCCTTAATTGCGAATATGGCTATTATGGGTTTGGTGGCTTTGCCAGGTACTATGATTGGGCAGATATTAGGGGGAAGCAGTCCAGATCTGGCCATTAAGTATCAGATGATGATTGTTGTCATTAATTTTACCGCTTCTATGCTCTCTTTGATGATTACCATTGGCCTATCTTCAAAGCACTCTTTTGATTCCTTTGGGGTACTCAAATCGGTGTTTAAGGAGGAGGAGCATGGAAAGACTAAAAAGTAATAACTACTATTAACTCAAGTCCTATGCTTCAACTACCTAATTATGCAGATTCAAGCTTGGAGGTGCGCATCTTGAAGGAGCTTCAGGCTCATCCACAAACCGATTATTTTCTTTCCCTAGACTTCAGCCAAAAAGGAGAAGTGTTTCCTACTACTTTGCTTGAGTTCATCACGAAGAAGGTGGAGCAGCACAAGGGCTGTCCGTCTTGCTTTCGGGCTGTCTTTAAGCAGGGAGCTTGGCGTTTGATAGTGACTTTTATCCCTTTGCATCAGCCCCTTGATCCTAAATTCTACTTTGTACATAAGTTTGTGAAGCTGTGTCAGCAAGAAGGCTGAGAAAGTAGTGCTGATTCTTAGTCCAATTTGGAGGTATAGTTACTGATTTTTAGCACAATACTGACAGTTATTTACAAGAAGAAGATATTTATAAGAACGAATGGTATATAATGAAGAATAAATATATCGTTCAGGTTGTAAAGCTTAGGGGTATTGTGTAATATTGCTTGTAAGTAACACTAAAAAAGCAAAACATGAATTATAGAGTTAGACGGTGGAAAAAAACGGATCAGGAAATTTTGAAGAAGCGTTTAAACAACATCCACATTTGGGAAAAGCTATGTGATAATCTTCCTCTACCTTTTACGGACGAAGATGCGGTCTCTTTTTTAGATAAGGCAACTGCCAACTCTCAAGATTTTGATGCTTATGCATTGGAGATAGGGGGGAGTAAGGAGAGCAGTGAAGTGTGTGGTGGTGTCTATCTAAAGCGCGCTGAAGCACCACATAGTATGATTTACTTGCTTAACTTCTGGATGTGTCCCGACTATGCAGACTCGAATGCTTTATCAGAGGTGTTGAAAGATTTGATGCCTCATTATTTCTTCCATCTTCCAGTTATGAAAATTATGTGTAAAGTACATAGTGACGATACGGATTACGAAGAAATACTCAAGAGGGTGGGTTTTTGCAAAGAGGCTAGCCTGAGTAATGCTGTGTTGAAGAGCGGAAAGATACTTGATTTACATATCTATACCTTTAGTGAGCATATAAAGGATTAAGTCTAACTCTTCAAACAATTTACTGATCTATTCGTTTGCATAGTAGTATGTAGGGGTTTAATCGTAACAAAGGAAGGATATTTCCATATATTTTGGGTGAATATTCAGATTAATCCCTTCTTTTAGCTATATTTGTAACATTAAGATACTTTTCGAAACGAATGAAGATTAAGGATATTGTAAATGCCCTTGAGCACTTTGCACCTCTGCCCTTGCAAGATGGATTTGATAATTCTGGCTTGCAAATCGGATTGACAGACGTGGAAGCCACAGGGGCATTGTTGTGCTTGGACGTGACTGAAGCTATAATTGATGAAGCTATTGAGAAAAATTGCAATTTAATTATCGCTCATCATCCCTTGCTTTTTGTAGGGTATAAGTCTATTACGGGTAAAACCTATGTAGAGCGTTGCATACTTAAAGCTATAAAGCACGACATTGTGATTTATGCTGCGCATACCAACCTCGATAATGCACCCGGTGGTGTGAGTTTTAAAATAGCAGAAATGCTAGGCTTGCAACAGGCTCGTGTCTTAGCACCTAAGTCAGAGCAGCTTTCTAAGCTCGTTACATTTGTACCCACTGCGCAAGCAGAGGGGCTGCGTCAAGCCCTGTTTCAAGCAGGCTGTGGACAGATAGGCGATTACGATTCTTGTAGCTATAACTTGGAGGGCAAAGGTACTTTCCGTGCGCTAGAAGGAACAAACCCCTACTGTGGTGAAGTGGGCAAACTGCATACGGAAGCTGAAACACGGATAGAAACCATTTTCCCTACGTTTAAGAAGTCTGCTGTCTTACGTGCACTGCTTAGTGCACACCCCTATGAGGAGCCTGCTTTTGATATCTATCCACTCCAAAATGTATGGAATCAAGTTGGCTCAGGAGTAATTGCTCAGCTGGCTGAACCCACTGATGAACTCACTTTCTTAAAACAAGTCAAGGAAACATTTAAGGTAGGCTGCTTAAAACACAGTAAACTACGCAATAAGCCTATTCAAAAAGTGGCTATTTGTGGAGGCTCTGGAGGTTTCTTACTGCATCAAGCTATCGCTGCTGGGGCCGATCTATTCTTGAGTGCTGAAATCAAATACCACGATTACTTTGGGCTTGATGAACAGATACTGATAGCAGATATCGGGCACTACGAAAGTGAACAATACACAAAAGAATTATTTTATTCTATAATCAAGGATAAATTTCCTAATTTTGCACTTCATTTGACAGAACTGAATACAAATCCAATTAAATACTTATAACGAAGATGGCTAAACAAACAAAAGAGTTGACCGTAGAAGAGAGACTGAAGGTGTTATATGAGCTACAGACTGTACTGTCTAAGATAGATGATATCAAGACGCTAAGAGGTGAGCTTCCTTTAGAAGTTCAAGACTTAGAAGATGAGATAGAAGGTCTGAATACAAGAATTGAAAAGATAGAAGCTGATATTGCAAACTTGAAAACTGGTGTAGCTAGTAAGAAAGTAGAGATAGAAACAGCCAAAGACAATATCGCTAAGTATACTGAGCAATTAAATAACGTACGTAACAACCGTGAGTACGATTTATTGAACAAAGAAATCGAAAACCAAAGTCTAGACGTTGAGCTCGCTGAGAAGCACATTAGAGAGTTTACAGCCGATCAGAAGTTCAAGAAAGAATCTTTAGAAGAAAACAACCAACTTCTAGAGGGTCGTAAGAAAGATTTGGCAGCCAAGCAAAAAGAGCTAGAAGATATTATTGCAGAGACTAAGCAGGAAGAAGAAAAACTTAGAGAAACTGCAAAGAAATTAGAGGAAAAGGTTGAAACTCGTTTGCTACAATCCTTCAAGCGTATTCGTAAGAACTCACGCAATGGTTTAGGTGTTGTTTATGTAGAGCGTGATGCTTGTGGTGGCTGTTTTAACAAGATCCCACCTCAGAGACAATTGGATATCCGCTCACGCAAGAAAATCATTGTATGTGAGTATTGTGGCCGTATCATGGTCGATCCAGAGCTAGCTGGTGTAGAAATCATCGAAGCAGAGGATCCAAAGAAGAAGCGCAAAACAACTCGTAAGAAGGCAGCTACTAAGAAGTAAGCAGCAGTTCTTCTGAAGAGATACAATATAAAATACTGGATAAGGGTAAGCTAGTTTAGCTTACCCTTTTTTGTGCTTTGGAAGCTAAGTAAATGCCTTTTGCTTGATTAATAAGTACTATTAGCCGTATTATTAGTTACAGAACTTAGCCACTACTAACTCTAGCCACTACTAACTCTAGCAACTAACAACTAGCAACTAACAACTAGCAACTAACAACTAACAACTAGCAACTAACAACTAACAACTAGCAACTAACAACTAACTCTAGCCTTAGTTCGCTTATTACAAGCGTGTATATAGAGGTGTATCGGTGAAGAATAAATAGAGTTTGCAGCAGCTGTGTCTTTAGGGAGCAGCTAGAAGATTAAAGGCAAAAGAAAAGCGACTAAGAATACTTAGTCGCTTTATTGATGAGTTTGAATATTTAATTTATGCTTGTACAGTCTCTACATCAGTTTCAGCCTCTTTCTTATCTTCTTTGGGCAATACGATGTTAAGAACAATATAGCCGACAACACCAGCAGTGATTGTACCTAGTAATACGCCAATCTTAGCTTGATTGAGCAGGTCAACGTGGTGATCTGCAAAGGAGAGGTTGGCTATAAAGAGTGATACTGTAAAACCGATACCTCCCAAAAGAGATACACCTGCTAGATTGCGCCAAGTCATGCCCTTGGGCATACTTACCAGCTTAAGCTTGATAGCTAAGAAGGTAAACGAGTACAGGCCGATAAACTTACCTGCTGTTAGCCCCAAGAACACAGCCAAGGTTACTACGCCAAAGGAGCTCATACCTCCAGATAGTTCTACCCCTGCGTTGGCAAAGGCAAAAAGAGGCATAATAAAGTAGTTTACCAGACCATGCATATTGTTCTCCAACGATTGAAGAGGCGAGATTACACGGTTAGAAGCAGCTTCTATACTCTTAAGCTCATTGATTTGAGCTGATTCGAGTACGATTTTTTCTCCCTCTTCCTCATCGTAGTTGGGAAACTTAGAGATGCTATCTCGAATACGATTGACGTAGTGTGTTACTCTCCAGCGTGGTTTGGCTGGGATTAAGAAAGCTATGATTACTCCAGCTATGGTACAGTGAATACCAGATTGTAAGAATAAATACCACATCACGATACCCAAGCCAATGTAGTAGATGCGCTGCATAATGCCCAGGCGATTACCTAGAATCAAGAAAGCGACTACGATGGCAGATAAGAGTAGGTAGTGTAGCGAGAGGTGGCTTGTATAGAAGAAAGCGATAACTAATATACCACCTATATCATCAACCACTGCAAAGGCAGTAAGGAAGACTTTTAGGCTAAGTGGCACACGCTTACCAAACATACTGAGCACACCCAGCGAAAAAGCAATGTCAGTAGCCATAGGTATAGCTAGACCTGCTGATTCTGGACCTTCGTGAGCAACAAGAAAATAAAAGAGCACAGGGATAATCATACCTCCCAAAGCTGCTATAATAGGTAGCATGGCTTTTCGTATGGAAGATAACTCACCCACCATAACTTCTCTTTTGATCTCTAGTCCTACCGAGAAAAAGAAGATAGCCATAAGGGCATCATTGATAAACTGCATCACCGTCAGGGGTTCGCCATGATGGCTAAATAGGTTGAAATCACCTATTTGAAGAACAATGGGATATTCCCAAATCTCATGATAAGCGGATGCTAGGGGGGAGTTTGCGATAATCATAGCCAATACGGCCATAGTCATCAAAATAACACCTCCATTAATACGGTGCTTAAGTGTACTTAATAAGGAGTAGTTTTTGAATTTGCTAATTTGCATATCCGAAATGTGTTTTAATTTTGTGTTTGACTTTAATTAATCCAATTTGAGGACAGCCAAGAATGCAGTTTGTGGCACTTCTACGTTACCCACTTGCTTCATTCTCTTCTTTCCTTTCTTTTGTTTTTCTAGAAGTTTACGTTTACGGCTAATATCACCCCCATAACACTTGGCTGTAACGTCTTTACGCACAGCTTTAATAGTTTCTCTAGCAATGATTTTAGCACCTATAGCAGCTTGTATCGCAATGTCAAACTGCTGTCTTGGAATCAGCTCTTTGAGCTTTTCGCACATGCGGCGTCCCATGTCGTAGGCATTGTCTACGTGGGTAAGGGTAGAGAGCGCATCTACTGATTCTCCATTGAGAAGAATATCTAGTTTGACAAGCTTAGAAGTTCTGTAACTATCTGCATGATAGTCAAATGAGGCATACCCCTTCGAGATACTCTTTAAGCGGTCGTAGAAGTCAATTACAATCTCACCTAGAGGCATCAAGAACTGTAGTTCTACACGATTACCCGAAATAAAGTTTTGTTTGATCAGCTCACCACGCTTACCCAAGCAAAGGGTCATGATAGGGCCAATGTAGTTGGCATGCGTAATGATATTAGCCGAGATATAAGGCTCCTCAATGTGATCAATCATCTGAGGCTCTGGCATTCCACCAGGATTATGTATTTCTTCTACTTCACCGTGTTTGTCATAGATGTGATAAGACACGTTAGGAACAGTAGTAATCACATCCATATTAAACTCTCTGTCTAGACGCTCTTGTACAATCTCCATATGTAAGAGACCTAAGAAACCACAACGGAATCCAAAACCTAGTGCCAAAGAAGACTCAGGCTGGAAGGTAAGTGAAGCATCGTTGAGCTGAAGCTTTTCGAGAGAAGCCCTCAAATCTTCAAAGTCAGAGGCGTCAATCGGGTAAACACCTGCAAAGACCATTGGTTTTACCTCCTCAAAACCAGCTATTGCTTGCTCACAAGGACGTTCAATATGGGTTATGGTATCACCCACTTTTACCTCTTTAGAAGTCTTAATACCCGAGATAATATAGCCCACATCACCTGTGCGTAGCTCCTTGCGGGGAGACATATCCATCTTCAACACCCCAATTTCATCGGCTTCATACTCTTTCTTTGTATTAAAGAACTTCACAGCATCACCCTTGCGAATCACACCGTTAGTCACCTTGAAATAGGCAATTACACCACGGAAGGAGTTAAATACAGAGTCGAAAATAAGAGCTTGTAGGGGAGCCTTGTCATCACCAACAGGGTGGGGAACACGCTCAATAACAGCTTGTAAAATCTCTTCAACACCCATACCTGTTTTGCCCGATGCACGGATAATATCTTCTCTCTTACCGCCGAGCAACTCTAAAATCTCATCTTCTACCTCTTCGGGCATGGCACTATCTACATCGCACTTGTTGACGATAGGTATAATCTCTAAGTCGTGTTCAATGGCCATATATAGGTTGGATATGGTCTGAGCTTGCACCCCTTGTGTGGCATCTACAATAAGTAGTGCACCCTCACAAGCAGCTATGGAGCGAGAAACCTCATACGAGAAGTCCACGTGCCCTGGAGTATCAATTAAGTTCAGAACATACTTTTCACCTTTATACTCATATTCCATTTGAATGGCATGACTCTTGATGGTAATGCCTCGTTCCTTTTCAAGGTCCATACTGTCAAGCATTCGTCCGTCAGTAACCTGAATCGTTTTAGTAAATTCGAGTAAACGGTCTGCCAAAGTTGATTTACCGTGGTCAATATGAGCTATAATACAAAAGTTACGTATATTCTTCATGTATAAAAATCGTTTTTTTTCGATAAACAAAGATACTACAAAAAGGGGATGATTAAAAAAACAGCGTCCTTAATCCATAGGAATAAGGTATAAAAACTGCAATTTTTATACTTCTTTGCGTTCTTCTTTTTGTAATAAGTAATCTGCCCAGAGCTGAGCGGCCGATTCCACCATTTTTACGCAAGGGCGTTTCTTATAATAAGTAGCTGTTCGCTCGGCTGCTTGAGGGTCATTGTGTAGCCCATTTGTCAAGCCTAGTAAGTCTGCACAAATGGTAGAACCATTGAGTTCTTTAAACTGAGCCGCTAAATCTTGCACCAAAGCATAATTGGCCGATTTGCCAGCTCGATCGCTGGCCTGAGTAGCCCCTGTTTCCAAGCCTGCCAACATAAAAAGACCACAGGCTGCACCACAGGTCTGACGCATGCGGCCTATGCCACCACCAAACGAGGCAGCCATGCGCAGGGCTTGTTCCTCTGTGTAGCCATAGCCATCAGCAAAAGCAGTAACAACAGCTTGTGAGCAGTTATAGCCGCTCTTGAAAAGCTCTACAGCTCGATCCACACGTGCTTGTATCTGTTCTTTTGTTTCAATCATCTTGTTTGTGTTTTATCCAAATTCCTGTGGGGCAGTGATCGGAATGTTCTGCCTCATTATTAATCCAAGCATCATCCAAACGCTCCTTGAGGGTATCGCTGAGCATGCAGTAATCAATGCGCCAACCCTTATTGTTGGCACGAGCTCGGGCTCGGTAGCTCCACCAGCTAAACTTCTGCTTGTCGGGGTAGATGTAGCGGTAGGCATCGATAAAGCCTGTGTTTAAGAAATCAGTCATCCACGCGCGCTCTTCTGGCAAGAAACCACTGCTCGTAGCATTTCTGATTGGATCGTGAATATCTATGGCCTCGTGACAAATGTTGTAGTCGCCACAGAGAATCAGATTAGGACGCGTTTTTTTAAGCTCGTTGATGTAGGCTTGAAAATCGGCTAGCCACTCCATCTTAAATGCTTGACGCTCTTCGGTAGTACCCGAAGGGTGATACACACTCACAACAGAGAGATCTCCAAAGTCAGCTCGAATAAACCGCCCCTCCGCATCGTACTTGGGTATGCCCATACCATATTCCACATGGTCGGGTTCTATACGACTAAGGATAGCGACGCCGCTGTACCCCTTCTTTTGGGCTGAATAGAGGTAGGCCTTATAGCCCAGTGCCTCGTAGGGCTCAGCAGGATACTGCTCGGGCTGGAGCTTAGTCTCTTGAATGCAGATCACATCAGGGTTGTTGTCGGCTAGCCACTCGGGCAAACCCTTGTTGGTTGCAGCACGCAAACCATTTACATTATAGGTGATAATCTTCATACTAGCTTCAAATTTAAAATAAAACGGTCAGATACCAGTTTGAAAGCTGGAGCCGACCGTCATAGTTTCTCTAATAAGTTGTACAGGATAGGTGCTGAAATAGCTATTCAATAACCCATTTCATGAATGGCTTGGCTAAGCTGGTCGGGGCAAGATGTACTTCTTCTGCCACACTTAATACCCTCCAAGCGCTTGCAAACCTCCTTGGCTGGCATGCCTTTTATAAGGCTAGCTATCCCTTGTAAATTGCCGTTGCAACCTCCTACAAAGGCCACTTCTTTAACAATACCTTCTTCTAGTTCTAACTCAATGAGCGAACTACAAGTACCTTTGGTTTTGTATGTGTACTTCATCCTAAAACGAACTCTAAAATTAATTTTTATTCAAATTGAGTGCAAAGTTAATCAAAAAAAGAGAAGAAGAATACAGAAAGCTCAAGAAGAATAAGTTCTCAGTTTGGTTTTAGTCAAAATGATAATTAGAAAGATAGGCCAAGTCTTGTTGTGCATTAGACTTTAAGCGAAGCCATCGAGCATACTCTTTAAATAAATCGGTTTCGTAAGACTCAATAGTACGTATGCAGTGGGTGATGATCTCACTGTCTTTGCCAAAATAGAACTGACTATCAATGGTATCTCCATTAAATTGCAGTCTAGCTCGAATAATCTTAGCGTTGACCTGTGGCTTACAGCTGTCTTCGTTGCGGTACAAGTCCATACTTTTGCGGCCTTCTTGGTAATACGCCTGTACCAAAGAGTCCGATTCCAAAATCAACTCATACAGGTCACTGCTCCACTCGCTATTGGTTATATCATCACGGATGATGTATTGGTGTTGTTGCTCAAAGGTCGTATTGGTGTTGAACATATAATGCTGCATGGCTAGCAGAGTGCCGAGTGGACTGTAAGCACTGTCAGGTTCGCATACCTCTATTAAATCATAGGAAACACCCCGATAGTGCGATTTTAGGTATGATCGAATCAGCTGGTGATCTTGTGGTCTAGTCGTGCAAGAACTCAAGTGGAGTAGAACGACAACAAGCCCCAAAGCCTGTAGCAGGCCTAAAGTCTTGGCTAAAACAGATGATGTGGAAAAGCGTATCATAATAAAAGTATCTATTCTGCCGTAAAGTTACACTTATTTAGGTCCAAAATTAATTTCTAGACTTTAATTTTTAACTCGTCCCCGAATGACTGGCCAAATCCAAGAAGCGGTGCTCAAAATCTAGACCTGCAGAAATTAAATAGCACAAGTGTGGTAGAAGTAGCCTTGTAAAAGAGTAAGTAATGGAGTTTGAATAGTGTTGATAACCAACCCAGTGTGGAGTGTAATGAGGGATTTTATAAGCAGCAAGAAAAATAAATCAAAAAGTTATGCAGTATATGTGGTTTTAATGCATTTACTCTATAGTGTCTGTGTAACAGTACACATGAGCTTATAAAATTCTAAGGTGTAAGTAGTGTTTATGCTTGCTTAAAGGTTAGTTTTTTAGTTAACAATAGATGATCATAACAAGTAGTTTATAAGAAGTATAATTTTAAATTTGTCAAACATAAATAGAATTTTATCCGTATATCTTTTGATTGATCTAGTAAGTCATTCTATCAAGCACACTCGTTTAGTTGAGAGATAGCGCATAAGAGTTTTTACTTATTGACACTACTTACATCTGGAATTTTATTTGAGAAGTATCAAAACAGAATAACCTAATACGTAGATCTAGATTGCTCATGGAGCAATCTGTGTTTCAAGGAAGCAAACGTTTGAGTAGAATTATGTGATTGATTAATTGTCGTTTTTTAAATAAGTAGTACAAACGATTTGCTTACAAATTTTATCGTATGCTAAAAAGCTCCTATCTGTGAAGATGGGAGCTTTTGTTATTTGGGCTCAAAAAGAGCTTGCTTTAGTCTTTGAGTCGAATGTGATCAGCTTGGCGATTGTTCCACTGTATGATACTATAGCACATCTTAGACATAAATCGATTCAGCTGTTCCAAATCCGTTTTGGGGCACTCATCTCCGCTAGCTAGATAAGTGGACTGTACTTGAGTGATACCTCTGTGCGTAGCATAAAGAATCTGTCCCACCTTGTCATAAACGAGCTTCAAGGTAGTGCTATAAATCTGGTCTAGATTTTCACTAATGTCCATATTTAAATCCTTGGCACATTTCTGCTTGAGACAAGCAGGTAAGTCAGCATAGAGCTCCTTCATGTCATTGACACAGTTATGGATAACTGTTGCAGCCATGACTTTACGCTGAATGGTCTGGTCGTACTCATAAACACTACTGATGATGCCGTTTAGATGAGTAAGAGTAAACGCACCGTTGCGATTCTTGAGCTGATCAAACAAGCTATGATAAAGATGCTCCTTGCTAGCCAATGGTGCCACCATCTCTATAATCTTATAGAAGTTGAGAAAGCGTGTTTGCGCATTGTTGGAACGAGCAAGTGCATGTCTGTACATACGCAATAGTGGTGAAGAAACAGGGAGAGTCTCCATTTTTATAGGCTCTTTATCTTGAGCTTGAGGCTCCCAAGCCATCTTTTTATCCAAGGGGAGCGAATGAATGTGAAAATTCTTTTGGGCTCTGTGGCTCAGGTAGAAGAGCATGCGATCGATCATTTTTTGAAGCTCTGACTCCATGTAGTCGGCTATGCCGTAGGGATTATAAATCTCAATAGCATAATACTCACGTGGGGTGAAATTGCCTATTTTAGCATCAATCAGATTGACCAGAAAAGGAGCGAAAACTACCTTTAAGCTGTAGTTGGCATTGGTGCACACCAAATCAATAGGACCCGAAACAGGATAGTTTATGGGTACTTGTACGGTGGTGCCTGCAAGAATACAGTGGTTAGTTACTTCAATGTCGGCCAAGCTCTCTGTGTAGCGTAGAAAGTCTGATAGGCTGTATCTGTTTTTGCCTGTATTCTGAAAGTGTACACAGATACTTTCACTTCCTAGCTGGAGTTCTTCTTCGCAGACTAGCGTATGCATGGGGTTGGTAGCATCGTAGTGCTCGCCAAAGGCAAAGGTACGGAGCTCTTGAATACGTTCTCGAAGCAGAGGTAGGTTCTCTTCTGTTATTTTACTTGTTTCCATATTTTATGAATTTTGTCGTTGTTCTTACCTTCTATAATCTATTCTTAATTTGATTAGAAGCAAACTCCCAATAGCACTTTTGCAAGCTGAGCCTTCTTGGTCTAAAGAAAGTAAGCACAGTAGAAACATTTTTTTAGCTACAAATGTTTGTTGCAATCTGTACAAAATAAAGATAGCTGCCTAGGCTGAGCTAACTCTAGTAAGTTCTTTTATTCCCTTAAAACCAGTGCATACTTACCCTTTTTGATTAGCTCCCCTTGCTATTTCTGATCCATACTGAGGGCTCTGAGGGCTGTTGGGACAAATAAGAAGAATAGGTGTAGATGAAGGGGGAATCTAAAATATAATTATAACTTTGCATAAAGTCACAATAATAATAACTCTTAAACACAGCTAAATTGTATGGGACTAGTGATCGGTATTGATGTAGGAGGAAGCACCACTAAGATAGTAGGGGTGCGTAATCGGGAAGTAATCTCCCCACTGTTCGTAAGGGCTTCTGATCCTTTGGCCTCTCTCTATGGAGCCTTAGGTAAATACATAGATTCCAATAAGCTTACACTAGGAGATATAGAAGAGATTATTCTTACTGGAGTAGGGAGTGCCTATGTTGAACAGCCCCTTTATGGAGTGCCCACTGCTCGAGCCGATGAGTTTCAGGCCAATGGACTTGGGGCCAAATTTACCATTCCTTTAGACAACATCATTGTTGTGAGCATGGGTACGGGTACCTCATTTGTGAAGGTGCAAGGCGACAAAATCGAACACATAGGAGGAACAGGTATTGGCGGAGGCACCTTACTGGGGCTTTCTCGTCTGCTACTCAAAACGCAGCGCATAGAAACCATAGCCGAGTTGGCCTCTAGGGGCTCCTTAAACAATATTGATTTGCAGATTCAAGACATCTGCAGCAAGCCTCTACCTGGTTTGCCTCTCGATGCCACTGCATCCAATTTTGGAAAGGTCGATGGCAATGCCAGCCCAGAAGATTTGGCCTCGGGCATCCTGCACCTTGTCTTACGCGCCATAGGACAGTCTGCCATTCTCTCTTCTATCCATAGTAATATCCGTGACTTCGTCTTAATTGGAAATTTGACACGCTTGGAGCAATGCCCTGAAATCTTCGCCAAGATGGAGGAGCTATATGGGGTTCGTTTTCACATTCCAGAATATTCTGAATATAGTACGGCCATTGGAGCTGCCTTAGCTTATCAGCAGCGTACAGGTATTGAAATTATTGAGTAACTTATCCCTCCAAATAGGACCCTGATCCGAGCTCCTTTTGCTCTTGACTCCCTGTTTTTATACCCTGATCCATCAGTCTTGGATCAGGACCCTAATAGATACCTCCCCTTTGGGCTTTGTCTTTGGCTTCTCATGCTTAGGATTAATGCCTCTTTTCCCTATTTTCTCTTCCACTCGTGTAGCTCTTTAATGTAGTGTATTGGTCTTATTTTAATAATGAGCCCTTAGGGTGTAATTCTAAGCCAATCTTGTTTGTAGAAAAAGGACGTCTATCGATGCTGAATTAAGTATCTGATAATCGCTATATTGGGCTACTATTAGGGCTTTTAGATACAACTATTTTAGGAGCTATTATTGGTCAACATAGAAAATAGTTGTATTTTTGGCCCCTGTTAAATTAGTTTATATTTAATAATTAGAGAGAAATGAAGAGAAAAAAAATGATGACTGTACTCACTTGCTTATTATTGGCTGTGGGTATGGTGAGCTGTAGTAGAGCAGACAAATGTCCTTTGGTACAAGCCGAAGAGTATGTAGGTGTGTATAAGGGCTTGGTTCAAGTTTCTTCTGAAGGTGAAGACCTGGCCGTAGATCTAGCACAAAAAGTGTATATAGAGGCAGTAGGCAAGCGTTTGGTAGCTGTGCGTATGCAGCACTTAGACTTAGCTACTCTACCTGCAGTAAAGGAGCTTAGCTTTGATCAGATTGAGGTTTTGAAGAAAACCGATGAGCTTATCTACCTGATGGGTGGAGCTAAACAGCTTGATTCTTATCGCATCGAGCTCGTAGAAGGTACTATTGATGGCGATGAACTAGAGCTTGAGCTCGCTATTCAAACCGCATCTAGCCGTGGGTCAGAGGCAGCACAAACCGTAGTTTTGAATTTTAATGGACATAAGTTGGCACAAGATCAGAGTTCAGAAGCTGAGTTCAAATCAATCCGCCTGAAGAATCGTGAAGGGGAGCTTATCGAGATTATGCACACTCAGATAGATCATGAGACACAAACGGTATTCCTCGACTTAGTCAATGTGTCTGCCGAAGATTTGAAAGAGCTCGTAGCTGAAGTAGAAGTTTCTGCAGCTGCTCAGCTTAGCCCAGCTTCAGGCAGTGTGATAGACCTAAGTGCACCTGTGGAGTTTCGCATCCAATCGGAAGATGGTGTTGTACATCGCACCTATACCGTAGTGTTAAGAAAGCAAGTGAGTGAAACGCACTTTGACTTTGAAAAGCTCACTGGCAAATACAGCAGCTTTAGAGTAAAACAAAAAGGTATGATTCCTACTCAGCAGGGAGTCTGGACTTGGGGTTCAAGCGATGGTGGAGTAAAATCACTGCTTACATTCGGTAGAGCAGAGCGATTTGGCGTAGTGGGCACTTCCGATGCCTACAAGGGGGAGTTGGCCATGCAAATTGAAACTTTAGATACCAAAGGTGCGGAGCCAATTTTATCTTTCCCAGCTACGCCTAAGGTAACCTCTGGTTCTTTATTTTTAGGTGAGTTTATACTTGATACAGATCAACCTCTAAACAGTACGAAGTTTGGGGTGGTAGTAGCTAAGAAACCGCTGTTGGTAAAAGGCTACTACAAGTATAAATCAGGAGAAACCTACTACCACTGCCCAAATCCAACAGCTTCCACCTCACACTTGGTAGAAGAGGTAGCAGGACAAAAGGATCAAGGAATGCTTGCAGCAGTGCTTTATGAGGTTACAGATCCTGAAAAGGAGAGCTTAACAGGCTTAAATATCTATAGCTCAGATCAGATTGTAGCCATGAAGCAATTGG
>JASLIW010000065.1 GCA_030152865.1 Bacteroides sp.
CATGCCCATCATCTGTTTGGATACGATATGATTCGGGTACATATTGGAAGTTTTCTTTAAGGGCTATATTCACATAAGTCAGAAAACCCCGACTAGGAGAGTGCGCAAACTTCCAGCTGACTAAGGCATCAAAGCCTACGCCACAGGAGCAGAAAAACAGTAAGTCATTATTTATTTTGCCATAATCAATAGCACGTATAGCTCCATGCGCCAATAAGCGAATGGATTCTCTCAGCTCCAAAGGAATGCCCAAGTGTCGGGCCAAGCCGTTGCCAGAACCACAGGGAACAATCCCCAGAGCGGTATTTGTATGCACCAGTGCACTAGCCACCTCATTGACCGTGCCATCACCGCCTATCGCTGCTATCACATCTACACCTTCACTGGCCTTTTGCTGGGCTATCTCTTTAGCATGCCCTGCATATTGGGTATAGATGATTTCGAAAAGCACCTCTTCAGAGGCCAACTCTTCTTCTATAAGATGAGGTACAGCCTCTTTTTGAGCTGTGCCAGAGATAGGATTAATGATAAAAGTAATTTTCCTCATACGATTTACTTTCCATGTGGGCTTTTAGCGGCGCTGATAAAAAACCTATCAACTGCTTTTTTAGATTAAACTATGTGGCAAAGATAAGAGGATTTCAACTTTTAACAGAAAGAAAAGAAAACAATTTCTTAACAAATAGAGAAAAAAGAGAAGTCAGTAGCTTGTTCGCCCCAGCCCAAAAGAGCCCATAGCTCTCTGTTGAGAATCCTACTCAAGCCACTCTTTGCCTACTAAAAAAACAGCAATAATACCTCGAAACACCCTCTAGGCTAGCAATGCTAAAGTATTTAGCTCACATTTAAAGTACTTCTACACCCGAAAGCAGTAGAACACAAGCAAATTTTACTAAAATTGAGGGGATTAAGTGGTTTTATTCTTATATTTGCCCTTTGTTTTAAGAGACTATAATACACTTACACAACATTTATCAACATTTATTTAGTAAGCACATAAGTTTACTAATCGGTTATATTACTATAATTCATGGGATTATTACAAGATAAATTAGCAAAATACGACCTACCGCAACAGATTAAAGCAAAAGGTGTGTATCCCTATTTTCGCTGCATAGAGAGCGAACAAGCCACAGAAGTGACAATGAGCGGCAAAGAGGTACTGATGTTTGGTTCCAACTCCTACCTAGGTTTGACCAATCACCCCAAAGTCATCGAGGCAGCCGTAGAGGCCACTCGTAAATATGGAACTGGCTGTGCGGGCTCTCGCTTCTTAAATGGGACACTAGACCTACACTTAGAGCTCGAAAAAGAGCTTGCTGAATTTGTAGGCAAGGAAGATGCCATCATCTACTCTACGGGTTTTCAGGTCAACCTAGGTGTTGTATCCTGTGTGACAGGTCGTGAAGACTACATCATTTGTGATGAACTCGATCATGCTTCTATTGTGGAAGGCCGTCGCCTTTCTTTCTCTACCGTATATAAGTTCAAACACAACAACATGGAATCGTTGGAGAACGAACTCAAAAAGTGTCGCCCCGAATCGGTGAAGCTAATTGTTGTGGATGGTGTGTTTAGTATGGAGGGAGATATTGCTAATCTTCCCGAAATTGTGCGCCTATCTAAAAAGTACAATGCCAGCATCATGGTAGATGAAGCTCATGGTATCGGCGTACTTGGTGATCATGGCCGAGGTACCTGTAATCACTTTGGAGTCACGGATGATGTGGACTTAATTATGGGTACATTTAGTAAGTCACTCGCTGCTATTGGTGGGTTTATTGCTGCCGATAAAGAAGTGATTAACTACCTGCGTCACAACTCACGCTCTTATATCTTTAGTGCAAGTAATACACCTGCTGCCACAGCAGCTGCCCGTGCGGCTCTTCAGATCATGAAGTCTGAGCCTGAACGTATTGAAAAGCTTTGGGAGCTAACTAACTATGCTTTAAAGTGTTTCCGTGATGCAGGATTTGAGATAGGCTCAACAGAAACTCCTATTATCCCACTTTACGTACGAGATATGGAGAAAACCTTTATGGTAACTAAAATGCTGTTTGACGAAGGCATCTTTGTCAATCCAGTAGTTCCTCCAGCTTGCTCACCCAATGACACGCTTATCCGTTTTTCACTGATGGCCACTCATACCCATGAGCAAATAGACTTGGCTGTGAACAAACTCATCAAGTGTTTCAAATCACTTGATCTACTCTAGGAAATACATATTCCTACAAATATTCCTTAGAATTACTTAGAGAAGTGCACTTCTCTAAGTAATTCTATACGCACATAAATTTTATTTAGCATCTTCTGTTAGAAGAGCTTTGACTGCTCAGACAAGTATTCCTGCCCGTTTATAGGTAATACAGCAGCGCTTTAATCGCTTCTACCTTACTAGTATTCAGGCAAGTATAGTCATTTAGATGTTCGGATTTACTTGGATTATTGCTTTATATTGGTTATATTATCCCATTGAAAGCAGATAACTTATAGTTTAGGCTTAATTCCTAAAAAGCCTCTCTAACTATAAAGACTACTATTCTAATCCAATTATTTAAAAAATTTCGAACTCAAATGTCTACAACATGGAAACATCAAGCTATGGACAGTAGAATATCGACAAGACAGCGCCGATATCGGTCCTCTAAAATTGCAACTAACAGTCAATACAGCGTTCTTCAAGAAACAGAAGTCTTAGACTCAAAAAAGGAGGTAGAAGACAAAACAATGACTATTACAGCAAACACTTTTCCACCAAAACCAGAGATGACTTATACATCTAATAGTTTACTAACTATACGTGTAAATGGAAAAAATGTGACACGCTCAATTGGACAATGGGTTACGTATGATCCCAAAAATATAGCCCGAATTCAGCACAAGTACAATCTGGAATTGGAGCCCCATCTGAATCGGGTATTGTTTGAGAAAATGAGAAGACTCCCCAATACAGAGAAGAAATTCTTAGGCCTGAAGCTCAATATTGACTTTCCTGGTTATAACACAGCTGTACCAGCAAGTGTGCCCTACAACCGTGTTCCAGTGAAGTTTTACAAGTGGTGGCTCAAAAACAAACACCAGATAAGCCTTAGCTTTAAAGAGAAATTAGAGCTACTCAACAAGGTAAACATGCTCGATAAGGATGTATTAGAGCCCGAACATCAAGAGATGATGAATCGCTGATTGGCTTAATATAAGCCATCAAGAAATAAAGAGTGTCCTGAAATCTGATTAGATTTCAGGACATTTTGTTATTGCAGGCGCTTGAACATTCAGAAGAATTCACCACCCAGACTATACTTTTATGGAAAAGAACTTAGCATCAGGCTCCTACGTACATTTTGTGTCCATTAGTCAGTGTTTTATATTAGATTTCACCTAAATGACAGTTTTTATATTTTTTTTATTTCAAAATATCATTATTAATGAGTAAGTTTGTGCTATCAATAGTAACCTTATATACTTGATTTTAAACTATAGTGTATGAAGCACTTAAATATAAAGTATCCTATTTTATCCGCTCCACTAGATGGAGGTTTTACCTCGCCAGATTTAGTGAGTATTATTAGCAAGCACGATTGCTTGGGCTCTTATGCTGGAGGGCGCATCAAATTTGCCCAGTTTGAACAGGATATTCAAACCATACAGGCACAAACACAACATCCGTTTATTGTCAACCTGTATACGCCAGAATCCTACACCATCGAACCAGATGCTGTACAACTAGCCATCAAAGCACTCGACCCCATCTTTAAAAGATACGAACTCACTCCCCAACTCCCCTCCAATGATCCCGTCAAGGATCAAAAACGATTCAACGAAAAGGTTGATTTACTGATCCAACTCAAAGTTCCTTACTGTTCATTTTCATTTGGCATCCCCGACTCCAGTGTTATTAAACGACTTAAAGATGCAGGTGTCTGCCTCTTAGCAACTGCCAACACTGCAGATGAAGCAAAGCAGATAGAGCTAGCGGGATTTGACATCGTCATTGCCCAAGGGATAGAAGCAGGAGGACACCGAGGAGGCCTACTCACCGACAGTGAGCGCGTGAGTTTGGAAGATTTACTCCCTGCTGTAGTGCAAGAGGTTAAGATACCTGTCATAGCAGCTGGAGGAATTATGACCAAAGAAGATGTGGACAAATACCTAAAGCTAGGTGCAGTAGCCGTGCAAATGGGTACAGCTTTCTTGCTCTGTGATGAGAGCACAGCCTCAGACACCTACAAAGAGATGATACTGGCAGCAGATTCAGATCAAACCATACTCACTCGTGTCTATTCGGGTAGAGAAACCCGCGTAATCCCAAACAAATTTGTAGAGCAGCTCTCACACTATGAAAATCAGGCAATTCTACCTTACCCTGCGCAACGCAGCCTGACCAAATCCATTCAAAAGGCAGCTTTTAAGGCCCAAGACGTAGATTATATGCCGCTCTGGTGTGGGATGTATGGTTATAAAGGCAAAAGACAGAGTGTAAGCCAACTCCTAGCGTCACTGCGCTAAGCTAAGAATAAAGAAATATTTTGGAGCCACTAAACAGCTAAGCTCATGGAAAAACCCATGAGCTTAGCTGTTTTAAAATGGATATCCACCTACTCCCTGTACATAAAGCTACGGAAAATTAAGAGCCCAAAGATTAAGGCCGAGAAGGAGCTGAACTTAATTTTAATTTGTATTTTAGTAAAGATTTACAACTAAGTTAATAACTACTTACCCATGCACAAGTACACACTCCAGCATAAAGTGGCCTATATTCCTACCCCAGCCTATCTACAAGACTATTGGCTACCTCAGCACTTTATTCAGTACTGTCAGGCTTGTCACAATTATAACAAGTCTTGGGCTTGCCCTCCATTTGACTTTGAGCCACGTGCTGTGCTTGAACACTATCCCCACACCTACATCCTAGGCACACAGGTAGTATTTACAGCGGAATTTAAAGCACAGGTGAAACAAGAAAAAAGTGCACAAACAGCAGGATCGGCTATCATGTATGAGGTTCGAGCACTACTCGATAAACAGCTATTGGCACTCGAAAAAGATACAGCGAGTAGAGCTTATTACGCAGGCTCTTGTCACTTATGCCCAGAGCAAGCATGCACCCGCAGCTTCAATCAGCCCTGTCGACAGCCAGCCTACATGCGCCCTTCTTTAGAGGCCTTTGGCTTTGATATCGGCAAAACTACTTCGCAGCTACTCAATCTGGAGCTGGTCTGGGGAGCGAAAGGAGAACTCCCTCCTTATTATATTTTAGTGAGTGGCTGGATGACAAAGAAGGGTGATCAAGCTGAGCTTTTAGAGAAAGCAATTAATATAAGCTAATAATGAAATAAAACTTCAACTAATGAGCAAAAAAACACTAATTTACACGCTACTCTACTGCTTGAGTGGCTTTACATTCTGTCAGGCTCAGGAGAAAATAAACATCTCCAAACTTCGATCTTCTGATTTACTTGAGATTCGCAAGCCTGTCTTACTTGAAGACAAAAACATCAAAGGAGAATCCTATGACGCAAGCCAGGCCTTGCAAACAGATGTTATACAGCCGACATTTTATGAACTTCAGCAGGATTTATCTAGCCTAGATGAGGAGGGTACATTCCTACTCAAGACTCCCACACAAGACTATGGATTTCAGTTCTTAGGGTTTCGTGTAGAGGGTTTCAACTTTGCAAAAGCTAATTTACAAATTAAAACTCCTGCTCTAATTGAAATCTACCTCAATGGTAAAAAAGTAAAAGATAAAAAGAGTAGTCAGGATAGCTGGGAAAAGGCAGAAAGTCAAACTCTGACTCTCAACATTACTCCTGCCAACCCCAATGAGGTGATTATAAAGTATCTGAGTGATGCAAGTCAAACAGCAGAGAATAAGATTCAACTCACGCTAGACACCCCAGACTCAAGCAAAATATTTGTCAATAGCTCTGACAAGCGCTTAACCCACTATGGTGATGTTATCTTTGGCAAACGAATCTATGGGGCTGCTATTTCTCCAAGTGGTAGATATGTTCTATTGAACTACTTAAGTGTACTTGCAAACGGTAAAAATAGCTGGAGCAAAGAGCTCTTAGATCTACAAACGGGCAAAAAAAGTAGTATAGATAGCAGCAGGCCTTCTTGGCTACCTCAAACGGATGCCTACATTCACTTCAGGCAAGATGGAGATTTCTCACAAATGCTACAAACAGATGCACGAACTGGAGAAACTACAATTCTTATTGATAAGATGCCCAAAGGCTCTTATCGATTTACGCCAGACGAACAGCATATACTTTTTACTCGTTACGAAAATGGCGATAAGCGCAGTGGTGACCTAAAAATTCTAATTAATCCCGATGACCGTATGGGCGGCTACCTAAATAAATCTTACATCTCTCTATTTAACCGTAAAACAGGTGTAAGCAACCGCCTGACCTATAATAAATCAGGAGTTTATATCTCCGCCATAAGTCCCGACTCCAAGAAAGTCTTACTGGCCTCTAGCAGGGATAACATCACGGAACAGCCTTTCTACCTAAGGACCTACTACGAACTAGATTTGGAAAACTATACCCTAGACACTCTTTTTACAGATAGCAAGTACATTCAATCACTCACTTATTCTCCCGATGCTAAACAGCTACTGATAAAAGGTACACCCAATGCCTTTGACAACATTGGATTGGCCATTGAAGACCCTAAAAAAGCCAACTATTACGATGGCCAACTTTTTATTTACGACCGAGCTAGTGCGAAGGTAGATCCAATAAGTAAGGACTTCCATCCTTCTGTAGAAAGTGTATTGACCTGGAATCAGAAAACCAAGCTAATCTACTTTACTGCAACCGACCAAGACTGTGTAAAGGTGTTTACATACAATCCCAAAAACAAGACTTTTAAGCGACTTGAGCTTGAAGAAGAAACTATTTCTCAGTTTAATCTTTCTAAAGACGGTAGCCAAGCTACTTATATTGGTTCTGGGGTCAACAACTCCAACAAAGCTTATAGCTATCAGGTCAAAAGTGGCAAATCAACACGGATTGCTGATCCTATGGCTCCTGTTTTTGATCACTTAGAGCTAGGTGAGGTCTTTGCATGGAACTTCACAGCCTCAGACGGTACTGAGATTGTAGGTCGCTACCATCTACCTCCACATTTCGATGAAACCAAGAGCTATCCTATGCTCGTTTATTACTACGGAGGGACAAGCCCTGCAGGACGTAGCTACGATTCCAACTACCCACCCCATGTTTTTGCAGCCAAAGGTTATGTTGTTTATGTTATTCAACCCAGTGGAACGGTAGGTTTTGGTCAGGAGTTTTCTTCTCGACACGTCAATACTTGGGGCATTCGTGTAGCAGACGATATTATTGAAGGGACTCAGCAGTTTTGCAACGAACACACCTTTGTCAACAAAGATAAAATTGGTTGTATTGGCGCGTCCTACGGTGGTTTTATGACCCAATACCTCCAGACACAAACCGACATCTTTGCTGCGGCTGTATCACACGCTGGTATCAGCTCTATCGCCAGCTACTGGGGTGAAGGCTATTGGGGCTATTCCTATGGTGCTATTGCCAGCGCCTTTAGCTACCCTTGGAACAACAAAGAGCTATACACTATGCAAAGCCCACTTTATCAGGCAGATAAAATAAACACGCCTCTTTTATTAGTGCACGGTAGTGTGGATACCAATGTCCCTATAGGAGAAAGTATTCAGCTGTTTAATGCCCTACGTATCTTAGGTAAGCCTGTAGAGTTTGTAGAGGTAAAAGGAGAAGATCATCACATCAAGAAAGCAAGCAGACGCTTAGCTTGGAACAACACCATTTGTAGTTGGTTTGATCTCTGGCTCAAAGACGATCCGAGCTGGTGGAACTCACTCTATCCTGAACGAAAGTATGAGAAGTAGTTATAAATAAAAAGAAATTAGCATAGATCTATTTCTAAAACCCAGAGATAAGCCTTATTTTAGTTGCCTACTAGAATAAGGCTTATTGATTATGACAAAAAAAACACGCTTCTTACTCATCCTAATCCAAGTACTTGTACTCTATGTGATTTTGATGTTTCTCACCCAAACGATAGATGGTGCTGAGTTTAAGTTGTTTTACTTATCGCTGAGCGATACTCCCAAAACAACCTCTTTTTTCTTCTTGGGTTCTGCCCTTACGGTAATCAACACCTTTGTGTTTCTAAAGAAGAAATAGCTCAAACAAAAAACACCCCATAAAAATAGCCCCAAAATTAAGTTTTGGGGCTATTACTTTATTTACTGATTTCAACACGCCTTATGGGTTTGACGCGAACAGATTTGGACTGAACTGAGCGTGTAGGGGGTACAGGCTCAGACTTATTGGCTATCCAGTAAAAGTTCCACTCATTACCATAAGCATCATGTTTAAAATCAGAGAACGAACGAATCGTAGTGTATGGTAGTGAGTCCGTATTTACTGAAGCGCACGATTGCCAGGACTTCGCTTTGTGATTCTCCATAGTAGGTAAACTCTACAAAGTCTGCACCATAACCTTCTCCAACCACATACTTAAAGGGCCACTCCTCTAAGATAGCTCCACTAAAATCTTTGATGTATTCTATGCCATAGCCATAACCTTCGTAGCTATCGTAATTGAATTCAAAGACACTCACTACATCAATATCAAACTCTCCATTACTAATATATTCTCCAAAATCGATTTCCCAATAGCCACCGGATAACTCTTCGTACAAGGGATGATCGTTATAAAAGCGAATATCATCATCATCGCAGGAGCTGAAACCAACTACAGCTACTAATAGTAGAAGTAGGTAGAGGTATCTTTTCGTTATTTTCTTCATAAGTAATTCTTTAACTAAAACTTCTATTTTTTATACAACCTTTCGGGTGACCTAAAGGTTTACAAGATAAGTAATAATTAGCGAGTTGAGTTTATAAACTCAGCTTAAATAGTACGAACTCTCTTCTCAGCTGCTGAAAAGCCCTGACTTTAAACGGGCTGTACGCCTAGATTTTAGTATCTTTGTACGAATTAAAATATAGAATTATGAGCAAACAAAATAGGGGCAGTCGATTTACCCCCTTCAACTATCCGATTGAGATTGAACAAAAAATACAAGAACTACGTCGCCAAAAGCATGTTATTCTTCCTCCTCGCAAGATTTTGCGTACCAAGGAGGAGCTAGCGGGTATTAAAGCCAGTGCAGAGATTAATACTGCACTACTCGACTTTATTACTCCCTATGTCAAAGCTGGCGTATCCACTAGAGCCTTGGATAATCTGGTCTATCAATTTACCACAGATCATGGTGCTATACCTGCTCCACTAGGTTATGGCGATTTTCCCAAAAGTGTCTGCATCAGTATCAATGATGTGGTTTGCCACGGCATTCCCAACGAGTATGATGTATTGGAAGAGGGAGATATTGTCAATATCGATGTTTCTACCATATACAAAGGATATTACTCTGATGCTTCACGCATGTTTTTAATTGGAGAGGTAGCTCCAGAAGTGAAACGACTAGTAGAGGTTTGTAAGGAGTGTTTAGACTTAGGTATTGCTGCAGCTCAACCTTGGGCTACACTCGGCGATGTGGGACATGCCATACAACAACACGCAGAAAAGAACGGATTTAGTGTTGTGCGTGATTTTTGTGGGCACGGTGTAGGTATGCAGTTTCACGAAGATCCCGAAGTGCTTCACTACGGCGAGCCGGGTACAGGTATGACCCTAGTACCTGGTATGACCTTCACCATAGAGCCTATGCTCAATATGGGTACACATGAGGTGTTTATTGATATCGCCGATGGCTGGACAGCCTGCACGGACGATGGAAAACCCTCTGCACAATGGGAGCACATGCTTTTAATCACAGCAGATGGTAATGAAATTTTAACGCACTAAGCTAGTTATGGAAACGATTCTTTTGGTTGTATGCCTCTTACTGCTGCTCATTTTGATTTATCTGGTACAGACTAATGCGCGCAAAGATAAGAGCAAAGAGCTGATACAAAACCTGTTGCAGCAAGAGATGAAAAATAACCGTACGGAGCTCAACCAAAGCATTCAACTGCTTAGGCAAGAGCTACACCAATCCATCAATCAAGGAATGGTACAACTCCAAAGTACGCTCAACAAGAACCAACAGCTTGCCTCTCAGCTCCACATGGAGCGCTTTGAACTCATGGCACGCCAGCAAGAACAGCTGATTCAATCGACCGAAAAACGACTAGACAGCATGCGTGATATGGTAGAAGAAAAGCTGCAAAAAACACTGAATGAACGCATCAGTCAGTCCTTTGAGATGGTACGCAAAAACTTGGAACAAGTACAGCGTGGCCTAGGCGAGATGCAATCACTTGCACAAGATGTTGGGGGCTTGAAAAAAGTGCTGAGCAATGTCAAGACCAGAGGAACATTTGGTGAAGTACAGCTAGGAGCACTTTTAGACCAGATGCTCAGCCCTGAACAGTACGAAGCCAATGTAAAAACCAAACGAGGATCGAATAATATTGTAGAGTATGCCATCAAGCTTCCGGGTCAGGATGACGATGGAAGTGTGGTGTATCTACCTATAGATGCCAAGTTTCCTAAGGATGTCTATGAGCACTACTACGATGCAACACAAGCGGGAGATGTAGCAGCCATAGAGCTGGCAGGTAAACAGCTCGAAAGCACCATCAAAAGTATGGCCAAAGATGTGAGTCAAAAATACATTGACCCCCCACATACCACAGACTTTGCCATCTTATTCCTTCCCTTTGAAAACATCTATGCAGAAGTGATCCGCCGTACGGCCCTAGTAGAAGAGCTACAGTATAAACACAAGATTATGGTGACAGGCCCTACAACACTAGGCGCTATCTTAAATAGTTTGCAAATGGGATTCCGCACTTTGGCTATTCAAAAGCGCAGCAGTGAAGTTTGGAAGGTACTGGGAGATGTAAAACGAGAGTTTACTAAGTTTGGAGGGATGCTTCAGAAAGTGAAGAATAACTTACAAACAGCGGGCAACCAGCTCGAAGAGGTCATGGGTGTACGTACACGTGCCATTGAACGAACTCTTCGTCAGGTTGAGGAGCTTCCATTGAATGAAGACCAGCCGATACTTCCGCCGAATGAGAACTTAAAGAGGAGTTAGATATTACTCATCTGATTAAGCCTATAAAAAACAGAAAGTCCCGAATAGCTTTGTTCGGGGCTTTTTTTAAATCTATGCTTTTAGGTAAGTACAACTCACCACATAAGTAGGCTCTACTACTATCTCTTTGATGCCATTCTCATCGTAACGTAAGCGAATCTTACTGTGGTTGTCTTTGTTGTTGAAGCTAAAAAGAGGCTCTACCGATTCATATATCTCTTCCTTGGGCTTTTTTTCAGCTAGTTTATACTCTACAACAGTACTAGAAAGTACACGGTTGGAAACCTCTTCAAAGGAGAACTCATCACCAATAGCAGACATCTCTACTGCCAATTTATTCTCAGGTTTCTTCTTTAGTATAAATTCTCTTTCATGATTTTTGTTGTAACCTCCTAGGTTTAATTTGTGAGCATCTGATTTAAATGTAATTACTTTATCCATATTGTTCTTTTAAAAGTTAATAAATTTATTTGACCTTCTTATAAGATAAGGAAAATAAACAACATTTCAAAATAACATCAAAACACTAGCCCTACAAAAACAAGTATATCAGCATATTATTGAAAGCCCTGACAGGATAAATGGGCCTTTATCAATGTTGAAAAATCAATACACATGATCCAACACTGAAAGGACTTTAATACAAAAGGTCTGCCTTCGCTAAAGCAGACCTTATCTATATTACTATACTATTTGACGAAACAACTAATTTGGAATGGCAATTAGGACTTAGTACGTTTTAAGTCTCATGTGTGTTTTTCATTCGTAATAGTATAGGCAAAAGTGCAAGGAAATCAACTACCTTGCTCTTTACAAGATATGTATTTTGAGAATAAATCCCAGAATAATCCCTAAGAAAATACCAAAAGCTGCTTTATAGCATATATTTAGAGGCTATTGGTGTTGCTAAGCTCGATTTTAATTGCTTAAAGTGCCTATCTGTCTGCCTAATTCAATAAAAACACTTATATTCAGTACATCTAACTATTTAAAACACACTCTTATGAAAAAAATTGCACTTGCTTTACTCGGTCTAGCAGGTTTATTTACAATGACTATGGCTCAAGATGAACTAAAGTATCAAAAACCTCCGAAAGAAATTTTAGAACTAGCAGACTTTCAACGTCCGCCTGCACTGATGATAGATAATCATCAAAAATACATGGTGTTTAGATACCGTGACACCTACCAATCGTTAGCAGAGCTTTCTGCTCCAGAACTTCGATTGGCAGGACTACGTATCAATCCCATTACTCGCATTAGTAGCACCCTTAGGTATTACAACAAGCTCAGTTACAAAGGCTTTAGCAGCCAAGAGCTAAAGACCTTTGAGGGATTACCTGATTCTCCTAAAATAGCTTATACCATCTGGTCGCCCGATCAGTCTAAATTTGCCTTTACCCATACAACAGAAACTGGAGTCGAGCTTTGGCTAGCCGACTTAGAAACAGGCCAGGCAAAAAAACTAACTGAAGATAGGCTCAATGCTACCTTGGGTAGGCCTTTTACTTGGGATAATGAAGGCAAAGGGCTCTACATTTTTGTGCGCCCAAGCGATAACCCAGCTTTAGTGAGTCCTAAGGAGGCTATTCCAGAAGGCCCTATTGCATCGAATACGCTAGTGGGACAGGTAGCACAAAATATCACCTACCAAGACCTACTTAAAAGCCCCATCGATGAGCAAAACTTCGAAACCCTTGTGCGTTCAGAGATTCATTATGTGGACCTGAACGGCAATAGCCAACTTTGGGCAGAAGCCGATCTTTTTTCAGATCTTACTATCTCTCCTGATGGCAACTACCTGCTTACTTCTTCTTATACTCGCCCCTATTCATACATTCTGCCCTCCTTTAGCTTTCCTGTAAAAACTGAAGTACGCTCTACCAAAGGTGAGCTGATTAAGGAGATCAATCACAAACCACTGGTGGAGAACAAGCCTAGGGGTTTCATGTCTACCTATACAGGCAAACGATACATCGCTTGGCGGGCTGACAAGCCTGCTACGCTGTACTGGGTAGAAGCTCAAGATGAAGGAGATGCCAATAAGCCCGTTGAGTTTAGGGATTTTGTGTACCAGTGGGATGCACCCTTCGAGCAAGAGCCACAGTACCTCAGTAAAACCATCAATCGTTTTGCTGGTATTACTTGGGGCAATGCCAACACGGCTGTACTCTATGACTCTTGGTGGGATACACGCAACCAGAAGATCTATACTTTCAATCCTGCTCAGCCCAATGAAGATCCTAAAATTTTATTTGACTTAGACTATCAAGATGCTTACCAGAATCCAGGTAGCTTTGATACGGAGAAGAATGACTTTGGACGCTATGTGCTTCGACTCAACGGCCAGCAAGCCTACCTCATTGGGGATGGATTTCGTCCTGATGGACAATTTCCTTTTGTCGATGAAATCAACCTCAAAACGCAGGCTAAAAAACGTATCTTTGAATCTGCCTATACCGACAAAAAACTCAGTATATCGCGGATCATAGACCCCAAAGCGGGTGAGTTTTTGGTCAACCTACAGTCTAGCTCTGACTATCCGAACTACTACCTACTCCACACCAAGAAGCGAATCGCACCCATACAGCTCACCTTCTTTGAGAATCCTTTTAAGGCGATGGAAGGAGTCTATAAGGAGCTGATTACCTACACTCGAAAAGATGGAGTACAGCTGAGTGGTACGCTCTACCTGCCTGCCAATTACGACAGAGTAGCTAAAACAGAAAAGCTGCCCCTAGTGATGTGGGCTTACCCCGCTGAATACAAAGACAAAAATAGCGCAGGTCAGACCACAACCAATCCCAATGAGTTTATCTTCCCCTACTACGGCTCACCTATTTATTGGGTGACACAAGGCTATGCTATCTTAGATAATGCAGCCTTCCCTATCGTAGGAGAGGGTGAAGAAGAGCCCAACGATACCTTCGTGGAGCAACTCATAGCCAATGCAGAGGCCGCTATAGATGAGTTAGATGCTAGGGGATATATTGATCGAGCACGTGTTGCTATTGGAGGCCACTCCTATGGAGCCTTTATGACAGCCAATCTGCTCTCACACTGCGATTTATTTGCAGCAGGTATCGCTCGAAGTGGTGCTTACAACCGTACACTTACTCCCTTTGGCTTCCAAAATGAGCAACGTACTTACTGGGATGCACCAGAGGTATATAATACGATGTCACCCTTTATGCATGCAGATAAAATGAAAACTCCCTTGCTCCTTATTCATGGGGCAGACGACAACAACGCAGGAACGCATACCATGCAGAGTGAGCGTTACTTTAGTGCACTCAAAGGTTTCGGAGCTCCTGCTCGTTTGGTGCTACTCCCCAAAGAGAGCCACAGCTATTTTGCCAAAGAGTCTGTCTTGCATGTCTTATGGGAACAGGATCAGTGGCTCGATAAATACGTAAAGAACAAAAAGAAATAAGAGGTTTACCTCCTTATATGTATAAGAAAGACTCCAAGCCTTATTTGCTTGGAGTCTTTTTACTTATAGGCTAGATTAATGTACAGAACGTTCACTTATTTTCTCCCCACATACCTTAAAACAGAGGATAAACCCTGATGACCAACTCCCTCCGACAAATGTACTTCTAGCTCTTGCAAACTAATGAGCTCTAAGGATTTGAAGGTATCCTCTATCTCTTCTCTGGCATACAGCATATCTATATGGGAAGGACCGCCTGCCGAAGGGTTGACTTGTTGATGCCTAATTTGATTTTTCGTGAAACCTTCTAAGATTAAATACCCTCCCTCCTTCAGCAAGGGCAGTAGCTTCTTAAAATAGCTCTTTCTAAGCTGTTTGGGTAGATGTACAAAAGTAAGTACAATTAAGTCGTATGAGCTATCTGCGTAATAACCATCTAGGTTTTTAAAGTCAAGCACCTCAAACTGTAGATGCACTCCTTTTTTTCTAGCCAGTCGTAGCGCCTTCTCACGAGCCACTGCACTCTGGTCAAAAGCGTGTACTTGCCAACCTTTGCTTGCAGCATATACGCCATTTCTTCCCTCACCATCGCCTGGCAACAGGATTTGGCCTGCAGGTAGTGCATCAATAAATTCCTTGAAAAAGAGATTGGGGGTTTCACCATAACGGTACTCTTCCCTACTATATTGTTCATTCCATGAATTATTCATATCAGTAAATCTATTTAAATGTATTCTTAACTATTTATATACACTCTTAGCCTTGATCTTGTTTAGCAAAAAGGAGCTATTCTCCTTAGAGAACAGCTCCTTTATATTATTCTACTGATTGAATAGACTACTCAGTGATGACTTGTAAGTGTTCTACCCAAAGTGTATTGCCTGGTGCACCACTAAAACGATAACCAGCACGGCTAGAAGTACATAGAATGGCTAGTCCATAGGTTTTTCGATAGTTGAAGGCCTGACCATCCTTAAACACTAAATCAAAACCAAAGGGGCTAAATGTTAGCTGTGCTTCGCTACTGCTAAACTCACCCACAGCTACAACCTTGGGTGTAGAAGTATCATAGAATTCCTCTAAACTAAGTAAATCTTCTTCTTGCCACTCCTCACTAAGTTCAAAGAGTACAGCACGTATCATAAACTCATCGACAGCCTCTGTGGGCAAGACCTCAATAATGTCATTTTTATAGTCAATACACTCGTAGTTGATACTCCCAGGGCTGAACTTATACTTCCCTTCAATACGCATAGGCGCATAGTGGATAGGGAAACCCAAACGCACATTTTCATGAGGGTTGGGACTTACACTGGACAGAAATGTACCTGTATAAAGCATTGCTGAACGAATGCTAGGTATGTGGAAGTACGGGTTAGCACGCAACTGTAAGGTTTCAAGCTTGGCTGCTGCTCCGTCGGACACTAAGCTCCACTTATCGCTGGGCTTAGCAGGCAAGAACTCACTTTCTGGCTCTTCAGCTAGCCCCATAAATGAGGCAAAACTAGCATCTATACTCTCCCATTGGTAGTTTTTTGAACTTTTGGGCACTTGATACTGTTCTGCAGGCTTTTGCTCAGGATTGCCCACAACCCAGCTCGAGAAATCAATAGGTTCAGGACGTTCTAAGAGCTTAACCACATAAGTCTGTTTTACAATTTGATCTTCTGAAGTCAGGGTATAGACCACTGGCTTTGTAAAATCCTGTGCCACCCCACTTTGGGGCTCTATTCTTGCACCATAAGATACTTTGATTTCAGGGATTAAGTGCTTTAGGTCAGTTTCAGTCAAGTCCTTACTCACGGCAATGTGCACTTCTCGGAGAGAAGGAAGGATACGTACGCCCCCTTCCATGGTTTCGGCATTGCTAAATTCAAAAGAAGTAATATCAGCAGATGAGCTTAAATCTTGCTCCAAGCGTGCACCCTGAAAGGATACTTGCACCTCTTCCTCTAGCTCAGCTCCTATAAAACGAACAGAACCCGCTAACTGTAGAGACTCCCCCTCAATAACACCCTTCGTTTGAACCTCGGCTTGAAGATCAAGCTCTGTAAGCTCTACACTTTGATTCGTAGCTAGTGTAACGGGACTATCCAAATCTTCTAACGTGGCCATTACATCAACTAAGCTTAGGTGAAAGCGTTGATTATCCTTCCAGATTATGTTATCCATTCGCAAGTTCACCTGTGCATCATTACTTTTATGGATTACTATCTTTTGGGCTAGCTCTACTTTTGACTCATTGGGCAACTGATAAGTCAGGGTACCCAAATAAACTCCATCGTATTCTGTGCCAATGGTTGGGGCATCATCTTCATCATACTCTTCCGAACAACTAAACAAAGCCGTAGTTGCGAATAAACAAGCCAAGAGATAAAGTCCTATTTTTTTCATATCTAATTCTTTATATAAAAACAACTTCTTGCTCAACAAAGGTACAAATAGATCAGAAACTTTTCCTCAATTTGAAGGAAGAAGTAGGCCTATTCTCCCGCTGTATCGCCAAAATCTATTTACAAAACTCCTTCTAAAACAGAACAAACTACCTTTTTGTAAAAATAATCAACCTTTTGATCGCCTATTTGTTATAAATTCAAGACAACTACGTAAATACTTGATTCTTATGCACTCATTAAAATACACATTAATTCTTTTTTTCATGATTTTGCCCTTAAACCTCGTTGGACAGGCCAATGAGGCCTACTCGGAACTCACTCAAGCTAGACAGCAGGGAGAGGTGGCTATGAGTAGTTTGGTGGAATCTATCACTAGTTTAACAGAAGTCTATCGAACAAAAGAAGTCAATGCGCGCAAACGCTTTATTCTTGAAGTAAACACTCATCTTGCACAAGGTATAGTTGCCCTTCAATCAGCTCAAGAGCATGCTCAAAAATCCTTAAAGCAAGCGAATGAAGCGATTTCGAATACAACAATAAGCTGTATTCATGAGGCTGAAAAAGTGTTTGGACAAACCAAGTTGATCCTAAGCGAAGCCGCTACTCATGCCTCAAAGGCACTACATGATACCAATAAAACCCAAGCTCAAGCAGATCTGCAAGCTCTTACACCTCTCATTGAAGAAGGGGTCGTTCAGCTTAATGAGGCTTTGGTTTTGTTGGAAGAAGTGGTGAGCTAGCTATTCAGCTATTCTACTGATTTTTTCAAACACATGCTCTTTATGCCATCGAAGCACTTCTTTTCGGGGATGAAAAGATGTATTTTGGGGAAGTATTAACTCTTTATTATTGTATTGTCTAAGAGAATACGAAGAACAACTATTTTCAACAAACTTATCCGATACTATCACTCTATACTCGTCATTAATAGTGATGAGACCTCCATCGAAAGCTCGATGCATGTTGGGGCATAACGCAATTCCATTTCCAATGGTGTCATCATGTTCTAGACGAAAAGGGATAATATGACAGGCATCAATTAAAGAGTGTCCGTAATTGGATTCCACCCTTAAACCTGTAATACTACATGTATAATCATATATTTGTGGAATTCTTCGCTGAAAAACGCTGTTGCGTATAAATACATCCTCTTCAAAGTTATTAGTGTCTTCCTTTTCTTTTATACTTTGTATGGTCTTTTTATACTGTATGGCCGAATCTCTAAGTATCTGTTCTGCTATAATATCTAAGTAAGAAGTATCACTTGTTCGAATAGGTTGTATTTGACTAAAATATTTATCAGTCAGCGCTTTTCTAAGAATTTCTCTACTTTCTCTTTGGCTTAAGTAGAAAAACAAATCCTTATCTATCTCTGCATACCTTACAGCATCGACTAAAGACTTAAATGATTGAATTGACTTATTAGTCGTCAGTGGTACTTCTTCTCTGACCTCTAACCTCCAAAAAGGTTCATTCTTTAAATGATAAAAAGGAAGACCAAACCGCATGATGTGCTGAGTTCTAACCCAAATCTTCCAATTACTTTTAAATAGTGTGATTAGTTCAGCTGTAATATAGATTCGCTCATTTACTATATAGCCTTTTTCTATCGCATCAATCACGCTAAGTAAAAGTATAGGCTTATGTGGTGCCCCTCCTAGATTTGGTGCACGCCGTAGTCTTGTAAAATAACTTATGTATTCTTCCAAACTCTTCATACCTTAATAAATAGGATATTTATCTAAATAAAACAAACTTTATGGGCTAGGGATATTAATTTGAACTCAAATCAAAACAAGTGCGGACGATAAAGTATACTTTATCGTCCGCACTTACCTTCTACTCTTGGGGAATAGACTTATTTGTTTTTATCGTAGTGTACGAGTAATTCTTCATCAACATCGTAAAAAGCTACTGGCTTAGCACAGTCTTTATAGATGGGTACAATATAATATTGACCTTTATTGCAATCCACTTTTTCAACTAAGCAA
>JASLIW010000071.1 GCA_030152865.1 Bacteroides sp.
CTTACTTGCTGTTTATGATGTGCGCTATAATAGTGGGGTGGATCTCCAAGAGCATGTTGATGTTGGTTTGAGTAGGAGTACGGACGGTGGTCGTAGTTGGGAAAAGATGCGTTTACCCTTGTCCTTTGGTGAATATGGTGGTTTGCCAGCAGCTCAAAATGGTGTGGGAGATCCAGCTATACTGGTAGATAGCTATACCAATACGATTTGGGTAATTGCTGCATGGACACATGGTATGGGTAATCAGCGTGCCTGGTGGAGCTCACACCCAGGACTCTCTAAGGAGCAAACAGCTCAGTTGGTGTTAGCCAAAAGCACCGACGATGGCAAAACTTGGTCTAGCCCCATCAATATCACTGAGCAAGTTAAAGATCCATCTTGGTATTTTCTGCTGCAAGGACCTGGCAGGGGAATAACGATGCGAGATGGAACGCTTGTCTTTCCGATTCAATACATTGATCAAGAGCGAATACCCAATGCAGGTGTAATGTATAGCAAGGATAGGGGAGAAACTTGGACCATTCATAATCATGCACGGAGCAACACAACGGAATCGCAAGTCGTTGAGCTTGAGCCAGGTGTTCTGATGTTGAATATGCGTGATAATCGTGGAGGCAGTAGAGCAGTCTATACTACTGATGATCTGGGAAGAACATGGACCGCCCATCCTTCATCTCGCTCGGCTTTACAAGAACCTGTTTGCATGGCTAGTCTTTTGGCTATTTCAGCAGCTGATAATGTTTTAGGTAAAGATATTCTTTTGTTTTCCAATCCGAATACCACCAAAGGACGCCACAGTATGACCGTGAAAATGAGTTTGGATGGAGGGTTGACCTGGCCCAAGGAGCAACAAATTCTTCTCGACGAAGGAGCTAGTTGGGGCTACTCTTGCTTGACACAGATAGATGAGGATACCCTAGGAATCTTATACGAAAGCAGTGTGGCTCATATGACTTTTCAGGCCATTAGCTTGTCTGACTTTAAGGTCTGTGAGTAGCTCTATCGTTTGGATTTATCGATTGGAGTAAGAGCTGATTTATGTGCTGCTATTTTAAAATTTACGAAGTTTGTAGAGATGTAGAACCCTTAATTTCAATATATATTGTACTTTTGTAGTTGAATATGGGAAGAATATTAGCACTAGATTATGGTCGTAAACGAACAGGTGTTGCTGTGACCGACCCCATGCAGTTGATAGCAAATGGCTTAACTACGGTACCTACACATCAGCTCATGACCTTTTTACTCGAATATGTACAAAAAGAGAAAGTGGAGAAAATCATTATTGGCTTGCCCAAGCAGATGGACAATACACTTTCTGAAAGTATGCAGTACATCCAGCCTTTCGTGAAGAACCTACAGAAGCGGTTGCCCGAAATGCCTTTGGAGTATGTGGATGAGCGATTTACTTCTGTTTTGGCTCAGCGTACCATATTGCAAGCTGGCTTAAAAAAGAAGGCTCGCCAGAATAAAGCTTTGGTAGATGAGGTGAGTGCAACGATTATTCTCCAAACATATTTAGAAAATAAACGTTTATTCCAATAGATAAATTAATTGTTCCTATGATATTACCAATATATGTATATGGTCAACCTGTATTAAGAGAGGTTGCCCAAGATATAACTCCTGATTATCCCAACTTGAAAGAGTTGATCGATAATATGTATGAAACGATGGAAAATGCACAGGGCATAGGTTTGGCTGCACCTCAAATTGGCTTACCTATCCGTTTGGTTGTGATTGACTTGGACCCCTTGGCTGAGGATTTTCCTGAATTTAAAGACTTCCGTAAGGTATTTATCAACCCCTATATTGAGGTGCTTGAGGGTGAAGAAGATACGATAGAAGAAGGTTGCTTAAGCCTACCTGGTATCAGTGAGGCTGTTACGCGTTCTACTGTAATCCAGGTAAGTTATCAAGATGAAAATTTTGAAAAGCACAGTGAACGTGTAGAAGGTTATTTGGCTCGCGTGATGCAGCATGAGTTTGATCACTTAGATGGTAGAATGTTTATTGATCATCTTTCACCACTGCGTAAGCAAATGATTCGCAGCAAGCTCAAGAAGATGGTTACGGGCAAAATTCGAACACACTACAAGATAAAGAGTGTCAACGCCAAAATCTAAGAGGAGTTAAGATCTTTCAGTAAGACAGCCTTGCAGCAGGTATGCAAGTGTTTGAAATATTAAGGGTTGGGTTTTTTAAAACCTGGCCCTTGTTTTTTGCAGGAACTGTGGAAACTCTTAATTTATGAGTGATTAAAGCTGTCGATTTGTATGATTCGGCCACTAAAATAATTCATTCTTTGATTTATTATCAGAACCTTAGGAAAACTTTCGATATTGTAGAATAAGATTTATTACATTTGTTTTTATTCTTGGATTAAAACCCCTGTGCATTACATGATGAAAAGAAAGATTCTCGCATTGTTGATTTTCTTCCCAACCTTACTTTTTGGGCAGATTAATACGGATAGGGTAATGCTTATTGGTAGAAATGCATTATACTTTGAAGATTATGTACTCTCTATTCAGTACTTTAATCAGGTCATAAATGCCAAGCCTTACCTACATTACCCCTATTTTTTTCGTGCCTTGGCCAAGTTAAATCTCGATGACTTTAAGGGTACAGAAGATGATTGTACGGAGGTGTTAAAGATTAATCCTTTCTTTGTGCCTGCCTACCAGCTCCGTGGTATGGCTAGGGCTCAGTTGGGTAAATACATGCAGGCAGTTGAGGATTATGAACAAGCCTTAAAATACAATCCAGAAGATATTAATGTATGGCATAATATCTCACTCTGTTATATCAATGAAGAAAACAACGAATTGGCTGAAAGGAGTTTAGATGAGTTACTTCGACTTTCTCCCAAATACACTCCAGCTTATTTGATGAAAGCAGATGTGGCTATTCGTGAAAAAGACACTTTAGAGGCTCTAGCTTATGTCGATAAAGCGGTGGAGCTAGATAAGTATGATGCCAATATTTGGGCAGCTAGAGGTATGATACACCTAATGCTCGAAAAGTATCCCGAAGCAGAAAAAGATTACGATGAGGCCACCTACCTGGGAGGACAAGATTCTTATCACTATGTGAATCGGGCTTTGGCTCGCTTTCATCAAAACAACCTGAGAGGGGCTATGAGTGATTATGACCTAGCCCTAAGTATTGATCCTCAAAACTTTATAGGTCATTATAATCGAGGTTTGCTGCGTGCCCGAGTAGGTGATTACAACCGTGCCTTAGAAGACTTTGATTTTGTGCTAAATATAGATCCAGATAACCTGATGGCCACCTTTAATCGAGGTTTACTTCGTTCACGTACGGGTGATTATGCAGGTGCTGAGATGGATTATTCCAAGGTGTTGGATGTGTATCCTAACTTCTATCCTGGCTACTATTACAGGGCTGAGGCCCGTAAAATATTAGGGGATGTGCGCGGCTACGAAGAAGATGAGCTGCGTATGCTTCGTATGCAATTGGAGAAGCCTAGCTCTAGTAAGTCTAAAGTAGATAAAACAAAGGCAGAGGAGACGCGTAAGCGCTCTGATAAGAATATGGATAACTACCGTAAGCTTGTTGTTGCAGATAAGTCTGAGATAGCACGAAACTATAAGAGTGAATATCGAGGGCGTATCCAAAATAAAAATGTGCAGGTTAAGTCTGAGCCTTATTTTGTGCTTTCTTACTACCAGCGTCCGAGCGAGCTTCGACAAGCAATTCACTATCACAAAGCCATAGATAAGCTTAATGCACAGAACAGCTTACCTTATCCACTGCTCATTACCAACCGAGAAAAATCTCTTAATGAGCTAGAAGCAAAGAAGCACTTTGAGCTGATTGATGAGCACTCTACTACAATTAGTCAGGATCCACGAGATGTAGTAGCACGTTTTGCTCGTGGGCTTGATTTCTTCTTAGTGCAAGATACCGAAAGTGCAATAGAAGATTTCACAGCAGCTATAGCTGTTGATCCTCAGTTTTATCTGGCCTATTTTATGCGATCTGTAGCTAAGTTAAGACAGTTGGAGTATGAGCGTGCAGAAAATGCGGCAGAGGGCAAAAAGAATACAGTATTAGACTATGAGCTGGTACTGAGTGATTTGTCGACAGTGATCAAAATAGCCCCTGACTTTGTTTATGCTTACTACAATCGAGCAAGGCTCTACTTTGAGATGAAGGATTTTGAAGCAGCTGTTTCAGATTATAATGAAGCTATCAAGTATAATCCCGAATTTGCCGAGGCCTACTTTAATCGGGGACTCATCAAGCTGTTCTTAGGTAACAATGAAGAAGGGATTGCCGATTTAAGCAAGGCAGGAGAGCTTGGAATTGCCGATTCTTATAATATTATAAAGCGATTCCGAAAAGCTAATTGACGATATTTTAGACTAAAAAAGCTATTATTAGAATAGAATTATTTAATTTTGCTGGCTATATACTATAGTAACAGGTAATAATAAAATTAATGATGATTAAGATTACATTTCCCGATGGCTCTATTCGTGAATTTGAAAAGGGTGTAACTGGTCTGCAGATAGCAGAAAGTATCAGTCCACGTTTGGCTAAAGAAGTTTTAGCTTGTGGAGTGAATGGAGAAACGTATGATTTGACCCGTCCTATCGAAGAAGACGCTAATATTGTACTATACAAATGGGAAGATGAAGAAGGTAAGCATGCTTTTTGGCATACTAGTGCTCACCTTCTAGCTGAGGCTTTACAAGCTTTATACCCAGGTATTCAATTTGGTATAGGTCCTGCTATTGAGCAAGGATTCTATTATGATGTAGATCCGGGTACGGCAACAATCAAAGATTCTGATTTACCTAAGATTGAAGCTAAAATGAAAGAGCTGGCTTCACTTAAAGAGCCACTCGTACGTGAGCAAATAAGTAAAGCTGATGCCTTGAAATACTTTGCTGAGCGTGGTGAAACTTATAAGTGTGAGCTTATTGAAGAACTTGAAGACGGACACATTACTACCTATACACAAGGAGGATTTACAGACTTATGTAGAGGACCTCACTTGCCTTCTACTGCACCTATCAAGGCTATTAAGTTAACTTCTATAGCTGGAGCTTACTGGAGAGGACAAGAAGATAAGAAAATGTTGACCCGTGTTTACGGTATAACCTTCCCCAAGAAGAAGCTACTTACTGAATACCTAGAAATGGTGGAAGAAGCTAAGAAGCGCGATCACCGCAAGATAGGTAAGGAGATGGATTTATTTATGTTTTCTGAAACTGTGGGTAAGGGCTTGCCTATGTGGTTGCCTAAAGGTACCGCTTTGCGCTTGCGCTTGGAAGACTTTTTGAAGAAGATACAGAAGCAGTTTGGCTATGAGCAGGTAATAACTCCACACATCGGTAGTAAATCACTCTATGTTACCTCAGGGCACTATGCAAAATATGGTAAAGATTCGTTCCAACCTATACATACTCCAGAAGAGGGTGAGGAATATTTATTAAAACCGATGAACTGCCCTCATCACTGTGAGATTTATAAATGGACACCACGTTCATACAAAGATCTTCCTTTGCGCTTGGCCGAGTTTGGTACCGTTTATCGCTACGAGCAAAGCGGTGAGTTACATGGTTTGACTCGTGTACGTGGTTTTACCCAAGATGATGCGCATATATTCTGTCGTCCAGATCAGGTAAAAGAAGAGTTCTTGCATGTAATGGATATTATCTTTATTATTTTCAAAGCACTTGATTTTGAAAATTTTGAAGCTCAGATATCTCTACGTGATCGAGAAAACCACGATAAATACATCGGAAGTGACGAGAATTGGGAAAAAGCAGAAAATGCCATTATAGAAGCTTGTGAGGAAAAAGGCCTGAAGGCTGTTGTAGAATACGGCGAAGCTGCATTTTATGGTCCTAAGCTCGATTTCATGGTACGTGATGCACTCGGTCGTAAATGGCAGTTAGGAACGATCCAGGTAGATTACAACCTGCCTGAGCGTTTTAAACTAGAGTACACAGGCTCTGACAATCAAAAACACAGACCGGTAATGATTCATAGAGCACCCTTTGGATCTATGGAACGCTTTGTAGCGGTCTTAATTGAGCATACTGCAGGTAAGTTCCCTTTATGGCTAACTCCAGACCAAGTGGCAATCTTACCTATTAGTGATCGTTTCAATGCTTATGCAGAAGATCTTAAAAAGTACTTAGATACTCAAGACATTCGTGCTATTGTAGATGATCGCAGTGAGAAGATAGGTCGTAAAATTCGTGATAACGAAATGAAGCGCATTCCTTATATGTTGATTGTTGGTGAAAAAGAAGCCGAAAGTGGTCAAGTTTCTGTGCGCAAGCAGGGAGAGGGAGACCAAGGTGTCATGAAATACGAAGATTTTGCTAAAAAACTGAACGATGAAGTTCAGAATATGATAAATAAGTGGTAACTTTGTGGCCATTAGTGGAAAGCATAACATTAATACAATGTTCTAAAGTCAGCGGTCCACAATAAAGAAATACATAATAATTTGGGTATAATAAACAAGAAACAGAACAGAGGTAGTAGACGTTTTTTTATGAGAAAGGATGATTTAAGAAATCAATATCGAACTAATAAGCAGATTCGTGCTAAAGAGGTTCGAATAGTTGGAGATGACATTGAGTCTCAAGTTTATCCGTTAGATCAAGCTTTAAAAATAGCGGAAGACCGAGGTTTGGATCTTGTGGAAATTTCCCCAAAAGCTAAACCGCCAGTGTGTCGCGTTATTGACTTTTCTAAATTCATCTATCAGATGAAGAAACGTAAGAAAGAGCAAAAGGCGAAACAAGTTAAAGTAAGTGTAAAAGAGATTCGTTTCGGTCCACATACCGATGATCACGATTACAATTTTAAACTTAAACATGCCATCAGCTTTCTTGAAGATGGTGACAAGGTAAAGGCTTTTGTATTCTTTAGAGGGCGTTCAATCGTATTCAAAGAGCAAGGTGAAGTATTGTTACTACGTTTTGCAAATGACTTAGAGGAGTATGCAAAGGTAGACCAACTACCAGTTCTAGAAGGTAAGCGTATGACGCTCATGCTTTCTCCAAAGAAAAAGAAGTAAAGACGATCACAAAACTATGCGTAGCGCCGCAGGTATAGTTGCGCTACCATGTTTTATTATTAATTTTAAATACAAAATTTAGAAATGCCAAAGATGAAAACTAATTCCGGTGCTAAAAAGAGATTTGCTCTTACCGGAACAGGAAAAATCAAAAGAAAGCATGCTTATCATAGTCATATCTTGACTAAGAAAAGTAAGAAACGTAAAAAAAGATTGGTTAAGTCAGGTCTTGTTCACTCAACTGACAAGCAACAAATCTTAGAACTTTTAGCTTTAAAATAATTAAGCAACTGAGAACTTAATTTTATTATTAACCGAATGTTTAGCTAGAAAGTCCGTGTAAATATTAAGATGCGGCGCTAACGTTCCAAAGAATTAAAAAACTATGCCAAGATCAGTAAATCATGTTGCTTCTAGAGCAAGAAGAAAGAAAATCATGAAGCAAACCAAAGGTTACTTTGGTGCTAGAAAGAATGTATGGACAGTAGCAAAGAATGCCTGGGAAAAAGGCTTAACTTATGCATACCGTGACCGTAAAGATAAGAAGAGAAGCTTCCGTTCATTATGGATCCAACGTATCAATGCTGCTGCTCGCTTAGAAGGTATGAGCTACTCTCGTTTGATGGGTGGTCTTCGTAAAGCAGGAATTGAAATTAACCGTAAAGTCCTTGCTGACCTAGCAGTTAATCATCCAGAAGCATTCAAAGCTATCGTAGAAAAAGCTAAAGCTGCATAAGCATTAAAAGCTTGATAAGATACTGGTAGAGGCAGACTTAGGTCTGCCTCTATTTTGTTTCTAAAAATCCTTATCCCACTCTCTCGAACAAAAAGGTTTTATTGCTTGTTTATATAGCAGAAACCTACTATATTTGAGGTGTACAGAAGATGATAAAAGAGATTAGCCGCATTGATCGACTGGGTAACTCATCAAATAACAACGAAAACCGAGACAAGCTTCTGTATTTAATGGCGGGCCACAACCTTCGGGTGTTCGTTTATCGGACCAGTGGATTACAAAGAATACGGGGCACTCAAATCCTGTCAATCGGAGTTTCATCGCATCATCAATGCGGCTTCTTATAATAGAAAAGGAGATACGAAAGTATCTCCTTTTTAGTTTGTATTAGGCTGGGAATAAGAAAGCCAGATAAATTACTTATCTGGCTTTCTTATTTATAGGGGGTATATTGTCATTAATCTTCTAATAAGTGCTTTAAGAAATCGTCCAACTCCTCATCTAGACCCTTCAGTAACTCCTCATTGACAATGAGTATATCATCATCAATATAAAGTAACTCTTCTTGTGTCTCCCCATCCTCATCTATGAGCACAAAAGAGTAGGGCTTGAGGATATCTAGATCCTTAAATACTTTGTTGTTTTTTTCTTGTTGGAGTAGGTTACGTAGCTCTACTGCTGTTTCATCCAGAAAGTTATCATTGTTGTTGTCCGACCACTCTTCTACTTGAGCTGTAGCAAGAACTGTGTCATTATCATCTGTAATTAGCAGGCTAGCTGTATCAGTATTTGGCTGTAGATATATATCAGTTACTAAAGGCTGCTCATCTCTATTCTGCAGTTCTTTTATAGCAGTTTGGATAGAGTTCTTAATCGATTCTATAGATGTTGATGATAAACTCATAATTGGATGTATTTAATTTTACTCAAAGGTAGAAAATAACACAACAATATTACAATCTATTTCAATATTATTTTTGCTCTACAAAGCGTTTCATCTGCTGTTCTAGCACTGCCTTGTTTTTTAATCTGTTAGTTAATAGGAAGGTGTAGTATAAGCTGTTGAAGTAGATCTCGTTTTTCTCATAGAGTTCAAAGCTGAGCTGGGTATCGCTTCGCTTGAAGTGCTCCTGAGCAAGCTTTAAGGACTTTGTAGCCCATTCGTATGCGTTATCTAATTGATCCATTAACTCATAAGTAACTGCAGCATTATAAGCTGCTTTAATGGAGTGTATAGGCTTTTCATTTTTGTTGGCTATAGACTGGTACTCCAGCAAAGCTGCTTCGAGCTTGTTTTGGTCGAAAAGTTTATTTGCAGACTTAAACACAGGAGTATCCGTGTAGATCATTCGTTCAGCTGTTTTCCAATGTGGAGCTAGCAGTTGAGCTAGTGATTGGCCAAGCATGTAGGCCCCTGAGTGAGGGTAATTATCAGGCGTGTAAAGGTGATTCTTAGATAGCTGTTGTGCCAAAAATATTCCTTCAGTAACACTTACCGTATCAGAATCAATCAGCTTATTTACTGAATTAGTTTTGGTATTGTAGATTTGAAGAACGGGTTGAATATGTATGCGGTAATCCGTATAGGGCTCGGGATAAAAAAAGGTGGTATTTAGGTCTCTGATGTTCAGCTCTTCCAATGCAATGATCGCATCTGTCTGGATCTTCTCTCCCATCTTTTCAAACTGCTCCTTCGAAATGTGTTGCATACCTTTGCTTCTCCACTGATCATCAGCTATAATTAGTTTATTGTAATACTCGGTCTCTGCTAGTGCAGCAACAAAGCCTTCAAACACTTCAGCTGTAGTTAGTTTTAGTGCTTTTAAGTTTTCTGACTTATTGCTGAGATCTTGAATTTTGGTGTTGTCTATTAGAGTCAGCGTTTCTATTCGCTCAGGGAATAAGACCTTACCTGGCTCCATATAGTCGATAGATAGATAATTGGAACTAGTCTCACATGCTTGTAGCAAGCAAGTCGATATGATAAGTATGAGGAGTGCTAATGGCTGATAGAGTCTTTTCATAGATACATTGTTTAAACTCAAAAATAGCTATAAATCTTTAGTCTATAAACAAAAAGAGACAAGCATTTGTTGCTTGTCTCTTTTTACTATAGTCTTAGTGTCTGTTGTAGCGATTTGCTTTTAAGCATTTCGACCGTGACACTTCTTGAATTTTTTACCACTTCCACAAGGGCAAGGATCGTTACGTCCCACCTTATCTGGTGCAACATAGGGTTCTTTTACTTGCTGTTCGCGGGTATCTTGTTCGGCTGCTTCTGACATGCCTTGATTACCCAGCTCTTGTTTTACCTCTCTATATTGCTGTTTGGGTTTTTCTTCAGGTGCTGCCTCGCGTACTTCTTCTGGGTTTTGTATTGGTATTTGTCCCCTCATCAGTACTGAGATGGTCTTATCATTAATCTTGTTGACCATGTAGTCAAACAGTTTTACAGATTCTAGCTTGTAAATAAGTAGGGGGTCTTTTTGCTCGTAGCTTGCATTCCTTACTGATTGCTTTAAGTCGTCAAGCTCTCTTAAATTCTCCATCCAAGCCTCATCTATAAAGTGAAGTAGGATCGATTTTTCAAAGGCCTCTACGATAGCTTTACATTCTGTATTATAAGCTTTCTCTAAGTTGCATGAGATGTTGTACACTCTTTTACCATCGCTTACTGGTATTAAAATGTTCTCATACATAGAGCCTTGGTTTTCGTAAACCTGCTTGATAACAGGATAGGCGATTTGAGACAATCTTTCTGACTTGGCCTTGAAGTGTTCAATGGCAGCATTGAAGGTGCGCTCAATAAGCTCATTGAGGTCAGTAGACTTGTACTCCTCTTCTGTAAATGGGATATCCATAGCCAGTACACGTAGGATTTCCATTTTGCAGTTTTGGTAATTACCCACATTTTCTTCTAAGATAACAGCTGAGCGATCCCAAATCATATTGACAATATCCATACCAATACGATCACCCATAAGTGCGTGTCGACGTTTAGTATAGATAACGTTACGTTGCTTGTTCATAACGTCGTCATACTCAAGAAGGTATTTACGAGAACCGTAATGATTTTCCTCCACTTTTTGCTGAGCCTTTTCAATAGAACGAGAAAGCATCTTGTGTTCTATCATCTCACCTTCCTTAAAGCCAAGCGTATCCATCATTTTGGTTACTCGCTCAGGTAAAGAAAGACGCATTAAGTTGTCTTCTAGCGATAAGAAAAAGATAGACGAACCTGGATCACCTTGACGTCCAGCACGTCCACGTAGCTGTCTATCTACACGTCTAGACTCGTGTCGCTCTGTACCAATGATAGCAAGGCCACCAAGCTCTTTTACCTCGGGGCTAAGCTTAATATCGGTACCACGACCAGCCATGTTAGTCGCAATAGTTACTGTTCCCTTCTGACCAGCTTGAGCTACAATATCTGCCTCTCTTTGGTGCAGTTTTGCGTTCAATACGTTGTGGGGTATATCTCTCATAGTAAGCATACGGCTGAGCATTTCAGAAATATCAACAGCTGTAGTACCCACTAGTACTGGACGACCCTTACTTCTAAGTAACTCAATCTCCTCAATAACCGCTTTGTATTTTTCACGCTGTGTCTTATAAACACGATCGTTCATATCAATACGAGCAATGGGCTTATTGGTAGGAATAACAACTACATCAAGCTTATAGATATCCCAAAACTCTCCAGCCTCCGTTTCGGCAGTACCTGTCATACCAGAGAGTTTGTGATACATACGGAAGTAGTTTTGAAGGGTTATCGATGCAAATGTCTGAGTGGCTGCTTCAACCTTGACTCCCTCTTTAGCTTCTATCGCTTGGTGAAGTCCATCTGAATAGCGACGTCCCTCCATTACACGACCCAGCTGTTCGTCGACAATTTTTACCTTGCCATCAACCACGATGTATTGGTCGTCTTTTTCGAACATGGTATATGCTTTTAAAAGCTGATTGATCGTATGGATACGTTCTGCTTTTATAGCATAGTTACTCATCAACTCATCTTTCTTCTGGAGTTTTTCTTCTTGATCTAAGCCGGCTTGATTCTCTAAGTCTGAAAGCTGGCTTGCTATGTCAGGGAGAACAAATAGTGTTGCATCTTCTGAGGTACCAGTAATCAAATCAATACCCTTATCAGTTAGGTCTACACTATTAATTTTTTCATCAATAACAAAGTAGAGTGGGTCTGTAGCCTCATGCATACGTTTGTTATTTTGCTCCATAAACATCTCTTCTACACGGAGCATGCCTGTTTTCATACCAGGCTCACTTAAGAACTTGATTAGTGGCTTGCTCTTGGGCATAGCTTTGTGGCTACGAAACAGAGCGATAAAGCCTTGTTCTTGATCTTCTGGATTTTCCGAAGCAATCAGCTTTTTAGCTTCAGCCAGGTAGCCAGTAGCCAATTTTCTTTGGGCTGCCACTAAGCGCTCCACTAAGGGCTTTAAGTCATCAAAAAGCTGTTCATCACCTTTTGGCACAGGTCCAGAGATGATAAGAGGTGTTCTAGCTTCATCAATTAAGACTGAGTCAACCTCATCGACAATACCATAATTGTGTTGTCTTTGTACCAAGTCTTGAGGGCTACGCGCCATGTTGTCCCTAAGGTAGTCAAATCCAAACTCATTATTTGTACCATAGGTAATATCTGCTAAGTAAGCTCTTCGTCTTGCATCTGAGTTGGGCTCATGCTTATCGATACAGTCTACCGATAAACCATGGAACATATAAAGAGGTCCCATCCACTCAGCGTCACGTTTAGCGAGGTAGTCGTTCACAGTCACCACATGTACTCCATTGCCAGTGAGGGCATTTAAGAATACAGGAAGAGTAGCAACCAAGGTTTTACCCTCACCCGTAGCCATTTCAGCTATCTTACCTTTGTGAAGTACAACTCCACCAAATAGCTGAACGTCATAATGAATCATATCCCAAGTAATCTCATTGCCACCAGCTTCCCAATGGTTTAGGTAGATTGCTTTGTCGCCTTCAATACGGACGAAATCTTTTGTAGCTGCCAAGTCTCTATCGAAATCAGTAGCAGTAACTACTAGCTCTTCATTTTCGGTGAAACGACGAGCTGTATCTTTAACAATAGCAAAAGCTTGAGGAAGAACCTCATCCAATGCTTTTTCATACTTCTCTAAGATTTCAGACTCTAACTTGTCGATCTTAGTAAAAATTTCCTCTCTATCTTCAATAGGGGTGTCTTCGATACTTGCTTTCAGTTCATCAACCGTAGCCTGCTCTTGAGCAGCAGAGGCTTTGATGTATTCTTTAAGCTCAAGTGTCTTAGCTCGTAAGCTATCGTTATCAAGCTTGGCTATCTCCGGATAAGCCTCTTTTACTTTTTCAACCCATGGCTTGATCTCTTTCATATCACGAGTTGATTTATTACCAAAAAGTTGGCCTAGAAAATTAATAAATCCCATTATATTGTTTTATTTATTTCAAAATGAAAAATTATGATAACTCTGTAACGCAAAGTTACATTAAATAAGCTGATATTTCAGAATATTGCGTATTGAATCTGGATGCTAATTGATAAGTAATTCATCAATAGCTTTGGCTCTAGAAGCATTAGGAGCCCTTATTCGGATAGTTTGTGCAATAGTTGGAGCAATAGCTTCAGCCTGAATCGGGCTGTTTATTACTTTGGCAGGAAAAGGCTTTCCTAAAAACACCGTTGGAGCTAATATCGCTGAATAATTAATAGTTTTGACTACTTTGCCATTTTCTATAATCTGCCAGCCTGGAAGCACTTCTATGAGTAGATCCCCAGAATTGCTTTTATGATAAGTGTTTCTAATCAGCTCTTTAGTAGGTCCCCAAGCACCCAAAATAAGATCGTGCGCATAGTAAACCTCATTAACTCCACTAAACTGTGATAAGAAGAGAGCCGATTTCTTTTGAACCTCAATCAGATCCAACTTTTTATCTTCTATGAGTTTGTGGTTCAAATAAATTTGCTGATCGTAGTAAGCTTCTACGTATTGACCTTCGCCATAGAAGGCCATTAGATATAAGTTCAATAAAGCTGAGCATCTATTGAGATGGAACTCTCCTGTAGGGATATTATACTTCTCTAGAATGTTTCCTGCTTGCCCCTCAGTATATCCCGTTGAAGTGAGGTAAACAATAGCGTTACTTAAGCCCACTTTACTATCTACGATGTTGAGTAGGTCTGCAATACAGCGGTCAAGTCTGATGTAGGTGTCTTGGCTTTCTAGAGATGCTCCTTCATTGGTGCCCAATGCTGTTCCAGCGTAGAAAGACAGCTGTACGAAATCTGTGATGTCATCTTCTCCAACGCCACTTTGCTCAAAGAGTTGCCTAGCTAGTAGTACTATCTCCTCATTGATCATTGGGCTACTCACCACTCTGGAATACAAATCTTTGCCACCGCTTGTTAAGCTATGGCGAAAGGTCTTTCTTCGACCGTTGTGAGAGCTGATGTATTTTTCAAAAGACAGTAATGGATTCCACTCTAAGTAGGAGTCTCGATAATAGATTGGGTTTTGTTCGTTGTGTTTGCTTGCCCACCACGGAAACTCCTTATAGTAGGTTGTTCCACACCATTGTCCTGTTTCCTGATTAAACCATAAAGCTGCATCTGCTGCATGACCAGCCGATAGAATGGCTTGATCTGCCTCGGGTGCTATTGCATATACTAAAGCTTTGCCATGAGAAGCTACCTTAAGCTCATCAGTAAGTGTGGAGCTAAGTAGGTTTCGAGCAGAAGAACTCAGGCTGGTATAGTTACCCATAAACTGTGGGTCTTCTATACAGCTCTTAGCTTGTTGAGTAGACAAGTCTAGCCATTGTTTAGAAACAATACCATGAACAGCAGGCAAAGCCCCTGTATTTAGAGTTGCGGTGGTGTTTGCACGGTCCCTTTGTAGCAGTGGGTAATAAGTATCTCTATAAACTAAACCCTCTTTCCACAGTTTCTTAAAACCGTCATCACGATACAAGCTCCAATAGGCCTCTATCAGCTCTGTACTTAGCTGGTCAATATTCACACTGACCACCACTTTGGGAGTCGATGCGTGAGCAGCATTAGCCTGCAAACTAGTGATTGCAAGCGCTGTAAGTATAGATGTGATGAGTCCTCTCATTTTCATTTCTTTGCTTGTATAAGTATATGCGTTAATGAGCGTATTAACAAACTTCCTGCCAAAGTTAATATTGTTAAGCTAATATATTGAGGAATTAGCCAATAAAACGCGATAAAAAAAGCCAATACAGTGAAATTAGCGTAATGATAGCCCTTTTTTAGTCTTATCCATTTCTTACTTATAAGAATTGGAGCAAAGATAAGATGAAGCGGGTGAAATAGCAATAATAAGTAGTTCGGACTTACCGCTGGGTGATTGGAGCAACAAACCATAAAGAGTAAAATAGAACCAATAAGGCCATAAATAGAAAAAAGAGCCAAGTCTATTCCCCAAAAAGAACGTCGTTTTTTAAATTCCCAAAACGAACACACAGCTAGTAATAACATTAGAAATGTAAACGTAGTGCGTGGTGTGAAAGGAAAGGTTAGTGGCTGGGAGTTTGTTTTCTCCCCCTCATTATCAACGAGTATCTGGGTGTTCTTGATTAGAGGCTCAGCACCTAAGGTAGATACCTTCATTACTTCCATAAGCTCTAAAGGAGCAAATATTTTTTGATCGACCTGAATAACTTTATCTGCCTCACTACCTAATAGTAAATCCATGCCAAACTGTGACCAGGGATAGTTTTTAGAATATTTATGAACCAGTGAGCGAAAAGAGTAAGGTGCACTCGCTAAGTCGTTTTTTTGAGGTGTAGGCTCGCGTAAGATCAAGTTTTTTGTTGTAGCTTCTTGAATCTTTACTATCGGACGTGTAGCACAGTTATCATAAAAGAAGTTGTATCGATAATAGCGATTATGTGGCTCGTAGTTATCTTCCAGTAGTGAAACTAGCTCCATTTTTTCACTGGAGTTTAGGTTTAACTCTTGCTCCCACACACTGCGTTGGTCAGCATCATATTCAGCGAGAAAATAATAGAGGGGAGTTTTGCCTAGTTGGTAATCGGTATTGCCCAGTATAAATTTGCCTAGAAAGTTGGGTGTATTAAAATTAAATATACCATAATTATATACAGCATCATAGTTGCGACTAGGTATGCTAACACGGATAGCCGTATGTCCAAAAAGTGTGTAAATAACATCTCCAGGACTGCAAGTTAATAGACTAACACGGATTGAGTCATGGGCTAGGCTTGAAATAGG
>JASLIW010000111.1 GCA_030152865.1 Bacteroides sp.
GATAGAGCGCTTGGGTGGGTATGAGAAGCTCTATCGTATAAAGTTAGAAGCAGATTACTTGGAGAAGCTAACTTATGATGGAGCTAAAAAGAGATATGGAGATCCTATTTCGGCTGAGATAGATGAACGTTTAAAGTTTGAATTGTACATTATGAAAACCATGGGTTTCCCGGGCTATTTTTTGATTGTACAAGACTTTATCTATGCGGCAGAAAATGAGTTAGGCGTATCAGTAGGGCCTGGTCGTGGTTCTGCGGCAGGATCGGCAGTGGCCTATTGCCTTGGTATTACTAAGATTGATCCCATACAGTATGATTTACTTTTTGAGCGTTTCTTAAACCCTGATCGTATTTCCTTACCTGATATTGATGTCGATTTTGATGATGATGGACGAGGAGAAGTATTGCGTTGGGTTACCGATAAATATGGTCAAGAGAAGGTGGCACATATCATTACTTATGGTACAATGGCCACGAAACTGGCTATTCGTGATGTGGCTCGGGTACAAAATGTTCCCTTACAAGAGGCAGATCGTCTGGCTAAGTTAATACCCGATCGTATCCCTAATAAGAAGATCAACCTCCAGAATGCTATTGATTATGTTCCTGAGTTGCAGGCTGCCGAAGCTTCGGCTGATCCTTTGGTGCGTGATACTATCAAGTATGCAAAAATGCTTGAGGGTAATGTTCGAGGTACTGGAGTGCATGCTTGTGGTACGATTATCTGTAGGGATGATATAACTGATTGGGTACCTGTGAGCACTGCTACGGATAAGGAGACTGGTGAGAAAATGCTAGTTACTCAGTATGAGGGCTCTGTGATTGAAGATACTGGACTCATCAAAATGGATTTCTTGGGCTTGAAGACTCTTTCTATCATAAAAGAAGCAGTGGCCAATGTCAAAGAGTCTAAAGGGATTGAGTTAGATATTGAGAATATTTCTTTTGAAGATGAGAAGACCTATAAGCTCTATTCAGATGGTAAGACCATAGGAACCTTCCAATTTGAATCGGCAGGGATGCAGAAGTACTTACGTGAGCTTCAACCTTCTAAGTTTGAAGATTTAATTGCGATGAATGCGCTCTACCGACCAGGTCCAATGGATTATATTCCTGATTTTATTGACCGCAAACATGGACGGAAGCCCATTGAGTACGATATCCCAATTATGGAGAAGTACCTCAAGGATACTTACGGAATTACCGTTTATCAGGAGCAGGTGATGTTACTCTCTCGCTTACTCGCTAATTTTACTCGTGGGGAGTCTGATGCTCTACGTAAGGCGATGGGTAAGAAACTCAAGGATCAGCTAGATGTTTTAAAGCCTAAGTTTATTTCGGGCGGAAAGGCCAATGGCCACGAACCTAAGGTACTAGAAAAGATTTGGGGAGATTGGGAGAAGTTTGCATCGTATGCCTTCAACAAGTCTCACGCAACATGTTATTCTTGGCTAGCTTACCAAACAGCTTACTTAAAAGCGAACTACCCTTCAGAATATATGGCGGCAGTGATGAGTCGCAATATTTCAAATATCTCTGAAATCACGAAGCTGATGGATGAGTGTAAATCTATGGGAATAAAAGTGCTTGGCCCCGATGTCAATGAAAGTAACTTGAAGTTTACAGTAAACAAAGAGGGTAATGTTCGCTTTGGACTTGGAGCAGTAAAAGGTGTTGGAGAAAATGCCGTATTAGCTATTGTTGAGGCCCGTAGAAAAGGAGGAGCGTTTACTGATATTTATGATTTCGTACATCGCGTGAATCTAGCTGCCTGCAACAAGAAGAATATGGAGAATATTGCTTTGGCAGGAGGTTTTGATCAGTTTGGCTTGAAGAGAGAACAATACTTCGCAGAGGCCACTTCTTCAGGAGAAACCTTCATTGAGGTGTTGGTTCGCTATGGAAACAAGTACCAAGCAGACCAAGAGATGACGATGAACTCCCTATTTGGAGGGACTAATGCCGTGGAGATTGCAACACCAGATGCTCCCGAATATGAGCCCTGGAATGAGATTATGTTACTAAACAAAGAGCGTGAGCTTGTAGGTATTTATCTTTCAGCACATCCTCTTGATGATTACTCTGTTATCTTAAATCATGTGTGTAATACCAAGATGTCCGAGCTAGATGATTTAGATGCACTTGTAGGAAGAGAAATGACTATGGGAGGTATTGTAACGAGTGTGCGAAGAGGAATGACTCGAAACAACAACCCTTATGGTATAGCCAAGATTGAAGATTACTCAGGTTCAGGCGAAATAGCCTTTTTTGGAAAAGATTGGGTTGAGTTTCAAGGGTACATCCATGAGGGGATGCTGCTCTTTATTAAAGCCAAAGTACAGCCCAGACAGTGGAACCCCAATCAACTGGAGCTTAAAGTAGGAAGTATTGAGCTTCTTTCAGATGTAAAGGACGATTTGATTGACTCTATAACTATTTGTGTGCCAATCGAAGAGTTGGATTCTGATTTGATTTCTGAACTTTCTGAGAGTATAAAGTGTTCTAAAGGGAATACAGAATTATTCTTCAAAGTAGTAGATAGAGAGCTTAATCAAACACTTGATTTGCGATCTAAAACACAGAAGGTAGCTGTAAATAAAGAATTAGTTAATTTCTTAGAAGAAAAATCTAAGCTATCATTTCAAATTAACTAATACATATTGTAATATTGAACTAATTATATTTTAAACTATAAAAAAGAAAAGAAAATGGCATTAAACATTACTGATAGCAATTTTAAAGAGTTGCTTAACAAAGGTCAATTAGTAGTAGTAGATTTCTGGGCACAATGGTGCGGTCCTTGTAAAATGGTAGGTCCTATCATTGATGAGTTGGCAAAAGACTACGAAGGAAAAGTAATTATCGGTAAGTGCGATGTAGATGAAAATAGCGATCTACCAGGAGAGTTTGGCATACGTAACATCCCTACAGTACTTTTCTTCAAAGATGGTGAAGTAGTTGATAAACAAGTAGGTGCTGCTCCTAAAGCAACTTATGCAGAAAAAATTGAAAAGTATTTATAATCTGAGACTAGATATCAGTCTTAAGTATCTTAAAAGACTATGAGTGATAAAAACGACATCTTAACAGATGAATTAGATGATGCTCAGGTGGTTGAGTTTATCAAGAACTATCTTCCACAAGACTTCAAGGAAACTTTTACAGATAACCACCTTTACTATCTCATTGACCTTATTGATGAGTACTACTTTGAAAGTGGTGTGCTGGATGAAGAACCTGATGAAGATGGATATGTTAGCATCGACTTAGATAAAGTTGTAGATTATCTACAGCAAGAAGCTAAGAAAGACGAAGTTGGTGAGTTTGGACATGACGAACTTTTATTCGTTGTTCAAGGCGAAATGGAGTATGGAAACTCATTAGACGAATAGTCTATTGATAGAGATACTTTCAAGAAACAGAAAAGGCTGCTTAAGCAGCCTTTTCTGTTTTATAGCGTATAATGAATTTGTTTTAAGTTGGCGTAAAAGTACAGTGCTAGGCACATTAGAGCAATACCTATCAGTATATAAAGTATACGAATGAGCTTTCTGCTTAAGTATCTTCGAAGAAAACCAATATGGTTAGAGTCTAGGAACCACTTAGCATTGGCTAGAGCAGCCACAAAACAGATGGCGCCCGCAAGGAAAAAAATACCTTGCATGATGTAGTGGGGCATTAAGCTTTGTACTTCTTTCATTACTTATAGGGTGATTAAGCGACTACCATCCTCTTTCTCCTCTATCTTTACTTTTAAGGCGTCTCCTGGCAATACTTCTTCGATAAGTTCAGGCCACTCTATGAAACAGGTTGCTCCACTATAAAAGTAGTCTTCGTAACCCATGTCATACACCTCTTCTAGTTTTTTTATACGGTAAAAATCGAAATGGTAGATGAGTTCACCTGTGGTGTCAGAACGATATTCATTAATTATAGCAAAGGTAGGCGAGGTGATAATATCTGTTACACCTAGCTCCTCACATATAGCTTTGATAAAAGTGGTTTTACCAGCTCCCATTTTACCATAAAAGGCAAAGACAGTATGCTCTCCCATAGCAGCTACAAATTCTTTTGCAGCTTGTTTAATTTCTTCTAATGAGTTTATTTTGATTTCCATGATCTGTAGGATATTTTATTTGTTGTGAAAATAGACGATAGCTTTGCAAGTCGCAAAAATAAGAATTGAAAAGAATATAATTGATGCTCCTGAAGGAACATGCAGGATATATGATAGCAATAAGCCACCCAAGCAGCAAGTAAAGCCGATAATAATAGATAGAAATATGATTTTCTTAAAGCTGCTCGTAAATAGATTTGCTATCATTTGAGGAATGGTTAAGAGAGAGATTACCAGTACAATACCTACCATATGTAAGCAAGCTACTATCGTCAAAGCAATAAAAAGCATCAGGCTGTATTCAATAAATTGTACGGGCAACCTCTGAGATAGCGCAAACTCTCGATCAAAAGCAACAGCTATAATCGGATTGATAAAAATAGAAAAGAATACAGCGAGAGCAAGTGCTAGTGCGGTGAGCATATATAAGTCGGTACGAGTAATAGTAAGAATATTACCGAATAGGTAGGTAGAAAGCTCAGGGGTAAATCCAGGGGCCAAAAAAGTAAATATTATCCCAATAGCCATACCCAAAGTCCAAAAAACAGCGATAGCAGAATCTTCGCGAATATCTTTGCGTTTAGTCATCCACTCCACTCCAAAAGCAGAGAGTACAGAAAATATAGCTGCAGATAGTAATGGAGATATGCCCGCATAAAGCCCAATTCCTATTCCTCCAAAAGAAGCATGAGTCAGGCCTCCACTTATAAATACAAGTCTGCGGCTAACAATATAAGTACCAATAATGCCACAGGCAATACTTGCTAGTAGACTACCCAGTATTGCGTACTGGAAAAATGGGTACAAAATAATATCCATAAGATTAATGTATACGGCGTTCACCTACAATCAAGAAGACCTCATCTTTGATAGATTCAGGTAAGGCCACTCCTCTAAGCATGAGGCTACGCACCCAACCTGCTACTTCTGTATCGTGCATGGTATAAAAAACATCACGAAACATATCAGCTTCTTCTTCGTTGTAGTCGCTAGGATTATAACCTATAAACTGATCGAGTTCTTCGTCGTCATAATACTCAATTTTTTGACTAACTGCTGCAAGTAAACTGTCCTTTTCACAGATTTGATGTTGTCCACAACATTCTTCATCTACTTCTAAGACTTCAGGATACTCCTCCAGCTCGCCAGTTTCAATCTTTTTGCGGATTTTTTTATCACGAATAACTCCTGCAATCAGTGCAACTACTCCTAAAGCGATTAAAATTCCTATAAGTATAAACATAGCTCTCTTAACAATATTTCTCCAACAAAGTTAGTGATAATATATCGATCCTGTTTACAATTTTATTTTTTTAGCAGTTGAACACCACACTCTTGGATATGTATCCAAAAGTCAGGATAAGATTTTGTGACTACTTCAGGAT
>JASLIW010000119.1 GCA_030152865.1 Bacteroides sp.
ATTACTATAAACAGCTTTATCGTCTGCAAAGAGGTCTGCTATGTCTATTCCATCATCCAACATAGCATCTGACTGGGCGGCCATCTGGTTGCTTATACTTATTATACCATTATTGCTAGGATTAACATTTAGCAAACCTGCCATCTCTGTCTTTCGGTAAAAGTCTTTGGTACGTGTATAGTTGAATCCAAAGTTTAAATATTTAAGACCATAATCACTCATATGGTTAGAAATAACAAAGCCTGCTGATTTTAGGCCAAACTTTTTGTGATCAGAAGTCATTTTATCACCTAAGTAGTTACTTTTCACCTCGTTAAAGGTGTAGCCAAATGTAGTATTAAAATCATAGCTACGATACAAACCAATACCTGCAGGGTTAGTTCCCATAGTAGAGATATCAGCACCTAGTGCTCCTAAAGCTCCACCCATACCTACAAATCGAGCTGAACCCGAGAGGTCTTTCTGTGTTAACAACTCTCCATCATAAATGGTCTGGGCCTGAAGACCTAACAAACCAACTGATAGGAATAGTATTACTAAGTTTATTCTCTTCATATTTCTGTTTCTATGTGTATTCTACAACTGTTTTATCTTGATCGCGTACTACGGGTTGAGCGAGTAGAGCCACCTGAGCTTCGACTGCTACCACCGCTACTTCTAAAACTAGAGCCGCTGCTTCGACTACTGCTTCTTGAAGGGGATACAGTACTTCTAGTAGATGAACTTCTTGAAGGGCTCACATCGTTTCTTCGTGGGCTAGTACTTCTGCTATTACTATAACGACTACTGTTTGAAGAAGAGCTTCTAGTGTAGGTCGGAGCTGTTTTGCGTGTGCTTGTTGTACTTCTTGCACGCGTTGAATTAGTACGTGTACTGCTTGGACGAGTGTAACGAATAGAAGAACGATTAGAGTTTCTACTATTTACTCGTACGCTGTTCCTCGTGTTTGTATCTCTTGTATTATTAAAACGAACAGTATTACCTGTAGTTGTTCGATTAGTTCTATTATCTAAATAACGATTGGACGAGCGTACTGAACGGTTGTTTGTTACTCCCTGAGTGCTGGTTGGCCTATTCATATCCCTTGAGCTACCTACATATCTACCATTGTTGGAGCGGACTGTAGTTGAGCCACGGTCTCTTCGAGTAGATGTAGTGCGATTATTTACATAGCGGTCTCTATTTGACCTGCTATAATCTCGAGTACTCACTCTACGAGTCGTTCCACTGCTACCTCTACGATTCCAGTTACTCACACCATCATAGCGTCTATAATCGCGATATCCTCTTCGGTTGCGATAGGAGTAGTATGGATAATATCCCCAGCCTCCATGCCAGTGATGATGAGGGTAATAGCTATGTCCCCATCCCCAAGAATAAGAAGGTCTATAGCCCCAATAATCCCAGCTTGAATAAGGATAATACCAAGAATTCCAAGAGTTAAACCCTAGGCTAAATCCAAAACCACTGTTATAACCAAATCTCCAGCTACTCCACAAAGGATTAGAGAAGCGAGGGAAGATATAGGCATCCCAATTATCTACATAGATATTCCAATCCCAGCTATTTAAGCCATATACAACATCCCAGTAATAAGGACTCGAAATGTTTATAGATACCCTACGGTCACGTCTTTGAATCGCACGCTCCGCATCTGAATAGTCAGAGTAAGAACCTTCAAAACCATCATTGATCCATTCTCCTCCACGTGAAGGAGCTATATATTCATACTCATTATCTCCATCTATCAGCACCTGCCCTCTACGATTGTACTGATCTATTGCATCATTTTGCAAGTCATTTTCATTGACCACTACAGTAGATCCTGATGGCACATAAATACGAGTTGCTTGTTTCTTAGGAGTGTTTCTTTGAGCAGGAGTCACCGTTTTCTTTTTAGGCTCTTCCTTCTTCTCCTCCTTAGAAAAAAAGTACATCTCATTCTGAGCACCCATTGAAAATGGAATCCCAATAAGAATACTGATTAATACAATTATCTTTTTCATAATACCCTCCTCTTTTATTAGTGTCTACGAATTACTATACCAAATATAGCTAGGCATAGAAAGACTTCAGAGATAATTTCCCCAAATAAGAATAGGGATTTCCCTATATACACTATCTTTGTCAAATAAAACTCGTCTAGACTACTAACAACTTTAGCCGAGCAGTTGTTTTGTATAAAATAATTACCTTATGAAATATTACGAATTTGAATTTAACTACCAGCCACAGCATGAAGTGATTGGTGATGTCTTAATGGCTATACTAGGCGATGTAGGCTTTGAGAGCTTTGTCGAAGAAGAGACCATCTTAAAAGCTTACATCCAACAGCATTTACTAGATGAGGAGGCACTTAAAGAGAGCATTCAAAACTTCCCTCTAGATGTAGAGTCAATCACTTATCACTATCAGGAGGCTGAGGATAAAAACTGGAATGAAGAGTGGGAGAAAAACTTCTTCCAACCTATAGTGATTGGTAATGAGTGTGTCATACATAGCACTTTCCATACCGATGTTCCCCAAGCCAAGTATGACATCATCATCAATCCTCAAATGGCTTTTGGCACAGGACACCACGAAACTACGAGTCTGGTCATCCGCGAGTTACTTCGCTTAGACTTAACTGATAAGGCGCTTTTGGATATGGGTTGTGGCACCTCAATTCTAGCCATCCTAGCACACAAGCGTGGAGCTAAGCCTATTACGGCTATTGATATAGACAGCTGGTGTGTAGAGAACTCTAAAGAGAATTGCAAACTCAATCAAATTGATGCCATTCAGGTAAAATTAGGTGATGCAGGTTTACTCAAAAATGAAGGTCCCTTTGATCTGATTATAGCTAACATCAACCGCAATATCCTACTTCAAGATATGGAATACTACTCTGCTCGCCTAAACCATTCGGGCCAAATCGTAATGAGTGGCTTCTATACTGAAGATATTCCATTACTAGAAAAACGAGCCAATGAACTGGGTTTAGCATTAAAGCGTACAAATGAGCAAAATAATTGGGCTTGTATCTTGTTAGAAAAGAATGCTTAGGGAAGAGTGAAGGCTTCTAACTCATCAAAGGTACCATTAAAGACATTTAGATCTACCTTTTGCTCAATACCTGGTATAACACCTACATCTGAGTGTTGCCAGAACATCCACTGGCCTGTATATCTTAGCTCAGGGACATAGTAATGAGCAATCCAAAAGGGATAGCTATTTAAAACAGAGTCGTTTAAGTACTTGTTTTTAAATTTGTAAGACGTGTACAATATCGGCTTTGTTTTATAATGCTTCTCAACCAGGCTCAACCATACTTTCACACTATCCTTTATTGATTTTTTGCTGTGTTTTCCCAGCACTTCAACATCGAGTACTGGAGGTAAGTCTCCTTTTTCTAAGCGCACTGTACGAATAAAGTGTCGCGCCTGTTTTTGTGCACTGGTGTGTGGAGAGAAAAAGTGATAGGCTCCTCGAATAAATCCAAACTGTTTGGCTTGAGCATAGTTATAGTCAAAGGTTTTATCCTTGAAATCCCCTCCTTCTGTAGCTTTGAAAAAGATAAAGCGAATAGGGACTTCTGCATTTTGATAAATGGCCAAACGCGGCCAGTCAATACTCCCCTGGTGGCGTGAAATATCTATACCATGGATAGTATAGGAAGAAGGCATACAAACATCATAAAATTTATTGCCGTGGCAGGGCCGCCAACGATAGGCATAAGGACGGATTGAGGTATAATAAAAAATAAAACAAAGAAGCAGACAGACCAAAATAGTCAGTACAGACTGAATAAAAGGGGATAGCTGGAACACTTGTGCCTTACTTCCTTTTTTTGAAGTGCGTTTTGTTCTTGCTTTACCTTTATTCTTGCGGACTACTGATTTTGTCGAACGCTTAGTAGTTTTCTTAGATTTGGCTGTTTTCTTAACTTCCTTCTTTGCCATACCACTTATGAAATAGCCGATAATTAACGCAAATACATAAGTACGGCTAATTATCGGCTAAATTATAGTAGGGTTAATTCAATTATTTACCTTGTTGCTCTAAAACCAAAGTTTTGGTTGGCTGATCGCAAACCTCGGTAGGACCAAAGTATTGGATTGGACCTGGATATACATAGCGAGTATTAATCGCCCAATCCTCACGATTAGCTGCAAAAGTCTTAAATGGAGCTCCGTCCAATTCAACTAAGGCTTTCTGAATAACTGGTTTCATTTGGCCATGACGACGTTCCATATTCATCATCATAGTAATAGGTACACCACCAGCTACCCACTCTGAAGCAGGAGCAGTTGTGTTGCGTACAGAAGACATATAACCTGTCTTACCATTAGCTATCAAAGCCGAAGCCGTATAACCTAAGGCATAGCAGTAGTCAGCATCATAATTTGATGGCGCAGCACAACGGCCTTCATAACCAAAGAAGTGGTGTTGGCGAGAGAACTTGCCTGTATATTTGCCTTCTTTCTTCCACTCAGCTAGTTTTTCACCAACCATTTCTGAAAGAAGTTTTTCTGTTTCAATTAGAGATACCTGTACGTTACCGTGAGGGTCACGATCCAGCGTTAATTGACGAGCTACACCTTCTGGAAGGCTTGCATAAATCTTAGCATTCTCTTCTGAGATACTCTTAATAACATACGCTCTTTGTGCATCCTTATCTAGTGTTGCAAACTTGTCATCGTGAGCTAAGAAATCATTCAACTCAGCAATGAGTCGCTTCATAGCTGGGATGAACTCAATAAGACCTTCAGGGATAATAACAGTACCGAAGTTATCACCTTTAGCAGCACGTTTTGCTACGATATCAGCTATGTATGTTACGATATCATCTAGAGACATGTTCTTCTTCTCCACCTCTTCTGATACAATACAGATATTAGGCTGAGTTTGTAGTGCGCACTCAAGAGCAATATGTGAAGCTGAACGGCCCATAACCTTGATAAAGTGCCAGTATTTTTGAGCTGAATTACAGTCTCTTTGAATATTTCCAATCACCTCTGAGTAAACCTTACAGGCTGTATCAAAACCAAAAGAGGTTTCAATCATCTCATTTTTTAGGTCACCGTCAATCGTCTTAGGACAACCTACTACTTGAACACCGTAGTTCTTAGCAGCATAGTACTCAGCTAGCACACAAGCATTAGTGTTTGAGTCATCACCACCAATCATAACAAGTGCCTTGATACCTAGCTTTTTAAGGATTTCATATCCTTTTTCAAATTGCTCTTCTGTTTCTAATTTTGTTCTTCCTGAACCAATGATATCAAAACCACCTGTGTTACGATATTCATCAATAATGTCAGAAGTCAGCTCTTTATAGTTGTGATCTACTAAACCACCAGGGCCAAGGATGAAACCATATAGCTTACTTTCTGGGTTTAGTTTCTTAATACCATCAAAAAGACCAGAGATTACGTTATGTCCACCAGGAGCTTGACCACCTGAAAGAATAACACCTACATTCATAGCAGGAAGCTTAAGAGCCTCATCTGTTTCTTCTAGCTTAATTACAGGCATACCATAAGTATGTGGGAATAAAGCTTCAATTTCTTTTTGATCTGCAACAGATTGAGTCTTTTCACCTTCTACAACTTTAACAGAGCCTTTTAGGGCCTTAGGTAGCTTAGGCTGATAAGCAGCTCTTGCTATTTGTAATGCACTTTTAGTCATTGTTTATTAAATATTAAATGGGTGTTAGTAAATATTTTCTCACACGCAAAATTGGCTATTTTTTATGTGAAATAAAAGTTTACTAGCTAGTTTTATATCGGAGAAGTGATTACCACCCTCCCCCTAAGGCTTTATATAGTTGGATTATAGCAAGCATTTCATCTCTTACCGCATTGTTAAGACCTATCTGAGCATCGAGGTAACCTCTTTGAGCATCCAACAAATCTAAATAGAGTATTTCTCCTTGCAAACTTTTAGCTCGAGCTAACTCTACATACTTCTTAGAAGAACGCTCCAAGTGCATCTTTAAGCTCAGTACCTCCCGTTGCTTTTCATAATTAGTGATAGCGTTTTGTGCCTCAATAAAAGCATTTAGAACTGTCTTTTCGTAACTGTAAAGCTCCTGCTCATAAGCAGCCTTTGCCGCCTTCCAAGCTGCTCTTTTTTTGCCTGCCTGAAAAATAGGAGCTACTAGGGCACCTTCTATCAAGCTAAAAGGCGTCTTCAAGAAAGAGGATAACTCTGAGTTAGAAGAGCCGAGTTTTGCTGTCAGACTAAAGTTAGGAAACATATTGGTATAGGAAACACCTACTTGTGCATGAGCAGCAATCAAGCTTTGCTCAGCTTTACGTATGTCAGGGCGACGCTCTAAAAGCTGAGAAGGAAGCCCATAAGGAAGCTCATCCATCTGCGACATAGCAGCCAAAGAAGCCTTACGCTCTATCTTTCTGGGATAAGAACCCACTAAAAAAGCTAGCTCATTCTCTTTCAGCTTGATTAAACGCTCTTGCTCGGGGATCATGGTGGCTGTACGAGCCATCTCTACCTGTGCTTGGCGATAAGGTATCTCTGAGATCAACCCACCATCGTAACGCAGACGAGTGAGACGAACACTCTCTTTACGATCTTCAAGTGTTTGCTCCAGAATATCCATTTCGGCATCAAGTGCAACAAGCTCATAATAGGCTTGAGCTACTTCTGAAACTAAGGTAAGCTCCAGTGCTCTTTGCGCCTCGAGAGACTGCAAATAAGCAGCAATATCAAGCTTGCGAGCCCAACGCAAATTACCCCAAAAATCCAGCTCCCAAGACAGCGTCAAGGCACCATCAAAGGAGTGTGAATTAGTGGTGTTTTTATCTTCATCTCTACTCGCCTTTGTATCAGCTGAAGCAGAGGCGTTTAGATGAGGAAACAAATCTGCTGTGGATATACGCTTTTTAGCTTCCATCTCTTTGATACGAGCAGCTGCAATGAGCACATCCTTATTGTATTCTAAGGACTTTTCGATGAGAGAAACCAACATCGGATCGGAGTAAAGCTGCCACCAAGACAGGTCAGCTAAACTCATGCTGTCTTTTTCTGTGGCCAGACTCTCAGGCAGCTTCAGCTCTGGCCTGACATAAGACTTGCCCACCTTACAAGAAGATACTGAAAGTATCACACACAGAAAGACAAGCGTTATTTTTATTGAATGATTGAAATACTTCATATCTTATTTCTTCTTTTTAAATTTTGCTTTCAACTTGTATATCAAGACAAAGAAGAAAGGCACAAAAATAATACCTAAGGCTGTTGCAAAAATCATTCCAAAGAATACACCTGTACCTATGGCTCGACGACTTGCAGACCCTGGTCCAGAAGCAAGTACCATAGGCAGCATACCTAAGATAAAGGCCAGTGAGGTCATGAGGATAGGTCGGAAGCGCAAACGAGCGGCATAAAGTGCCGACTGTACGAGCTCTTCTCCTTTGTCCACTTGAATCTTCGCATACTCCACAATCAGAATAGCATTCTTAGCAGCAAGTCCCATAAGCATCACCAAGCCAATTTGGAAATAAATATCATTTTCTAAGCCACAGATCCATACTCCCATATAAGAACCTAGTGCAGCTACAGGTAGGGTGAGTAGAACAGCTATTGGTACCGTCCAGCTCTCATACTGAGCGGCTAAGAACAAGAACACAAATAAGAACACAAGTCCAAGCACAATACCTGTTTGCCCACTCGCCTGTTGCTCTTGATAAGACAAGCCACTCCACTCTACCCCAATATTGCTAGGTAGGTGTTCCTTAACTAAATCCTCCATGATTTTCATAGCCTGCCCCGAACTGTAACCATGAGCAGCCTGCCCAGTCACTGTTGTAGAGGTAAACATATTGAATCGAGTCATACTACCAGGCCCTGCAGTAAGCTCTGCTTGTCCTAAGGCAGCCAAAGGGACCATTGTACCATTATTAGCACGTACAAAGAAGTAATTTAAAGCCTCTTTGTGCTGTCTGTATTCAGCCTCAGCCTGAATGTAAACCCGATAGATTCGGTTAAACATATTGAAGTCGTTGACATAGACTGAACCAGTATAAGCCTTCATCGCTGAGTAAATATCGGGCATAGGTACCCCTAGAAACTTAGCACGATCTCGATCAACATTGAAAAACAGCTGAGGAATTTCGGGCTGAATAGTCGAGGATACTCCCTCCAACTCCTTGCGTTGTGCGGCATAATATAAAAGCGTATCTACCGCTGCTGTCAAATCATCGAAACTTGCATCACCTCGAGCTTCTAACTGCATTTCAAACCCACCCGATGAACCTAAGCCTGGCACTACGGGAGGAGAGGAAAGATAGGCAATCGCCTCAGGGTAGTTAGCAAACTCCTCTCGAACCTGGGCCATCACCTCATCAATAGTCACATGATTACGCTTATCCCAAGGCTTTAAAATCACCGTCAACAAACTACGGGCTTGACTAGTACCCACACGAGCACTACTACCCGTTACATTCTGTACATAATCAACCGCAGGCAAGTCTAATAAATAATTGATCGCTCGCTCCGTAACCACTCGAGTTCGCTCCAAAGTAGCTCCCTCAGGTAATTCTAGCTCAACCTTAAAGAAACCCTGATCTTCACGAGGCATAAAACTAGTAGGTAGCACACGGTTTAAGACAAAGATAAACACGAGTATCATACCAAAAATACCAACCACCGATTTGGGGTACTTGACAGCTCTGCGAATCAAGCTAATGTATTTATTATTTCCTAAGTGTATCCATAAGTTGATGCGACGGAACAGCTTATTCTTCTGTCCTGTTTGTGGTTTCAAGATCAAAGAACACATCACTGGACTCAGTGTTAGGGCAACAATCGTTGAAATAATCACAGACACTGCAATCGTAATGGTAAACTGACGGTAGAGCTGACCAGTAATTCCAGAAAGGAAACTTACAGGAACAAACACAGCCACAAGCACCAAAGACGTGGCAATTAATGCACCCGTCAAGCTACTCATCGCCTTTTTGGTTGCATCATAGGCATTTAAGCCCTCTTCTCGCATAATCAGCTCTACACTCTCGACGACCACAATGGCGTCATCCACCACAATACCAATGGCTAAGATTAAGCCCAGTAAAGTCAGTAAGTTTAGCGAGAAACCAAAAATCAGCATCAGTCCGAACGTACCAATCAACGAGATCGGTACAGCTACTACGGGGATAAGAGTAGCCCTCCAACTCTGCAACGATAAGAATACAACCAAAATCACCAATGCTAAGGCCTCAAACAAGGTCTTATACACCTCACTTATAGATTGTGAAATATAATCGGTAATATCAAAAGGCACATTGTAGGCTAAGCCCTCAGGGAAATTCTCACTTAAATTCTCCATGACCTCACGCACCTGCTTAGAAACATCCACAGCATTAGCTCCTGGCAACATATAAACATTAAGCACAGCCGCATTCTCACCATTGATTCCACTCTCAGTAGAATAGGAAGAAGCTTCTAAAGAGACACGCGCTACATCTTTCAGACGTATAATAGATCCATCAGGATTGGCACGCAACACAATCTCCTCAAACTCTGAAACTGAAGACAAACGACCACGTGTTGTGATTGGAATTGTTATATCTACATTATGCGTAGGTTGACCTCCCAAAACACCTGCTGCAGACTCGGTGTTCTGCTCTTTCAAGGCACTTCGTAGATCACCCACCGTTAGACCAAAGTTGGCCAACTTATCAGGTTGAACCCAAATCTGCATCGCATAATAACGGCTACCCACATTGGACACCCGCCCTACTCCAGGTACGCGCTTCAATAAGTCCACTACATTGAGCGTAGCAAAGTTACTCAGGTAGATTTCATCAAATTTGGGATCACTTGAATACAAGCTCACCGTCATAAGCTGACTCGCAGCTTGCTTTTCGACAGTGATACCATTTTGTACCACCTCAGCAGGCAAACGAGACTCGGCTAGCTTCACACGATTCTGAATCTCCACAGCAGCTAAGTCTGGATCGACAGAGATATCAAAAGTAATGGAAGCTGAAAAGCCACCCGTATTTGAACTATATGAATCCATATACAACATCCCAGGAGTACCATTTAACTGTTGCTCTATGGGTGTTGCCACAGCCTGAGATACGGTAGTAGCACTAGCACCCGGATAGGAAGCACTCACACTAACCACAGGTGGGGTAATTTTAGGATATTGATCAATAGGAAGTAACTGCAGACCTATCAGACCTACAATAACAATCAAAATAGAGAGTACTGTAGAAAAGACTGGCCGGTCAATAAAAAAGTTAACTTTCATACCTTAATCTTCTTTTTGAGGTTCAGAGGCTACAGACTTTGCCAAACGTACCTTCGTATTGGGAGCTAACTTATGATGCCCCTCTACAACAACCATTTCGCCAGCTTTCAAACCACGCTCTACCACTACTTTATTATCAAACTCTGCACCTAGCTCTATGAAAGTCTTTTTGGCTACGAGATCTTTATTAACCACATAGATAAAAGCTCCTCCACGTTCGGTTATCACAGCTTTTTGTGGCACAACTAAGGCGCCTTCTATTAAGTCTAATAACAGCTGAACACGGGTAGATTGACCTGGAAGTAAGACTCCTTGTGGGTTGGGCATTTCTGCACGTACTGAGAAAGTACCCGTATTGGGATCTACCTGAGGCTCTGCAAAATCCACATAGCCCCGTTCTGGATACACACTTTGATCCGCCATGGTAATGGTTACGTTGGGCTGCCAAGAGCGAGTAGAATCACGCTTACCTAAATCAACATTTCTCTTTTTACTGCGCAAATAATCTAAGTCAGTAAGACTAAAATCAACCAAAACAGTATCGCTTTTTACAATAGTAGCTAGCAGGGATTTATTTCCTGGACCCACCAAAGTACCTATATCTGCATTACGCTGACTGATTTGACCAGCAATGGGAGAACGTACTATGGTATAGCTCAGCTCTAGCTGTGCCTGAGCAAGATCAGCCTCACTCATAGCAAGAGTAGCTTGGGCGCTTTCATAAGCTGCTTCTGCATTGTCTAAATCAAGCTGGCTGGCTGCATTTTGTGCATATAAAGGACGAATACGCTCGTAATCACGCTTCGCTTTCAAGGCTTGTGCCTTATCTTTTTTAAGTTGAGCTTTGGCTTTCTCTACCTTCGCTCTATACGTAGTTTGATCAATAATAAACAGTGGTTTATCTTTTTCGATAGGGCTTCCCTCATTAAACAGCATTTGCTCCAGGTAGCCCTCTACACGAGCACGTACCTCAACAAACTGATGAGCACGAATTCTACCCACATAATTTCCATAGATAGAAACATCTTCACGCTGCACATATTCTACAGCTACTACTGGATTGACCTCCTGTATCTGTGGCTTGCGCTTAATAAAGTAATAGGTAACTATTGCGAGACAAACTAAAATCATCGTAATAATCACCTTTCTTCCCTTCAAAAAAGCAAACTTACCTTTCTGAAAGCTCTGTGACTCTTTCCCCATATCAAAAACTCTTTTATAAATAATTCTAAAACAAAATCTACTTGTATTATATCTAGCTGCAAATAGTGAGCCAAACCTCTATTCATGCTAGTTTCCTTAGTACCAACACCTCAGTCTAGGAGGTTTTGCACCTTGGGCGAGTAATACCTAGACAAGAGTGTGGAATTATTACTCAGTGCTATACTGAAATAGAATCTGCAAAGATAAAATCTTTCATAAGAACAAAAAAATAAATCAATTAGACTATTTCAAAATATAATACGTGTAATCGGATTGTAAATTCACATAATGTATAAAATATAATTCACTCATGCTCAAACATATACTTTTATATTTAAAATATATCTAAGACGAAAAGCCTCTTTCTCATTAAGAAGAGGTATATTTGTTCAATTACATTGTTTCACCAAATAATTTAAATGCTATGGCGAGCAGAAGAATTCTTAAAAAGAGTGTTAAGTCTATCACAAACGAGTTGATGACAGATTGCCTAATTCTAGATTACTTAAATCCAGAAGTAGATTCAGCTAAAATAGATGAGATATTATCTCAGATCTATCAGCTTAAGATGGAGTATGTAAGTAGGATCAGCCATACAGAGCCAGGTAATCCGAAAAAATATTACCGTCAATTTCGTGAAGACTTTTCTAATGAGATAACTAACATACTAGCTGATATAACAGCACTTAGTTAAAATAAAACGCATTAGCTTAGTAAGTATAGGGTTAGGAATTTATCTGTCAAAAGATAACTCTAACCCTATTTTTATCGCAACAAAAATCATGAAGAGAAAACTATTTAAATTTATTTATCACCGTATTTTGGGCTGGAAAGCTCAGTTTGATGTTGAAATACCAGACAAGTGTGTCATCTGTGCTGCTCCACACACCTCCAATTGGGATTTATTTATGGGGAAAGTGTTTTATGCAGCTTATGGCAATAAAGTCTCATTCATGATGAAGAAAGAGTGGTTTTTCTTCCCACTCGGACTCATCTTTAAAGCAATGGGAGGCATCCCTGTAGAGCGCAGCAAAAAAATGTCATTGGTCGAGCAAATGACACAAGTTTATAATCAGAAATCTTTTTTTCATTTAGCTATAACTCCAGAAGCTACCCGCAAACCCAATTCAAAATGGAAAAAAGGCTTCTACTTCATAGCTCAAGGAGCCCAAGTTCCTATTATTTTAATAGGCCTCGACTACGGAACTAAAACCATCTATGTAGGCGAGAAACTCATACCATCTGGCGATGTAGACCAGGACATGCGTCGTGTCAATGAGTTTTTCAAAGACTTCAAGGGGAAGCATCCAGAAAACTTCTTACTAAATCAAGAAGAAGAATAATATTAAAACAAGTCAGCTAGTTCTAAGTCTTAAGCCCATAACACACCTACTATAAACCAGCCGATTCAGTCACAAACAAGCCCATCAGTAAAGTTTAAAACTGGACTGATCAGCTTGAAAACTCCTCTATTTTAGGAGAGGTGTACTCATTTACAAATACTTAACTCTTAGTTCATCAATTATTGTTAAAAAGGCTGAGAAATGCCAACATTACCTTCTTGCTGGTGGTTTCTATACTAAACAACTTTTGTATCTTTGTGATACACTAATTTTTTAGTAATCAAATCTAACAATACTTTATTATAAAATTTATGAAAACGAATTTAAGTTCTCAAATTAGCCTCAATAGAGTATCTCCTCGATACTATCGTCCTGAGAATGCTTTTGAGAAGTCAGTATTGACACGTTTAGAAAAACTTCCAACAGACATTTACGAATCGATTGAAGATGGAGCTAATAAGATTGCTTGCGATATCGCACAAACTATTCGCGACAAACAAAAGTCAAATCGTAACTGTGTTCTGGCCCTAACAGGTGGTGAAACTCCTCGTAGTATCTTCCAAGCATTAATTAAAATGCACAAAGAAGAGGGTTTGAGCTTCAAAAATGTAGTAGTCTTCAATCTGTATGAATACTATCCACTAGCTCCTGATGCAATCAATAGCAACCTCAACCAGCTCAAAGAGATGTTCTTGAATCACGTTGATGTTGAAGAATCAAATATATTCACACCAGATGGTAGCATTGCTAAAGATCAACTCTACGAGCACTGTGCTCAGTACGAGCAAAAGATTAAAGATTTTGGCGGCATAGATATTGCCCTATTGGGTATTGGACGCTTAGGTAACGTTGCTTTCAACGAACCAGGCTCACGCATCAACTCTACCACTCGCCTCATTTTATTAGATAGCACCTCACACGACGAAGCTTCTAAGATTTTTGGCGGAGTAGAAAAAACACCAATTAGCTCCATCACCATGGGTATGGACACCATATTAAGTGCAGCTAAAATATACTTAGTAGCTTGGGGAGATGAAAAAGCTGATATTATTAAAGCTACCGTAGAAGGTGAAATTTCAGATACTATCCCAGCTACCTATTTACAAGCACATAACAATACTCATGTAGTTATTGATTTGCTAGCAGCTGATAAACTAACTCGTATCAAGCATCCTTGGTTAGTTACTTCATGTGATTGGGATGATAAACTAATCCGTAGTGCTATTGTATGGCTTTGTCAGTTGGTAAATAAACCAATCTTGAAGCTAACAAACAAAGACTACAACGAAAATGGCCTAAGTGAGCTTCTAGCACTTTACGGCTCTGCATACAATGTAAACATTAAGATTTTTAATGACTTACAAAGAACCATCACTGGTTGGCCAGGAGGTAAGCCTAACGCTGATGATACTTACCGCCCAGAAAGAGCAAAACCATTCCCAAAACGTGTTATCGTTTTCTCACCACACCCTGATGATGATGTAATTTCTATGGGTGGTACGCTACGTCGCTTAGTGGAGCAAAATCACGAAGTTCATGTAGCTTATGAAACATCTGGCAACATCGCTGTTGGTGACGAAGAGGTAGTTCGCTTCCTACACTTCATCAATGGCTTCAACCAGCTGTTTAACGATAGCAAAGACCAAGTCATTAATGATAAATACGCAGAAATTCGCAAGTTCTTAGCCGAAAAGAAAGATGGTGATATGGATTCGCGCGATGTATTAACTATAAAAGGTCTAATCCGTAGAGGAGAAGCTCGCACAGCTTGTACCTACAACAACATTCCACTAGATCGCTGTCACTTCTTAGACTTACCTTTCTATGAAACAGGTAAGATTCAAAAGAACCCTATGAGTGAAAAAGATGTGGAGATTGTGCGTCAACTACTACAAGAGGTAAAACCTCATCAAATCTTTGTAGCAGGAGACTTAGCTGACCCTCATGGTACACATAAAGTATGTACAGACATTGTACTTGCTGCTATTGATCTAGAAAAACAAGCAGGAGCTAAGTGGCTAGAAGATTGTCGCATCTGGATGTACCGTGGAGCATGGGCAGAATGGGAAATTGAAAACATCGAAATGGTAGTACCTATCAGCCCTGAAGAGCTTAGAGCAAAACGTAACTCAATCTTGAAACACCAGTCACAAATGGAAAGTGCTCCTTTCTTAGGAAACGATGAGCGTCTATTCTGGCAACGAAGTGAAGATAGAAACAGAGGTACAGCTGCTCTTTACGACCAACTAGGTCTAGCTTCATACGAAGCTATGGAAGCATTCGTAGAGTATATCCCACTCTAAGAAGACAAAGAGAATAACTAAATAAATAAAGGAGGAAATCTAAAGGTTTCCTCCTTTTTATTTTAATCTGTTGTCTAGTCCTAACATGTCGTTACACAAACATTTCTATAAAAACAAAACCAAAAGATAGCCCTTTCCAGCCTAACTAAGCCAGATGTAAAAGGTCCCTGCCTCAATCTTTTTGTACCCTGATGTTTGCAACATGCCTCAGGGACCCAACCACCAAAGGACTAGGACCTATTTGCTTAGCGATTAAAGACAAACTAAAGGGCAGTTAGGGAGCAGCTCAACTATAAAGGCATAGAAAAGGGCCTTAGTTCTACTGAACTAAGACCCTTTATTGGTAGTTAATCATTAATTGTTAGTACATCAACCGATTTATTTACCCAGTAAGAAAGAATCTATTTCTCTCTTATAAGCTGCTTTAGCTTGAGCACCAACCATCGGTTTCACTTCCCCTGATTTGGTTATTAATACCACTAGAGGAATACTTCTTGCTTGAAATAAAGAAGCAAGATCTTTCTCTTTATCTACATCTACCTTGTAGAAATCTACTTGCCCATCATACTCATTGGCCAAATCCTTTAAGATAGGTGCAATCATACGGCAAGGCCCGCACCAATCAGCATAAAGATCTATAAGCACTGGTTTCCCACTTTTGTTGGCCCAACCTGTGGCAGTGGTATAATCTAAAATGGTAGATTTAAATAACTCTTTATTCATCTGCTTAACCTTGTTGGGTCCAGCAGCAATCATCTCTTGCTTATCAGTAGCTTCTACTGATGAACTTTTCGTAAACGCGAATCCGATCGCGCCCAGAACAGCCACAGCAAATACGGCTAAATAGGTTTTCATACGCTTGTGGGTTTATTACATGTGGTCTTTTAAAATATCTGTAAGTGCTTTCTCCTGAACTATACCTGAGTGTCTCCAAAGTGCTTCACCCTTTTTGAAAAGGATAAATGTTGGAACTGTTTGGATTTGGTACTCCATAGCTAGATCCTGAAACTGATCTACATCTATTTTTACAATACGAGCATCGTCTCCAACACTCTCTTTTACCTTATCCAACACAGGTGACATGTATTTACAAGGGCCACACCAAGTTGCAAAAAAGTCCACTAGTACGGGTTTATCTGATTGTATTAACTCATTAAACTTTTCCATTTCAATAATCTCCTTTAATCTTTATGTTGTAATCTATTTTAATTATTCGGTTTCTTTCTAAACTCATATACATAAACACAGATTAAAAAAGATTGTTCACAGTGGAAACTATTTTTGTTGTAAAACTACTCAACGATTGTTAATTCACGCATGATATGCTGAGAGTTGGCAAACTTATCAATAATAAATAAGACGTAGCGAATATCTACCGTTGCTGCTCGTTGAGAAGAAGGACGGAATGCAATATCTCCAGTCAGGCCTTCGTAGTTACGGTCAAAACCGATACCTACTAACTCACCTTTCCCATTCATCAAAGGACTGCCTGAGTTGCCACCTGTGTTGTCCGTATCGACAATAAAGTTGACCGGCATCTCCCCCTTTTCATTGGCATAAGGTCCGTAATCTCTTGCCTCATAAAGTGCTTTCAATTTGGCAGGTACTACAAATTCCCAATTGTTTGGATCTTCTTTCTCCATCACACCTTTTAAGGTAGTGTAATGCTGGTTATAAATACCATCTGCAGGTTCGTAACCTTTGGCCTTACCATAAGTGAGGCGAAGTGTTAGATTAGCATCTGGGTAAATAGGAATACCTTGCTCTTGACGCAATTGCATCATTCCACTCACCCAAACTTTATGCGCAAGTTTGTAATCTAGGTTTTCCTGTCTCATCTCCTCCATGCAGGCAGCTCTTTTTGAATCTACTGCTTGTCTAAAGCCAATCAAAGGATCCGTGCTAAGCTGAGCTAGAGTTGGATTTTGTGCAAAAGCTTCATAGCGCTCAGGAGAAGTAAAAATAGAATTAGAGAACACATCTAAGAGTAGTTCTTCTACATCACCCCCATAAGTTTCATCTTGCTCGCTTAGCAAAGAGAGCTGATTAGGAGCAGGGATAATCTCTTTATACACCTCTAGCATCTCTCTCATCACTCGCTTTTCAACATCAAAATAAGGTACTTCTTCAAAATAAGCAGCAGCCTTTTCATTCAAGGCACTGATTTCTTTCTTAATGGCTTTCTTCTTACCACTTTCTAGTGCACGCATCAGCTTGGAGGTATTTGGCACCTTCGTTACATCAAGACCAGTGATAAAACACTCCTGTAGGGCTTCGTTATTACGCTTAGCCGCTTCTCTCTTCTGAACAATCGCTCGAATCTGATTAAAGGCATCTAAGTAACGGCTGTCACCTTTCTCTCGACCGTAATTGAGTAAAGCTTCTTGTTGCTGCTTTTTAGTATCAATTACATTGAGGCGAACTAAGCCCTCATTCATCCCTATGGCATTTTTCCAATAATTGGCAGAGCTAGCATATTTGCTGGCATAATGAATACGTACGGCATCGTCTTTTAGCATTTCATCTTGAAGAGCAGCAAGTCGCTTTCCACGTACAGTCTGACGTGTGAAGTTGGTAATCTGCATACGTTCTTCTACTTCATCCGAAATCATATAACGCCAGTTACTACCCGGGAAGCCCATCAAGAAAGCAAACTCATTTTCTGCTAAGCCTTTTAAGCTAATAGCCAAGTGCTTCTTGGGCTGTAGTGGCTGATTAGAAGCTGCATACTCAGCAGGTTTACCATGCTTATCTGCGTAGATGCGAAATACTGAAAAATCGCCTGTATGACGAGGCCACATCCAGTTATCCGTATCTGCTCCATACTTACCGATAGAGGAAGGAGGAGTACCTACTAAACGAATATCATGATAGACATTTTTTATAAATACCATGTAGCGATTACCACCATAAAAAGGACGTAACTCTACTTGACGGAATGGCGTGATTTTTATTCCTTGCTTCTTGGCAAAAAGCTGAGCACACTCATTTAGAAATTGGCTAGAGACAAAGTTTTGCTCACGCTCAGCTTCATTTTTGGCCAGCTGAGCCTCTACAAACTCTGTTACATCAAGTATCTGATCTATAAAGGTAACAGTCAGCCCCTCACAAGGAAGCTCTTCCTCATAGGCATGCGCCCAATAACCATTGGTCAAATAATCATTTTCCACACTACTCAGTTTCTGAATAGCTCCATAGCCACAATGGTGATTGGTAAATACCAAGCCCTTAGAAGAAACGACTTCACCTGTACAGCCTCTGCCAAACTGAATGACAGCATCTTTTAGAGAGATCGAGTTCTCACTATACACCTCTTCTATAGGGATTTCTAGCCCTAGCTCCAACATAGTTGCAGCATTCTGTGTCTTCAAATCGGGAAGCAGCCACATTCCCTCATCTGCAGAAGCACCCAGTGAGCACATCAACAAACTTAAGGTCAATACTTTTACTTTCATAGTTTTATTATTTAGACGGTTTATATAAAAAGAGGGCTAGAAGCTCTCGCCTTTAACCCTCTTAATTTGTTTTATTATTCAACGATAGTCATCTCATCAATTAGATAACTAGCATTACCTAGCTTCTCAATGATAAACAAGATATATCGAATATCGACATTGATGCAACGCTGCAAGTCGTCATCAAAGTTTAAATCACCACTTAAAGATTCCCAGTTACCATCAAATGCAGCACCGATGAGCTCTCCCCTACTATTGAGTACAGGGCTACCAGAGTTGCCTCCTGTTATGTCATTGGTCGTAAGGAAGCATACTGGCATATCCCCATTGGGGAGGGCATATCTGCCGTAATCCTGATTCAAGATAAGCTCCTTTAACTTGGCTGGTACATTAAACTCTCGCGTTGTAGGATCTTCTTTTTCTAGGATACCTTGAGTAGTTGTATAGTACTTATAGAAGACGCCATCTCTAGGAATATAAGACTTCACATGTCCATAAGTCAAGCGAATACTAAAGTTAGCATCGGGGTAAGAAGGCATAGGCTTCTTCATTTCTCCCAGACCTCGGACATAGGTTTTGTGCAATTGATTTTTTTCATCTTCAAACTGCTCTAGCGCCTTAGACAACTCAACATACTTAGCAATTACAGCAGCAGTATGAAGGGCCGACAAATCTTTTTCTACAGCCTCTTGTGTAGGATTGGCTAGGAAAGCCTCAAGATTTTCCTTCGATGCCATGATAGACTCTTTATACATCGCATCTGTGAAAGCATTATAATCCCCCTCAAAGTGCTCATCAATATAAGCATAAATAGAAGGAAGCTGCTCTTCTTTTACTAGCGTACGATAAAGTGGAAACAAACGCTTAGCTACTTTTAGGTCGACCTGGTGATCATAATCCTTGTTGTGGATATTCTCATAAAGAATCCGTAGTGTTTTCTTTATACTTTCTACTTCTTTAGTATCTCCTTTTTCTACCGCACTGAGCAAGTCAGAAAATTGAAAAGATGGACTTGAAAACTCTAGACCTGCAAAGAAGGTCTCAGTCAGAGCTGTCATCTGATAGCGTAATGGCTGCTCTTTTTGCACTAGGGCATCTATCTGAGCAACTACACCTTGGTACTCTTCATTTCCTTTTTGTTGAGCAAAGGCTTCAAACTCATTTTCTTGTTTTTTCTTAGCTCCAAGAACATCATTATCCTTGATTGCCTTGTTCATACCAATGGAGTTTTTCCAATAGTTGGAAGAGCTAGCATACTTGTTGGAATATTGGATACGAGTTTGGTCACTAGCATCCATCGCATTTTTCAATACCTCTAAACGTGCACCACGAATTGCAATGCGTGGGGTATTTGTTGCTTCCATACGCTCTACAACTTCTGAGGCAGTGAGGTAACGGCTTGTGCTACCAGGGAAGCCCATAATCATAGCATAATCGCCCTCTTCTATACCTTTTAAAGAGATAGCTAGGTGCTTCTTTGTTTGCAAAGGAGTATTAGAAGCCTTGTAGGGCTCTGGCTCTCCTTTGGCATCCGCGTAAACACGGAACATAGAGAAATCACCTGTATGTCTAGGCCAAGTCCAGTTGTCTGTATCACCTCCAAACTTACCAATAGCAGAAGGTGGTGCAGCTACCATACGAATATCTGTATAAGTTTTCTTGTATATTAGGTAATATTTATTCCCAGCAAAGAAGGGTAAGAGTTGAACAGAGATTCCTTTTTTTCCATTCAGATCACTCTTCTTCAAAAGCTCAGCTGCTACATCCTTTAATAAATCACGATTGAAGGCTTGAGCTTCAGTAAACTCACCAGAGGCTATCTTGTTTTCAATCACTGAGGTCACATCCTCTATGCGATCAATAAAAACGAAGGTTAAACCATCCACAGGAAGCTCTTCTGAACGATTTCTGGCCCAAAAACCATCAGTCAAGTAATCATTTTCTACCGTACTTAGCTTTTGGATAGAACCGTAGCCACAGTGGTGATTGGTCAAAATTAATCCTTCTGCTGAAATAATCTCTCCTGTACAACCGTTGGCAAAAATCCCTACTGCATCTTTTAAGGATACCTTATTGGGGTGGTAAAGCTCATCTGCAGAGAGCTCAAGTCCCTGCTTCTGCATTACATCGATCAGGTGTTGCTCCTTCATCATCTGAAGCAGCCACATGCCTTCATCTGCACGTACTTGTACAACACAAAGTGCCAGCAAGGCCAGCAAACTCAATTTAAATTTTCTCATCTAGTCTATATATTTAATTATTTAGTTTCTTTTAATTTCTCCTCGGCGTATAGCCTCCATGATATTGGCTGGTGGTCGCTTATTTTCGAGCTCTTCTTTCATGAAGTCCATATAGGGAGCTACATGATCAAAAAACTGATAGTACCCCTTACACAAATAGTTTAGTCCTGGCTCTCCATCGGCTGTTTTGGAGAATCGATTCTTTGGACACTCACCATTACAAGCAAATAGGTATTTACATGCTTTACACTGCTTAGGTAGAGATTTGAATTTATCTTGTCCAAAAGCTATCTGACGGTCACTGTACATCATTTCAAGCAAATTGTTGGAGTAAATGTTTCCAAGCTTGTATTCTGGAAAAACAAAGTGATCACAAGAATATACATCTCCATTGAATTCCATAACTCCTGCATGTCCACAAGCCTTAGCCATAGTACACACACCCGGTTGCTCTCCTACCCAATTAGCCAGTGTTGAGTCAAAGAGTTGAATATAAATCTTACCCACATCTTCCTTTACCCACTCATCAAATAGCGTACACAGGAAATTTCCCCACTGCTCAGGACTTACCGAGAAATCGGCTAACTTGCCTTCGACCTCATCGGCCATAGATGCTAAGTGACGCCCATCAGCATGTGAAGTTATACGTTCTACGATAGGCGTAAACTGAATAAACTGGCAGCCTAGGTCCTTAAAGAAGTGATAAAAATCAAGGGGATAATCCGCATTGAAGTCATTGACTACTGCCATCGCATTCCAATCTACACCATGTTTTTTTAGAAGTGATATCCCTTTCATTACTTTTAGAAAAGAGGGCCGGCCGTGCTTGTTTTTACGATATTCATCGTGAAATTCTTGTGGTCCATCAATAGAAACACCTACTAGCCAATTGTTTTCTTTAAAAAAGGCACACCACTCATCATTGAGCAGGGTACCATTTGTCTGAATGCAATTATCTATCGTACGGCCACCTGCATATTTCTTTTGAAGCTCTACCGCTTTTTTATAGAACGAAAGTGGACGCATTAAGGTCTCTCCACCGTGCCAAGTAAACATAACCTGTGGCATCGTTTGCGACTCGATATACTCTTTCACAAACTTTTCAAGGAGTTGTTCACTCATCACATGATGGGGGTTTTCTTTATAAAGATTGGCCTTCTCGAGGTAGTAGCAATAATCACAGGCTAAGTTACAAACCGAACCTACCGATTTAACCATTACATAAAGAGGCTTAGCAAAGGGTGCATATGTTGCTGACATAATTGTTTTAGCTTAATTTAATATTCTGTTACACTCTGAATCCAAATAAAAAATGTACTTTAATCCAAAGATAACCTTAGATACACACAAAAATAGCGAAAGTTAACTAAACAGTCATAGCCATTACTGATTATAAGAAAAAATTAAGTAAATCTCATGATTCCTCTAAATATCGGTAAAATACTTTTTAATTCAAGCCACACACGCTATTTTTGACCTACTTATAAAACATGTTATTGTATGAACAGATTGTTACTATTATCCGTTTCGCTAATACTTCTAGCTACAGCATGTACTTCTAAATGTACAATTAAGGGAGATGCCAACTTAAATCAATGGAGTGGAAAAAACATTTACCTTAAATATTTAGATGAGAACCTAAGCTGGGTAACCCTTGATTCGGCCGAAATTGTTCACGGCTCTTTTGAGCTCAACTGCCCACACGTAGGCAAGCCTAAATTAGTAACACTCTTTATGGACTCCACACCCTTAACTCCACTTATACTTGAGTCGGGTTGTATTACACTCGATCTATCCAACTCTGACTTACAGCTACAAGGCACTCCACTTAATGACAGACTGTACTCATTTTATAAAGACAATCAAGCCCTAGAGCAAAAGCTACATGAACAGAATCAGTTATCTTACTCCGATCCACGATACAAATCGGTTATTCAAGCCCAACAAGCTCTCATTCAAAAGTTTATGTTATCAAATAGGAACAACATATTAGGACCAACTATTGTCTCCATATATTACAATCAATATCCTGATTTATTGAATAATAGTGAGATAGAATCCGTACTAAGTAAAATGAGTAACCAGCCTCACACCCAAGAGGCTGAGCTCGGAACCCTAGCTCGATTTGGTGAGTTAGAGGGCTTCTTGTATTGGTAAAATAAAGGAACTAAGCTTATATTTGACTGAGATAAACGATAGAATAGTCGCGAAAATGAAAGTAACAACTGCAAAAACAGTAAATAATCAATTGGTTGAAGCACTACAACGCTTAATACCGCAGCTGACCCCCAATGGAGAGCCCATTACTTCACAAACACTAGAAGAACTGGTTTACGATAAGAATTCTGAGCTTCTGCTTGCAATAGATGATTTGGGACAAATTGTAGGTACCTTGGCCCTTATTGTATTTAGAATACCTACGGGCAAGAAGGCTTTTATTGAAGATGTAGTGGTGGACGAATCAGCAAGAGGAAAAGGACTTGGAGAAAAACTACTAGTCAAGGCCATCGAACTAGCAAAGCTAAAAGGAGTACAACGCATTGAGCTCTCTTCCCGCCCCATGCGCGTACCTGCCAATAAGCTCTATCAAAAACTAGGATTTAAACAAAGGGAGACAAATTATTATCGCCTACAGCTCTAATAGTCTTGATCTTTAAAGTCAATCTCTAGCTGGATGTATTCAGATTCTTGGCTTACAGGTTCTTCTTCTTGAATGGGGTTGGAAACAGATAGCCCGATCAAGCGAATTGGGTTGGCTTCATAATCCACCTCCTTTAGGAGATTTTTAGCTAGTGGCAATATAAGTTCGAGACTATCTAAAACCTGTGTGAGTGTCTTACTGCGTGTTACTTGCGTAAAGTCATGAAACTTCACCTTTAGTGTCAGGGTCGTACCTTGAAACTGAGCTTTCTCAATACGCTTTACTAATTCTACGGCTACATGATACAACTCAATAACTACAGAGAGTTTACGACTAATATCTTTAGATAGAGTAGTTTCACAACCCACCGATTTTCGTACCCGTTCTGCCTGTACTGGCCGATGATCTATGCCCCTTGCAAAATCATAATAAAGTTTGCCCATTTTACCAAAATGCTGGGTCAGGCTAGGTAGTGACCATTCTAATAGCTCAACTCCTCTGTGGATGCCCATCTTATGCATTTTCTTAGCGGTCACTGGTCCAACTCCCCAAAAAGACTCAATAGGCAACTGTTTTATAAAGTCTTGAGCTTGGAGAGGGTGAATCGTGCATAAGCCATCTGGTTTTCTATAGTCTGAAGCGATCTTGGCTAAAAACTTATTGTAAGAAACACCTGCTGATGCCACCAAATGCAACTCATCTCGAATGGCTTGTTTTATTTCTTTAGCGATATCAATAGCCAAGTTATAACCTTTTTTATTGGTCGTAACATCTAAGAAAGCCTCATCTAAGGAGAGAGGCTCAATGCAATCGGTGTAGCGACGAAAAATCTCGTGTATTTGAGCCGAAACCTCCTTATAAACAGACATACGCGCTGGAGCAAAGATGAGCTGAGGACAGAGTTTCTTGGCCTTCATCGATGGCATAGCTGAACGAACCCCATATTGACGTGCTTCATAACTGGCTGCAGCTATTACGCCTCTTTTGTGGTCTGAGCCTACCACCAGAGGCTTAGCTCGATAGTCAGGATTATCTCTCTGCTCGACCGATGCATAAAAAGCATCCATGTCCACATGAATAATTTTTCGTAATTCTTGGTCCATCAATTCAGATTGCTTTCCAAAATGCTTTAAAATCTTTATAAGCGCCAAAGCATACGAGCTCATCTCCTGCCACTATCTTCTCTTCAACATTCGTTTTATCAACGATATAATGCTCTGTGGTTGTAATACCTAATATATTTTTAATGGAGCGCTCTCGCTTTATAGCTATAAGTTTCAAGCCAAATTCTTCATTCAGCTTGAGTTCTTGCACAAAGTATCCAGTAAATTTGGCAGGTGCCACAAACTTCATAACATAATGATTCTCATCGACTTTAAAGGCTTCTGTAGTAGTTCCAAACTGCCATAGCTCTACCAAACGTCTAGCTGCTTCTTCTTCTGGACGCAAAACAGCATCGATCTCAAAGGCCTCTAAAACAGATTTGTGTATTCCATCTGTTGCTCTGGCATAAATATGCTTGGCTTTCATTTTCTTAAGTAGTGCAACTACGCGTACAGAAGCTCCAAAGTTTTTGCCTATAGTTACGATTACTGCATCTACCTCTTTTAAGGGCAAGGAGGCTAGCGCTTGCTTATCGGTGGCATCTAAGATAAAAGCCGTTGCAATCTTCGACTTAATGCTCTCAGCTGCAAGAGGGTCTATATCGACGCCTATCACTTCGTGACCCATAGAGCCTAATTCTTCTGCTAGCACATAGCCGTAGTTTCCTAGGCCTATTACAATGTATTTCATACTCTTTAGTTTAATTGATTATAATTTCGCCACTTGGATAGCTGTAGTTTTGCTTATTTCCCTGTTTTACAATACCCAATAAGATAGTGATTATACCTACACGTCCAATTAACATCAGTGCAATTACTACTATTTTTGAACCAGCTCCTAAGGAGGGTGTTATCCCTAAACCTGCACCACAGGTACTGAGAGCTGCTACACACTCATAGCCTAAAGCCGAGGCTGAAGCATTAGGCTCTAAAATAGCCAGTACAAAGAGTGCAACAACTAGTATCAAAATAGATACAAAAACAGTAGCATGAGCTCTTCGGATAGAGTGCGAGGATAACTCTCTACCAAATACTTCAATGCGATTGGTTCGCTTTATTAAAGCCATGATGTTTAGAAACACTACAGCTATGGTATTTACCTTAACACCTCCTGCTGTAGATTGAGCAGCACCACCTATCCACATCAGTACTAGCAACACTAGAAATGTTGGAATTTGTAAATGCTCAGGTGCTATATAGCCAAAGCCAGCAGATCTTGGAGATACAGCCATAAAAAATGACTTTACGATTTTCTCAAAGAAGCCCATGCCTGCTAAGGCTCCATTCCACTCCAAGGCACCCATTAATACACTACCACCTACTAATAGTACCAAAGTGGTATAAAGCACTATTTTGGTATTCAAGCTATACAAGCGGTAAACATGGGGCGGTTTTGTGTTGCGAACAAAGGCCACTAGCCTTTTAAAGCGAATGATTAAAGCATCTTTAAAATTGACTAAGATAGGAAACCCAATACCCCCTAGTATAATTAAAGCTGCGAGCACTAAGAACAAACCGTTTTGATGAAAGACTAAGGGATCACCAAGACCATTGGATAAAGTAGAAAAACCTGCATTACAAAATGCAGATATGGAGTGAAACACAGCAAAAGCTATTTCCTCGTCGACGGTCATCCCTAAGGTTCCTCGGACTACTCCCCAGATAGCAAAAGCCCCTATTCCCTCAAGAATTAGTGTAAAAATCAAGATGTGAATAAGCGTGGAAAGCAGTGAACTAAGCGAGCTTGTACTCATCATATCTCTTACAACAAGCTGGTTATAAACAGTTGTATTACCCATAAAGAACATGGCAAAGAAGCTTGTAAATGTCATCACCCCTAATCCACCAATTTGAATCAATAAAATAATAATAGTTAGCCCTACAGGGGTAAATGTTTGAGGAATATCGACGGGTGATAAGCCTGTAACACAGACCGCACTTGTAGAAACAAAGAGTGAGTCTAACCAAGCTATTCCATCGACTGTGCTATTGGGTAACATAAGTAAACCCGATCCGATAATAATAATAACAACAAAGCTAGCAGCAAGCATCAGCGCAGGATTAGTGCGGCGACCAAGAAGGCGTATCAAGCCATTGGATAAGTTGAATAGTGAGAGTAGTATGAGCAATGAGATGCGATAAACTTTGCTATGAAGAAACTCCCAAAAATGGAGTATGGCTCCACCCTCATCAGGACGCTTAAAGACTACAGGAATTAGAGAAAATAAAAGCAACACACTCAGAATCCAGGCCACACTTTTAAACTCACGTTTGGTGTCTCTATAGCTTAGAAAGAAGTGCCCAAACATATCGGTAATAAAGAGTACCCACACTGTTTTGTAGATAGAATGGATTAGTCGTAATTGAGATGCTGAAATATCATATCCATAGCGATACACCACTGTCAGAATCAGCAAAAGAGAAGCAGCATAGACCACCCCTTTTAGAATGCGCAATGCCAATTCAATATGGGGCTGAAGCAGTTTGTTTTGATACAGTAAAAACTTATTGTATATTTTCATTACTTACATTAATCTAGCCTAAAATCGGGCAATATCCCAACTATTAAAAGTTAAAAACTTTGTCAATAATTCACAATTATATTACCTATTCTGAACCCAACAAGGCCTAAGCTGTTTATTAGATAGATCAAGGACCTTTGGGTGATGGGTCTAAGTTAAATCTTATTCTCACCTTGACCAACTTATTTGAAATAGAAACCACATTATTATATTCGATAAACACAAATTAAAATGAAATTTATTGGAGCACATGTTAGTGCAGCTGGAGGAGTTGAAAACGCACCTATAAATGCTCATAAAATTGGAGCTAAAGCCTTTGCCTTATTCACTAAGAATCAGAGGCAATGGGTGGCAAAACCTCTTACAGAAGAGAGTATTGAAAAGTTTAAAGAGAATTGCGATAAATATCAGCTCTCTGCCGATTATATTTTACCTCACGACAGTTATTTAATTAACCTTGGACACCCTGATGCTACTGCCTTAAAGAAAAGTAGAAATGCTTTTTTGGATGAGATGCAACGCTGTGAACAACTGGGATTGAAGTTACTCAACTTCCACCCAGGCAGCCACCTTAAAAAAATAGGCATAGAAGATTGTCTAGACCGTATAGCTGAAAGTATCAACTGGGCACTAGATCAAACAGAAGGAGTAAGTGCAGTAATCGAAAACACAGCTGGACAAGGAACAAACTTGGGCCATGAGTTTTGGCACTTAGCCCATATTATAGATAAGGTTGAAGATAAGTCGAGAGTAGGTGTCTGTTTGGATACTTGCCATACCTATACAGCTGGATATGACCTCGTAGATAAATACGATGAGGTCTTTGCTGAGTTTGAAAAAGTGGTAGGCTTCGACTACCTCAAGGGAATCCACCTAAACGATTCCAAGAAAGAACTTGGCTCACGTGTGGATAGACATGACAGCATAGCACAAGGGCTAATAGGCGAAGCATTCTTTGTCAGAATGATGAATGACACACGTTTTAACGAGCTACCAATTATACTCGAAACCCCTGATGATAGCATTTGGGCTGATGAGATAAGGTGGCTATACGAAATTCAAAAATAAAAACTATGAAAGCAAATCAAGTTGTCTTAGCCAACCGTCCTGTTGGCGTACCTCAATTGTCTGATTTTAGAATTGAAGAGGTAAATGTAAAAGCACCTCAAAAAGGTGAAGTACTCCTAAAACCACTCTACATCTCAGTAGATCCTTATATGAGGAGTAGAATGGGTACTGAGAAGTCTTACATTCCTCCCTTTGAGCTCAACGCACCCCTATCAGGAGGCGTAGTAGCACAAGTTATCGAGACAAGCTCCGATAAGTTTAAAGTAGGAGATAAAATCTTAGGTAATCTACCTTGGGCTACTTCTATTGTGGCGAGTGAACAAGAAATAACGCACACTTACCCAGGAATACCTGATAGTTACCACCTCGGCATTGTAGGTATGCCAGGCTTAACAGCTTATTTTGGTCTTACTGATATTTGTAATCCCAAAGAAGGAGAAACGGTTGTTGTTTCTGGAGCTGCAGGAGCTGTAGGAACCGTGGTTGGGCAAATAGCTAAGATTAGAGGCTGTAGAGTTATTGGTATAGCAGGTAGTGAGGAAAAGATTCAACTTATTAAAAGTAAGTTTGGCTACGACGAGGCTATCAATTACAAAACTGAAGATGTGGATGAGATGCTAGATAAATACTGCCCCAATGGTATTGATTGCTACTTTGACAATGTGGGTGGTACTATTACTGATGCTGTTGTGACTCGCTTCAACCGCTATGCTCGCATGGCTCTTTGTGGCCAGATATCACAGTACAACGCAACAGAAACACCCATGGGACCACGTATTCTTACTGCTTTCTTAAAAAACAGTGTGCTAGTTAAAGGGTTTATCGTAAGCGATTACAAAGAAAGATTCCCAGAAGCAGGACAACAACTAGCAAAGTGGGTAGCAGAAGGTAAGTTGGAATTTACTGAAACCTTTATTGATGGCTTTGAGAAAGTCCCAGAGGCATTTATTGGTCTATTCCAAGGAACTAACCAAGGTAAAATGATTGTTAGGGTCTAAGTAAGATAGCTAACTCAACATACAAAAACAGCGAGAAGTAAGATGGATCTACTCTCGCTGTTTTTTTATCATTCATCCACGCACTAAGCGGGCTGATGTTCTTTTCTCAATAAGTCATTGACGGTTTTCACAGGATTAAACGTGCTCAATGGGACCTCCACAAAAATCGTATTCCAATCGCTCATTGCCCCATTCCATAAGCCAGGTAGCTCTAAAGCTTTCAAGGCTTTGCCATTTTGCGATTTAGAAGATATAAAGCCTGTTTCTGGGTCAACATAATCGGGCAGGTTGAATTTATTACCTTGATAGTCATAGAGCCCACAGACTAAATCTACAGGGTTAAAGTGTGTGCCTTCCTGAAACATCTTTACAGATGCCTCATTGGTCATATCTATTTGAGAACTCTCTAATATTTGAGGAGAATAAGTACCATCTGGGTTATAAGCTAAAAAAGGCCCACCACCTGGCTCGCCTACATTTTGGACCATACCACAAACACGTATTGGACGATTTAGCTTCCTAATCAAGTAAAGCACTAATTCGGCATCTTCCAGAAACTTTGTCTGAGGGTTTTTACAACAAAGTTGTCTTTGTACAAAATATAGGATATCTATAACTTGTTCATGAGTGTATTTACCGGAATTAAGTAGCTCTAAATAGGAGAATATTTGCTTCTGCACATAAACTAAAACTCCTGCTAGCAATTTTTTGTAGCGAACTGTTTCCGCCTTCAAATAGTCGGGTACAACATTATCTATGTTTTTTATAAATACAATTTCTTCACTTAAATCATTCAAGTTTTCAATCAGTGCTCCATGGCCACCAGGACGGAACAAAAGCTGGCCATTTAGCCGTATGGGCACATTATCAACGTCTACAGCTAGAGTATCTGTATACTCTTTTTGCTCAGAAAAGCTAATGTTATACTTAAGCTGGTATTTCTGCTCATACTGAGGAACTTGTTCTTGTACTAAGGCTTTAAACAGCTCGATATGCTCTTTTGAGACTGTAAAATGAATATGCGCAGTCCCATCTGCTTGCTTGGCATAAAGTGCTCCTTCTACCAAGTGCTCCTCAAAAGCAGTACGAATATCTTCTCCATATTGATGAAAGAGAAGTAATCCTTTGGGGAGCTGACCATAATTAAGTCCTTCCTCACAAAGTAAGATTCGAACAAGCTCTTTATACTTTTTATTCTCTACTAATTCTGTGGCCGTTTTTGATAAAATTGACTTACATTTGCTATTTAATTCGGGATAAAAAGCAAAATGAGTCAAGCAACTAAAGAACTGTTTTTCAAACTCAGTTTTTGGTTCTACGTAATCTGAATCAAGAAAATTAAATAGGGCCTTAAACATCCGACTAGCCGCGCCTGAGGCCGGAACAAATTTGACGATTTGATGTTTATTACTTACATACTTCTCCCACTGCTCTAGGTAGTATTGGATTTGAGAAGTGGAAAACTGAAAGACACCAAAGTCTGTGGAGGCTGCGGCATGAATCTTTAAGAAGGGGAATCCTCGCTTAAATCGGTCAAGTTGTTTACTTAGCTGTTCTGAAGTAATCCCTTTTTTTTGTAAAAAGGCTTTATCACTTGTGTTTATCATTGTTGAGCTTGATTAACGGGTTATTATACTCAAATGTACAAAATAATAATTATTTATAGTCGCTAGCCAACAAAAAAGCTTACATTTACAAACAGACATATCAAAATGTATAGAAAATAATGGAAAAGCTTACATTTTTTACAGCAATAGAGAAGAAAGAGTTTCTAAGTTTATATAGAAAGTTAGTTCAATCCATCGGGAATAGTATCTCAAAGGAACAACTCTCTACACTCAAGAAACACCTTACTGAGGCTACTCAAGCCCATATACTCCCTCGAACCACCTTCGACGCCAACCCTATTCTACATGCTATGCGTACAGCATACATAGTGTCAGAAGAGATAGGCTTAGCTGGATCGAGTATAATAGGCATTCTATTGCATGATATCGTAAAGTACAACTTTATCAGCATGAGCGAAATAGAGGCAACTTATGGTAAAGATGTAGCTATCATTATCGAAGGCTTAGTCAAAACTAATGACCTCTATGATAGAAGTCCTGTTGTTGAGTCAGAAAACTTCAAGAGCCTTCTTCTCTCATTCGCAGAAGATATGCGTGTCATTCTTATCATGATAGCCGATCGTGTCAATATCATGCGTGAGATTAGAGATACACCCCATGAGCAAGAGCGACTTCAAGTAGCTACAGAAGCAGCTTATCTCTATGCTCCATTAGCACATAAATTAGGCCTATACAAACTGAAGTCAGAGCTTGAAGATTTGTCGCTGAAGTACAGAAATAAAACTATGTATTATGATATCCGCGATAAGTTAAATCAAACCAAAGCCTCACGAGAAAAATACATAGCTCAGTTTATTGCTCCGATAGATAAAGCCCTAAAAAAAACAGGCCTCAAGTATGAAATAAAGGGACGCACAAAGACGATTCACTCCATATGGAATAAAATGAATCGCCAAAAAACTCCTTTTGAAAATATTTATGACCTCTTTGCCATCCGAATTATACTTGATTCTGAGTACGAAAAAGAAAAACAAGAGTGCTGGCAAGTGTACTCCATTGTTACAGATATGTATCAACCTAACCCCAAGCGTTTAAGGGACTGGCTATCTATTCCCAAAAGCAATGGCTACGAATCTCTACACATCACAGTCATGGGACCACAAGGCCGCTGGGTAGAAGTTCAGATACGTACTGAGCGAATGGATAATATCGCCGAAAGAGGTCTTGCTGCACACTGGAGATATAAGGGTATCAAAGGAGAATCTGGTTTAGATGAGTGGCTTACCTCCGTGCGAGAGGCACTTGAGAGCTCTGAAAGTGACTCTATGAAAGTCATGGATCAGTTTAAAATGGATCTCTACGAGGATGAGGTTTTTGTGTTTACACCTAAAGGAGATTTATTTAAACTACCCAAAGGAGCCACTGTACTGGATTTTGCTTTTCATATTCATAGCAACCTAGGCTGTAAGTGTATAGGTGCTACTGTCAATGGTAAGAATGCTCAAATCCGACAAAAGCTAAATAGTGGTGATCAGGTAGCAATACTCACCTCCAACTCCCAAAAGCCCAAATATGACTGGCTTAAGATTGTCACGACCTCTAAAGCTAGATCTAAAATTAAAAGAACATTAAAAGAAGAGCAGTTCAAGCAACAAGAATTTGCCAAGGAAACACTTCAAAGAAAGTTTAAAAACAGAAAACTGGACTACGACGAAGCCATTATGATGCGCCTAGTCAAAAAACTAGGTTACAAGGAAAACAATCTCTTTTTACAAGACTTAGCCGATGAAGTACTAGACATCAATGTAGTACTAGATAAATACATAGAGTTGCAGCACCGACAAGATAATGTTTCTGAAGAGGTGATGTATCGGAGTGCTGAAGACTATAACCTCCAACAGCAACTGGAACAAGTAGCTCCTAAAAATGAAGATGTCTTGATCATCGATCAAGACTTAAAGGGGATAAAATATACCTTGGCAAAGTGCTGTAATCCTATATATGGAGATCCTGTCTTTGGATTTGTCACCGTCTCTGGTGGAATAAAAGTACATCGTACCGACTGCCCTAATTCACAGCAAATGATGGAACGGTTTGGCTACCGCATCATCCAAGCTAAATGGGCTGGAAAATCAGTTGGCAAACAATATCCGATTACCCTACGTGTGGTAGGACATGACGACATCGGTATTGTAACAAACATAACTTCCATCATCTCAAAAGAGGAAAATGTTAACCTTCGAGCTATGGGTATCGACTCTCACGATGGCCTATTCTCGGGAAACTTAACTATTCTAATTGGGGATACAAGCAAACTAAATGCCATTATCAAAAAACTAAAAGGAGTCAAAGGTGTCAAAACAGTTCAACGAATCTAAACAAAACATACAAATGAATCATCAACAATCACTTCTAAGTCAAACTGTCGATTTATTAATCAACTCTAGGTATCCTGAAATGGATCGCAATACAAGAAAAGAATTTGAAGCTTTACTTAGACCCCAGACAGTCCGCAAGGGGGAAGTATTCATGAATGAAGGTGAATACAGCAAGGATTTATTTGTAGTAGGGCAAGGGATGATTCGACAGTATTATTATAAAAAAGGGAAAGACATAACCGAACACTTCTCTTATGAGGGCTGTTTATTCCTATCAATAAAAAGCACCCTTTGGGGAGAGCCTAATCACCTATTTGCTGAAGCCTTGGAGGATACTATTCTCTACCGTACTTCTTTAGCAGGCTTTCAAGAAGCCACGAAACAACACTGGGGCTTGAATATTTTTTATCGAAAGGTATTGGAGTACTCCCTAGTTGTTTCTCAAGAAAAAGCCTATGAGTGGAGATTCAATACAGCTAAAGAGAAATACGAAATACTCTTGAAAAATCACCCAGAAGTGGTGAAAAGAGCTCCACTCTTTCATATAGCATCCTACCTCAATATAACACCAGAAACCCTAAGTCGTGTTCGTTCATCCTTACTGTAAATCTTGACTTACATCAATGCATGATAAGTAGGAAAAGCTTATCTTTGCATCAGTTTTCAATTAGGGATAGTTTTAAGGTAAAAAATTGTAAAAGGCTTAAGTGATATCACTTAAGCCTTTTACTTTTTCTTTAAACTTGCGCACAAAGTCTAAGCCTTAACTAGAAGTGCTATCAGTTTGTTTAGATAAGTAGCATCAAGCTCTGTAAAACTATTGTACTCCTCACTATCAATATCCAATACAGCTATTACTTGACCATCTTTTTCTACAGGCAATACTATTTCAGAACAAGAGTAAGGGCTACAGGCTATATGACCTGGAAATTCATTCACATTAGCCACAATCTGCACTTCATTTTTGGCCCAAGCCGTTCCACAGACTCCTCGACCTTTTTTAATTCGTGTACAGGCCACAGGACCTTGAAAAGGCCCCAACACCAACTCATTATCCTCTACCAAGTAAAATCCAACCCAATGAAACTGAAACTCTGCATAAATAGCTGCCGATAGATTGGCCATATTGGCAATAAGGTTGACCTCTCCTGATACCAAACTCTCTACTTGCTTTAGAAGAGTTGTATAACGTTCTTCTCGATAGGTACTCATGCTTCTTATTTTTTATGGCCAAACAACAATTGATAATCTCTTTGAGCTGCTGGAACTGTCCACTCTTGAGGAACAAACTTCCACTGATTTAAAGGCTGAGGATCTACAAATCCTTTTTCTTTGATAGACTCCATCAAATAATACCTCAAATCCTTATCTGTGGCGTAAATAATCCTACTAGTTAATTCATCATGAGGAATACCCGCACCCTTTGTCAAGAGCTCGCCTCCACCATTGCCTCGATAAGAATTCAGTGCTACCTTATACACCTTCTTCGTATCAAAAGGAGTACCATCAGCCATACTTATAATATGGATAAGATTACCCTGCTCTTGGGTTACATCTACCTCATAGATAATACCTGCTGCTGAGTCAAAATTATAACTAAAGTATTGGAATACTGTTCGCTCATCTTTGCCTGTTCTCTTTTCCTTTAAAAGTAGCAGGTGATCATCTGGTCCTTGCATTTTATTAATCCACTGCGCATAGGACATCTCCAAGAAATCCTTGATCTCTTGACCTGTCAGCTCCATCACATAAAGCATATTTTCATACTTGTAGAGATTAAACATATCACTCACGTAAACATCTCCCGCTGAGATAGAAGCATCATAAGACAGTGGGGCCACAAAAGAAATATCAGCTTTGGATATATCTAATTGCAGACTATGAATTAAGTCGACAAAAGCTGATGGTCCAAAATAGGCATCTCGAGTAGATATTGTTTTAGCAAACTCACCAATTTTAGAAGAGACAAAACTCTTAATAGTCTCAAATTCTTTGGCAAAATGCTTCATAAAATCTGAACTAACTTCAGTTTTACGCACATCCACTAACTTACCTTTAACCTCTTTATTTATAAGGCTTTCTTGATCAAAAGTGAGTGCGATGTCGATATCAGCCACATAAAAAGCATTATTGGCTGGGTTAATTACAAGCACAGAATCACCTGCAATATTTTCCACTTTATGACAGGCTCTAGCATGATCATGACCAAACATAACCACATCAAAGCCTGGTACATTTTGTGCCACTAAAAGCGAAGCATTATCTAAGTACTCACCCATCTGACGAGGATTCTTACCCGAATGGAAGATACCTACAATGACATCGGGCTGCTCTTCCTCCTCTATTATCTTCATCCACTTCTTGGCTGTCTCCTCCATATCATCAAAATAGAGTCCCTTCCATAAATTCTCAGGTAACCATACAGGGATAGCAGGCGTTATCATACCTAGAATAGCTATTTTAATGCCTTCTCTATAAACAATCTCATAGGGTCGCAGGTGAGAAACATGAGTTTCTGCCTCCATAATATTGGCTCCTAAGACAGGAAAATTACAGTCCGAAATCCATCGATCCATAACTGATCTCCCCGTCTCTACATCATGATTTCCAACATTACCTATATCATAGCCCATATAGTTCATCACCGATGCACAGATGTGAGGAGAAACAGTATCAATGAAGTTAGAATAATAAGCTGTAGGCTGTCCTTGTAATATGTCACCATTATCTAACAAAATCACTCCATCCCCTAAGTCCTTGCGCTGCTGTTCCACATAGGTGTGCACACGAGCTAAGCTACCTTCCCAGTCTTTTTGAGTAATAAAGTTGTAAGGAAAGTAGTTCGCATGCACATCAGAAGTCATGAGGAGTTTCAATTGAACTTCCTGAGCAAAAGCCTGAGGAAGCAAGAAGAGAAAAATCCATAAAAAGCTAAGTAATTTTTTCATATCTAAATAATTCTTCGTTTATACAAGCCAATAATCTGAACCTCGTCCGAGTTCTGATTTCATAGACAAAGATAAGAGTTGATGAGAATAAATATGTAAATTTGGACAATTATCTAAGTAAAATACGATTATGACACGATTTAATCAACTAATCTCGAAAGAGTTTAATATACCTACTAAACAAATAGCACAAACACTCAAGCTTTTGCAAGAAGGAGCAAGCATACCCTTCATCAGCAGATACCGAAAAGAGGCAACAGGCGGATTGGACGAAGTACAAATCGAACAGATATCCTTAAAATATGAATCCCTCTGCGAGCTTCAAAAACGTAAGGAAACAATACTTAATACCATAAAAGAGCAAGGTGCTCTAAGCCCTGAACTAGAAAAAAGAATAGAGGAGACTTGGGACCTAACGCTTTTGGAAGATATCTATTTACCTTATAAGCCTAAGCGCAGAACACGAGCAGAGATAGCCCGTAACAAAGGTCTCGAGCCCTTAGCAAACACCATTCTACTCCACCCTAATGAGGACGCCTACTCCTTAGCGTCAGACTATTTGAACGAAGAAGTAGCAAGCCCAAAAGAAGCCCTAGAGGGTGCACTAGATATAATAGCAGAACTGATCAGTGAGAATGAAACCATTCGCAATAGGGTACGAAAACACTTCGAGAAACATGCTCAGATTAGCGCTAAACTGATCAAAGGCAAAGAGATTGAGGGTGAAAAATTCAGAGATTACTTTGATTTTTCAGAACCACTAAAGCGCTGTACCTCATACCGCCTGCTAGCCATTCGAAGAGCTGAGTCAGAAAAGATTGTGCGAGTAACAATAAGCCCATTGTATGAGGATGAACTACTTGAGCAAATAAAAAGCTACTACATAAAAGGAAGAGGTAAAAATGCCGAACGTATCGAACTAGCCCTAGAAGACGCCTACAAACGCTTATTAAAACCAGCTATCGAAACAGAGTTTGCCAAACTAAGTAAGGAAAAAGCAGATGATGAGTCTATAGAGGTATTCAAAGAAAACTTAAAACAACTTTTACTAGCCCCTCCTTTAGGACCCAAAAGAGTGTTAGGCATAGACCCAGGCTACCGTACAGGCTGTAAAGTCGTTTGTCTGGATGAACAAGGGAACCTACTCCACAATGAAAATATCTTCCCCCACCCTCCAGCCAACAAAAAAAGTATCGCTTCGGCAAAACTTCGAAAAATGGTAGAGGCCTATAAGATTGAAGCTATAGCCATAGGTAATGGTACAGCAAGCAGAGAGACTGAATACTTTGTAGCCCGCCAAAGATACGACAGAGAGCTACAAGTATTTGTAGTCAGTGAGCAAGGAGCTTCTATTTATTCCGCCTCCAAAATAGCTCGAGAGGAATTTCCAGACTATGATGTTACTGTTCGTGGAGCAGTATCTATCGCAAGACGCTTATTAGACCCTTTAGCCGAACTCGTAAAGATTGACCCCAAATCGATCGGTGTAGGTCAGTACCAATACGATGTAGATCAAACCAAGCTCAAAAAAGCCTTAGACCAAACAGTTATCAACTGTGTGAATACGGTCGGTGTAGATGTAAATACAGCCAGTACCTACCTACTTACTTATATCTCCGGTCTAGGACCACAGCTAGCCCAAAACATCGTAGACTATCGCACGAAGCAAGGCCCTTTTAGCTCTCGCAAAGAGCTACTCCAAGTACCTCGTATGGGAGCCAAAACCTTTGAGCAGGCTGCAGGTTTCTTACGCATACGCACAGCTAAAAACCCACTAGACAATACAGCTGTTCACCCTGAAAGCTATCCCTTAGTAGAGCAGATGGCTTCCGACTTGAACTGTTCGGTACCTCAACTTATCCAAGACAAAAGCTTACAGAGTAAAATCAAGCTGGAATCATATATCTCAGATACTGTTGGACTCCCAACACTAAAAGACATACTTACTGAGCTACAAAAACCAGGCCGTGACCCTCGTAGCACAATTAAAGTATTTCAGTTTGATCCTAATATTCGCAGCATAGAAGACTTAAAAGAAGGTATGATATTACCAGGTATTGTAGGAAATATTACCAACTTTGGTGCTTTTGTAGATATAGGCATCAAAGAAAACGGATTGATCCATGTATCAGAAATAGCCAATGAATTTGTCTCAGACCCCACACAATATATATCTATACATCAACAACTCTATGTCAAAGTATTAACTGTTGACTTGGAGCGTAGACGCATTCAATTATCTCTTAAAAATGTAGAACAATGAAATCCACAAGAAAATATATACTCCTCTTTCTTAGCTTATTGATAAGTACCATGAGCTTTGCACAAAAAGTAGAGCGATCTATGCATGTCAACAAAGCTGGTACTTTAGTGAGTCAACTAACCTTAGAAGAGGCCAACTCCATTACCCACCTCACATTAACAGGTAAAATAAATGCAGTAGACTTCAAACACTTAAGAGATGAGTTTGAACAACTCCAGGTACTCGACTTGTCAGCTGTGGATATAAAAGGCTACATGGGTAAAAATGGAACCGTGGATGGCTTCACGATTTATAATAAGAACAGCATACCCGCTCATGCTTTCTCGGAAAAGACAGACTACGATCCCAAAGGTAAACCCAGTCTGCACAAAGTTGTTTTATCTCACAATATTAAAGCTATTGAAAAGTTTGCTTTTGCAAACTGCCCTCAACTCTTTGTCTTATTTTCAACAAGTGGAGTGGCACCTAAGCTGGCCGATAGTGCACTTTCACCGCAGCGGACCGCTATCTTTGTACCCGCTGGTTGCAAGAACAACTACGTGAATAAAGAACCTTGGAGTCAGTTTGCAATTATCGAAGATGAACCCACACGCGTAAACCTCTCCTTAAATGCTCAAAAAAGTCTCGCTGATGGACTCACCGAGATTAACGTACAACCACATACCGTCAACTACCTTACCCTACAGGGTGAAGTTAGTATCGATGACTTGCAGCTTATCCGCAACTACATGATAGACCTAGTCTATGTGGATCTACGCAACACCAACATTGAGCATATCCCCGATTACACCTTCGCCCAAAGGGTCAATTTACTAACCATTCACCTACCTCAAGGATTAAAAAGTATTGGTATTCGAGCGTTTGATAACTGCAACAAGATGGGGCCTGAACTCGATCTACCCGCTTCTGTTAGCTCTATAGAACACGAAGCCTTTATTCATTGCCAAGCACTACATACCATTCGAGCACTTGGATCAAATATCACAGCACTTTCCGATAACATCTTTGGGCAGAATGTAAAGAGTAAAATCGTATATAGCTACTAAAGCATCAAACACATCAGATTTCTATAAATAGGCCCATAGAGCTGCAGCTCCATGGGCCTATTTATCTATACAAAAACCAAATCAGCTGCTATTTACCATACTCTTCATAAAGTAGAAGCAGATGAGAAGAACTCCAGCTAAAGTGTGGAGCTTTCAAGCGTCCTCCCGTATGGCTATCGTAGTTTTCATGAATAGGCTTATCTGTCATCAATCCATCCAAACGTTCAAAAACCTGTTTAGTATATTGATCAGCCAACTCCTTGTAACCATAATTCCTCAAACCTTTGATTCCAAAATAAGTCTGATCTAACCATATAGGTCCCCTCCAATAACCATTAGATAAATACTTAGGATTATCTGCAGCTATTGTTGGGAATGGAATATAAGTGGCAAACTTGGTACTGTCTTTGAAGTAAATAATAGCTTGATCCATTTGCTCTCTTGAAGCAATCCGAGTCCAGAATGGAATATAAGCCTCACTGCCTAACTCACGAATAAAGCTACCATCATCGATTCGTCGATCAAAGAAAAAGCCCAGCTCCTGATCAAAGAAATAATCTGCTACCTGAGCTGTATAATCAGGCTCATTAAATGGAAGCCCTAAAATATGAGCAAACTCTTTTAATAAGCGATATTCATAAGCCAAATAAGCATTTAAATCAACGCTTTCCTGATCAAAGCTCCAAGCATCTGGAGCATTCTTCTTCATTTGAGCCTCATCAAAGCGAATCGCATTATCCATACCACTCTCCCATGCAGCTGCTACTACAGTGCCATCAGTTGATCCAAACTCACAGTACCCATTCTTGTCGTGATCTCGCTTAGCATACCACCACCTGTGATAATCAAGAAGTTGGGGGTACATTTCTTTGAGAAAAGTAGTATCATTCGTCTGTTTAAACACCTCAGCAATGGCCCATCCAGCCAATGGCGGTTTACTGTCTCTAGCATTATTTTCTGTGCTATCTGCATAAATACAATCAATAATCATCCCATCTTCCAACTGATAGTCAAACATTGACCGTATCATATTTTTGGCCAGCTCTGGAGTTACTTTAGCCAAGGGTACAGCAAACTTCCAAGTATCCCAAGCCCAATATCCCATAAAGTAGCCCACTGCATGACTAGGAACCATTCCCTCATGCAAGAGACCTCCTCTACTAACCTTCCAGTTCGATAGTAAGGTAACTAAAGACTTGGCAGCGATGCGATCATACTCTTTCGGCATATCATCGCGTAAGATAGTATCAAGATAAGACTCCCACCTTGCTTGATTCTCCTCAAATACGACTTTGGGATTGTCTAGGTAGTTCTGTGCCTTTTGAATACCTGCAAGTTTCTCCTTATGATTCATAAAGTAAGAAATAGCCACATAAGTTGTACTCCCTTTGGGAATAGCCTTATAGTTCGTTTCGCCTACTTCTAGATGGACCTCGGGTTCAAAACAAAGTGTCGTCACCTCCCCATTGGCATGCTCTACTATCACTTTATTGTCATTTTTACTCAAGCTAGCCTCCAAATTCCAGGCCTCAGCAGTCAAATATAAGCCCTCAAAGCCTTGACTAGCTGTAAGCTGGACTAAGGCAGTTGTAGCATCGGCGAATACGAGCTTTTGACTTAGCTGTTGCTCTCCTAGGCTGGATAGAATACTTAAGGAGCCAGGATAGTAATTGACAAAATCATTTTTAAACGTCCTTCCTGATTCGGAATGAACACTTACAGCAGCCTTAGACAGCCATTGTCGGCTATCTAAACTAAAAGGTCCACAAAAACCATTGACCCACTGATCCGATTGGGCAGGGGTAAACCCCATCCATGAACCCTGATCTACAAACCAACCCGTACAATACGAGTCTTTACTCGGTGTATAAGAAATATCTATTATATTATTCAGATACGCCCTCGATCTATTCTTTGATGCCTTATCTGCTTCATTGCAGGAAACAAAGCCTGCAATGAAGAGAGATAAGAGTACTAATTTTACTTTATCCATAGATTATTATTTAAACCATTTCTGATGTGACTTAACAACCAAATCATCTCCTTTCAACAAAGGTACAACAGTAAACGAATAAGTATAAGCAGTTGGGCTTATTGTATATTCTGGGTGAGTTTGAGCTCCCCAGGTAGTATCTCCACCTACGCCCATCTGCGCCTTGTCTAAGTTGAGCCAAACAAAGTCCTGTTTAGATACGCTACCACCATGCTTGCGTTCAATATCAAAAGGAACATAATCAATGTCATCTAAAGTGAAGTTCCAAGCACTAACACTTAGAGGCTTGTCGCCTACCACCAATAAGCCTTCTCCCTCTTTATTTTGAAGCGCAAGCCAACGCACATCACATTTATTGGCAGTCTCTTGAGCTCGTACATAAGGGTGAAATTGCTCCCACACCGAAGCTTGGTATCGGCCCACTAAAGCTGAAGTCTTGCGATCGGCATAGTTTTCATGTGGTCCTCTACCGAGCCAAGTCATCTGATCATACTCTTGAGGCAAGAGTAAGTATAATCCTAAACGAGGAAGTTCGGGTAACTCACTCACCTGAGGTACAAAACGCAGCTGAACATGCATAACTCCCTCTGCTCTAATCTGATAATCGAACTCAACAGTTACTAACAAATCTTTGTCTTCAAACTGTGTCGTAACAACAGCTAGTTTATCCTCCTCAAACAACTGAGCTGAAAAGGACTTAAGCTCCAGCTCCCTACCCTTATTTTTCCAAACACCACAGCGCTCTAGGGTGCCATTAGCCACATCATTATCGGTCAAAGCACGCCAGAAATTAGCTCGAAAACCTGCTTTAAGTAAAGACTTAGACTCAAATTCATAAGTAGTAAGCAGGCCTGTAGTCTCATCAAAAACCACTTTTAAATCCTTAGCTGTAATTGTTGTCAAGTTCTTTTTCGACTTCAACTTAAGGGGTTTCGTTTGATGGACCACTTCCTTTTCCACTGCACTATATGGAAGTAGCCACTGCTCATAAGCTGCCAAATGATTAGCCTCAACCAGAGGTGCAGCCTGCTTTGTACGTGCCTCAATCTTAAGGAAGTACTCCTGACCGGCCTTCAGCTCATCTGCCCGATACGGAACTTCCATATCGACGTATTGCTGTGGTGCAACAGCGGGAACATCAAGCTGTCCCGACTGAATGACTTGTCCATCTGTTTCAAGAATCCACTTAAAGTTATAAGCTGATAGATCTATAAAATCGTGTCGATTAAGAATTCGAACACCCTGAGAAACAAATGGAGCAGGCTCAAAATGTACATACTGGTACACTTTCTTGACCTCCCAGATATGAGGATTAAGACTTCGGTCTGCAGCAATCAAACCATTGGCACAAAAGTTTGAATCATTGGGTACTCCCACAAAACCTAAGTCACCTCCATAAGCCCAGATATCATTTCCTTGCTCATCTTTGTGAGCAATCACTTGATCTACCCAGTCCCAAATAAAACCACCTTGCAGCTGATCGTACTTGTAAATCTCATCCCAGTAATCTTGTAGGTTACCCACACTGTTTCCCATCGCATGAGCATACTCACATAAGATCAATGGACGAGGTTGGCGTTGATTTACAAACTGACGAAGTAACCAAATCCGACCATACATGGGGCAGTAAATATCAGATAAACCTTTAAAACCACCACCCTCATACTGCACGGGTCTTGAAGGGTCAAAAGATTTAGTCCAGTGGTAAAGCATTTCAAAATGTTTACCATACCCCGACTCATTACCCATAGACCAAGTAACAATCGATGTAAAATTACGATCTCTGCGTACCATACGCTCCATACGCTCCTGAAAGGGCTTCTGCCAATCTGGATAATTGGCCAAGGTATAATCTTCATGATGCATCATACCATGGCTTTCTATATTGGCCTCATCTATCAAATATAAGCCATAATGATCACATAAGATATACCACTCAGGATTATTCGGATAGTGGCTACAGCGCACAGCATTTAAGTTGAAATTCTTCATCAACTCAATATCCTTCAGCATACTTTCAAGTGAAACTGTACGTCCGCTAATCGGATCGTGTTCATGACGATTAACCCCCTTAAATAATACAGGTACATTATTGATCAAGAGCTGTCCATGGCGCATTTCAATCGTTCTAAATCCAAAGGAGTGCACAATAGACTCTAACTCTCTCCCTTGTGTATTCTTAAGAGTCATCACCAAATCGTACAAGTGAGGAGTCTCAGCATTCCAGCTCTCTACCTCATGGAAAAGATGAGTAAGCTTGTACTCTTGTGCTTGAGTAAGAGGCAGAGCGGTTTTAAAACAGACTTCATTTTCTTTTCTAACTTGAATATCAAAGGTATAACCTGGTACAGGATTGTCTAAGCTGAGTGTTAAGTTCAATGCACCATCTTGGTAGTCATTCACTAAATCAGCCAACAAGTGAAAATCAGCTAAGCGCGTTTTAGGACGTGCGTATAAATACACACTTCGCTCTATACCACTGTATTTCCAGTAGTCTTGGTCTTCGAGGTAAGAACCATCACTATAACGAAACACCTTCAGGGCTACTTTATTTACTTGTCCATCTCTGCGCACATATTCAGTAATATTAAAATGCGCTGGTAAGCGACTATCTTCACTATAGCCTACTTCCTGCCCGTTAAGCCAGATGTAAAAAGCAGATTCAACTCCTTCAAAATCCAAGTAAATATCTACCTCATCCTCCCAGTCTTGGGGAACTATAAATTCTTGTACATAGCAGCCAACTGGATTATAATCTTCAGGAACAAAAGGAGGATTGGGCGGAAACGGATAACTCACATCCGTATAAATAGGTGCATCAAATCCTTGAAGCTCCCAACTACCCGGCACACGAATCGGACTCCAATCGGACACATCATAATCTTCCTTCCAAAAATCACGGGGTGCTTCGGCTGGCTTTTTGGAGTAGTTAAACTTCCAAGTTCCATCCAAGGATATTCGGCGCTCTGCCTCTTTATTTAACTTCAAACGTTCTAGGATAGGCTTTTGAAGTTGCTGAATAGCAGCCTGCTCATTTTTTAATGGAATAAAATGAGCACGCATAGGCTCACGATTTATTGCATTAACTTCTGGATTTTGCCACGGCACATTAGTCTTAGCACCGAGCGTAAGCGATGAAGCTAACAAGGTAGCTAGCATCAACAAAGATTTAAAACTTCTTTTCATAATGATTTGTGGGTTTATTCTAATATTTATCAATCTGATCTCTATGTCGGTAAGTGGGCTAAAAAGTATTCAAGAGGTAGTAGTGTAAGGCTACTACCTCTTGAGTGCTTTTATCTTATTGAGTAACAGAACCCTTTTTCAAAGCATCATTGGCATTTATCTCCTTTAATGGAATTGGATAAAATGCATGCTTGTCCAATACAAAGTTCTTTCTATTCGCTTTTTGCATGGCTTCTTCTAATTTACCCCAGCGACGCAGATCATACCAGCGTAAATTTTCAAGAGGAAACTCCAGCATTCTTTCATGCTCTATTTGAGCTCGAACATCTGCTTGAGAGCTACCTTGCATGGGAGGCATATCACCATGCACTTCTCTCACCTGGTTAATAAGCGGAATAGCTTCTGCTGTACGTCCTAGCTCATTAAGAGCTTCTGCTTTCATTAATAAAACATTGGCATAACGCATTAGTGGAATATTTATAGCACAAGACCAATAATTCATTCCATCCCAAGTGCTTGGGAGGTATTTGTGAAAGGCTGCTTTAGTATTGTCTGCTCCAAAAACTTCATCGTAGGTGTTTTCACCAAACAGGGTACCTGGACCTCCATTAAAATAATCGTCCTTAAAGTAAATCGTATGATACAAACGCTTATCGTAAAGATTGCCCTGAGCTATCTTTCCTTCCTTTTTAAACTCACGCATCAGCATTTCACTAGGTAATATTTCATCCCAACCCCCTACTTCCGAACATCCTATCCACTTGTGCATACAGGTTTGATAAAAAGCTCCATTTGCATCATTCATTGTAAACTGAAGCTCAAAGATAGATTCGGAGGTATTGGTCTTAAGCCCTTTGAACATAGACTGGAAGTCAGAAACCAATTCATAACCAACTACTTTGTCAAAAGCTTGTACTGCTTTCTCTAAGTATTCTGTTTTTTTATCCTCCTCCTCATAGGCTCTTGTTAGATAGGCATAAGCTAAATAAGCATATGCTGCTCCACTCGTAGCACGCCCAGTATTGTCTAAATCGTAAGCAGCAGGTAAGGCAGTTGCTGCTTCAAAATCAGCTATTAGAAAATCCCATGAAGCAGTACGAGGTGAAAGACCCTTATTCATGTCTGCTTGAGAGGTAATATACTTGTCACGAATAACTATCTTCTCCCAGTTTAATTGGAGTTTTAGGTAGTAATATCCTCTAAGAAAACGGGCTTCATTAATTAAATTCTTACGTTCATCCTCTTCGATCATACCTTCTGGTATACCGGGTACCTTTTCAATCACTTGATTGGCATAACTAATACCTCGGTAATTGTTCCACCAGTAAGCATATACTTGTGAGTTACCATTAGTAAAAGTAAAATTGGCCAACTCTACCCAGTTGGGGTAATTCATAGCATCTCTACCTAAAGAAACAATGTCTTCACGGTAAGCTTCAACGGGCCACTTTACCTCTGCAAATCCATAAGTATCAATGGCATATTCTAACTGAGAGTAAACAGCCGAAATTCCTTTCTCTGCATCCTCTTTATTCCTCCAGAACGTATCTGAAGAGAGTTTATCGGGAGAGGTTTCTTCTAAGAAGTTTGCACAAGAAGAAAAGAGTCCCCCCACCAATAAAAAAGCACATATATATATTATCTTTTTCATGAGTATCTAGTTTTAAAGATTAAAAAGAGAGTTGAACACCAAATGTATACGAGCGAGTAAAAGGATAGATGTGTCTATCAATACCACTGTTTAATACTCCTCTAGAGAATTCTGGATCAATTCCGTCGTAAGATGTAATTGTAAATAGATTCTCACCACTAATGTAGAAACGGAGGTGTTCAATATAAGCCTTCATTGTTAGTGACTTAGGCAAGGTATAACCTATTTGGAGTTGGCGCAGTTTTACAAAGTTGCCTTTCTCTAAATAGCGAGTAGATTCTTTCATATTGCCATTAGGATCTTGGTAAATCGCACGAGGAACTTTATTACTCTTGTTCTCAGGTGTCCAAGCTTTCAAGGTAGAAGTCATCATGTTTGAAGCTGAGTTCATACCCTCATAGAAGTACTTGTTTGCATTATATAGTTTATGTCCGAAAGCGCTACCCAGCACAACAGAGAAGTCAAGTCCTTTATAAGATCCACCTAAGTTTAGATTGGCTTCCAGTTTGGGAATACCCGAACCACTGTATTTTTTATCTTCCTCATCGATAACACCATCTCCATTGATATCTTTGAAACGAATGTCACCAGGAGCTGCATTGGGTTGTAAAGGCAAGCCTTCTGCATTGACATGTGCATCAACCTCTTCTTGCGACTGGAAGATACCATCCATTTGATAGAGATAGAATGAACCTATAGGCTTACCCACTTTGGTTTGAGTTGGAAAGTGCTCTGAACCATATTTCAAACCCTCGCCAAAAAGAACCTGTCCATCATCAGCCAATGATTTGACACGATTACGTGTGGTAAACATATTGAAACCAACATGGTAGTTGAAGTCACTAATGTTATGATTCCAGTTTAACTCAAATTCAAAACCATTGTTCTCAATCTCACCCACATTAAGTATGGGGTTATTTAGACCAGCAGAGGCAGGTAAGGCCTTGGTTATTAACAGATCCTTGGTAGCATTGTGATAATAGTTAATAGCACCAGTTAAGGCATTATCGAAAAAGCCAAAGTCCACACCAATATTCTTGGTATCCGTAGTTTCCCATTTCAAGGAGCGATTCTCTAGATCTGTCGCAATACTTGCAGACCATGGATTAGCTCCATTTCCTTTCACATATCCCAGTCCCAACCAGTTGGAAGAAGAAATTAAGGCTAAGAAATCGTATTTACCCAGGGCTCCTTCATTACCCAAACGCCCCCAGCTAAATCTTAATTTTAAATTATTCAAAGCAATGTCTTTAGGGAAGAACTTCTCTTCTGATACCCTCCATCCTAAAGCTAAAGAAGGGAACGATCCCCAGCGCTCATCCGATCCAAATTTAGAAGAGCCATCGTAGCGCATCGTAAATTGAGCAAGATAGCGATCGTCATAATTATAGTTGAGACGACCAAAGAAGGATGCTCTGTTGTACTTCCAGTAACTTCCATTACCAGAATAAGTACCACCGTAACCTGCATCTATAGTAGGGAAATTAGGGTCTAAGAAGCCCGCTGGTTCATCTTCACTAACCAAGTCTCCGTTTTCCACTTTATTATTGATTTTTTTACCCTCTACATCAACCCCACTCCAGTCATTCTTTTGTTGGGTAATCGAACTACCTAGCATAGCACTCACACTGTGACGGGCAAAGTCCTTATTAAAGTTGATCACATTATCAATGACTTGTTCTTGCCAGTATGCGGTATTTACTCCACTTGAAGGGTATTTTACTGGTGATTTAGGATCGGCTACATAAGGTGGCGTGTGATAGCCTGCTCTAATATGTTCTCCACGATAAGCATAGCTCGTTTTAAAGGATAGCCAATCTGTAAAGTTTACTGTTAATGCTACATTTGCTGTGGTGTGATAAGTTTTTTCCCAATTCTCCTTATAATGATGATCGGCCATTACGTTTCTATTATTGGGAAGTCCATCAAAGTCAGTTAGACCAAAACCATACTCCCGACTATCATCATAGATAGGCACAAGTGGAGAGATCATATACATCTCTTTTAAAGAGAATTTAGTTCCCTTATAATCGTTTACTTTAAATGCTAGGTTGGCATCAATATCAAAAATATATTTACTTAAGCGTAATTTGGCTCTTGCATTATCTTGCTTAAAATTGTTACCCAAGAAAATACCTTTCTCATCAACATGATTGTAAGAGATCGAGTATTGGGTTATATCAGAACCTCCACGCACACTAAACATATAGTTTTGCAAAAAGCCAGTACGCTGCATAGCGTCTTGCCAATTGGTATCAATTCCTGTATCTTTAGTGATGTATGCTGGCAAGCTTACCACATCATCATCTTGTCCTGTAGCTAGCGCATGTGCATTCCAGTTATCATACATCTGCTTGTGTACAGACTTATACTCACTGGCATTAAGCATATTTAGCGTTTTGGCCACCTTCTTGGTAGTTAGGAATGTGCTAAAGTCGATTTTCACATCTCCTTTCTTTCCATTTTTGGTAGTTACAATAATCACTCCATTGGCAGCTACTGACCCATAAATAGCCGATGCAGCACCATCTTTTAACACCTCCATAGATTCTATATCTTGGGGGTTAATCCCATCAAGATCACCAGGAAATCCATCTACAATGCAGAGAGGCTCGTTACTTCCAAAAGTAGAGATACCACGTATCTTTATACTTACTCCTGAACCAGCAAGACCATCACTTTTTTGAATGTTTACACCAGCAATCTTACCCTGCAATGCTTCAGCAGGATTGACAGTAGCACGACTAGCCAACTCATCTACATCTACCGATGAAATGGCTCCTGTCATGTCACTTTTCTTTAATGTTCCATAGCCAATCACAACTGTTTCCTCGAGCATTTGGGTGTCTTCTTGAAGCGTAATATTTATCTTCGAACGCCCTTTAACCTGCACCACTTGTGTTTTATATCCTATATAAGATATAATAAGTGTAGATTGGTTTTTAACTTGTAAACTGAAGTTGCCATCTATATCAGAGACAGCTCCATTAGTGGTTCCTTTTTCTAAGACACTAGCGCCAATAACAGGAATATTGCTTTCATCTACAATCGTTCCTTGTACATGGACATTTTGAGCAAAAGTTGCTCCCGAGTAAAATAACAGGAAGGCTAATACAAGCCATCGAATGTTATTCTTTGATAAGGTGTTGTTTTTCATAAATATGTTCTTTAAAGGTTGATAAAGAATTTTTCACAATCCAATAAAAAGAAAAACAACTAAATTTGATTTCAAAAGGCAGGTTTTGATATCTACAAATCCATTTTATACTATTCTTTTATATCTACATCCAAAAACACAACACCCTTACATTCAATCTAATACAACAAACAAACTATCTACAATCAACATCTTCCACACTAATTTGTGTGAATAATTAAAATTAAGTCTTTTTAGGCTCTCACTCGAACCCCATATGTTAAATAGACTGTAAATAGCTGGTTAAGTTAGTTCCTGACTCTAGGTTTAGTGTTTTTCGTAATCGATATCTATTCATATTTACAGTCTTGGGGTTAGAACCTATCAATAAAGCGATGTCTTTGGAGCTGAGGTCTATGCGGAGTAAAAGAGCTAGATTCTTTTCACCAGCTGTTAAGTCAGGATGTTTGCTTAATAATCGCTCTAAATAGTCTCGATTCTTTGCTTCTATACTTGCTAAGAGTAAACTATCTGTTGTGTTGTCAAGCTGAGCTTGACGAACAAATAAATTCAATTCTTTGAGGTGTTGCTTTAGCCTATCTCCACTGAACTTCTGTCCCGCTTTCAACTTTTGACGAATGGAGCAAAGAAGATCATTTCTGTTCTTAATAAACATAGCAAAAGTTGTGGCTTCTCGATTCACCTCTTTGAGATGCTGTTCTACCTCTTTTAAGTGTTCTTTTTGTTGCTGTACTTTAAGCTCATAAATTTCTCGTTGGGATCTTTCTAGAGATAAGTTGGTTTGAGCCAGCTCCAAATCTTTTCTTCTTTTATACCAGCGTGGTATAAAGACTGCAGCAACAGCAAATCCAATTAAGCAAATGGTTAGTATAAGTATGTTGCGTTGCAAGAGTCGAATCTTTAGGTGCTGCTCTTTCAAGTCCATCTCTCTCTCTTGCTCAAGCATACGCTTTTCAGAAAGGTTGCGCTCTACAGTCCTTAACTTTTCATCATTTTGAAGCTCTTGTGTCATCAAGAAGAGGTGAGTCAAGGCTGCATGAGCCTGTTTGTACTCACCCATAGCTGCATAAACCCAAGAAAGATACTCGTAATTATCACATTCCAACTCTTTGCTCCCTACCTGGGCTATATCTTGACGAACAGCCAATAAAACGGCTAGGGCCTCCTCATAGCGCTGTGCATAAAAAAGCTGCTTCCCTTTATTGTTGTAGTTTTCACAAACAGCCCAATCGGCATTCAAATTCTTATTGATAATAATGGCTTCTTCGATGAGCGCTAACTTTTTGTCGCTATCGCCCTCATACAAACACAGGTTATTTAAGTTGGCAGCAATGCCTTTTATATTACCCAGTTTTTTATTGATGGCAAGTGCTGATTGAAAACATTGCTCAGCTGTTTGGTACTCATACAGGTTAGCATGTACAATACCTCGATTATTGTGACAAGCAGCAATACCCATGGAGTCTTGATGTACTTTAAATAAAGCCAAGGCTATGTCGTTGTACTGAAAGGACTTTCGATAGTCTTTTAAGCGACAATACAAATCTGAAATCTCTAGATTTATTTCAGCCAATAAAAGATCATCAATCTGAGAACAAAGAGCTAACGCTTGATACAGGGACTCTATTGCTAGATCAAAATCACCCAAAAAGCTCGCTGCCCTACCGTGAACAAAATAGGCTCTAGCTGAGTTTTCACAACTCAGCGCTGGTTCATCTTGCGCAATAAGCTGTTTGGAAATACGGGCTGCCTCTTTAGGATTGCTGTATATAATACGGCCCGTGTACTGTAGTAGAGAGTCAACAGCTGTTTCTGTACACCAACTGGGTGGATTAAAGCCAAATAGGAAGAGCAATACGAGTAAATACCTTGTGTTTAACCTCATAATATGATTTAAGCTTGTGTTTTCCGATAAACTATCCAAACAAATATAAGGGTATTTTACCAATACCGTCCAATTAATTAGGAGATAAACCCATCCTTTTGTAAGCTAAAAAAGCTCTTTCAAAAGGTTCCTGCATAAACTTTTTCATGCAGGGATCCAGCTGACTTCTATCCCTGACTCATCGTCCTTTTGTCAGGGAGGAAATAAAAAAGCTCGGACAATGTCCGAGCTTTCCAATAAACCATTTTGTTCTATTTTATCCTCTATAATATTTTTCTCTCAATTCCTTGATGTGCTCCGAATGAATATAATCATCATAATTCATCATCTTATCGATAATACCATTAGGTGTTAGCTCTATAACGCGATTGGCCACGGTCTGAATAAACTCATGGTCATGTGAGGCAAAAAGAATATTACCGGGATATGTTTTGAGATTATTGTTAAATGCTTGTATAGACTCTAAGTCTAAGTGGTTGGTAGGTGTATCCAAGATTAAACAGTTTGCATCTTTGAGCTGCATACGTGCAATCATACAACGCATTTTCTCCCCACCTGATAAGACATTTACTTTCTTCTGCACATCTTCACCCGAAAATAGCATACGACCTAAGAAGCTTTTTAAGTATACATCATTACCTGAACTATACTGTCCTAACCAATCAACCAAATTTAAGTCTGACTCAAAAAACTTTGTATTATCTAAAGGAAGATAGGCTGTAGTAATTGTCACGCCCCATTTATATTCTCCAGCTAGTGCCTCTTCTTCTCCATTTATGATTTGGAAGAAACTGGTCATGGCTCGAGGATCTCTTGAAATAAATACAATCTTATCTCCCTTCTCCACATTGAAGCTAACATCCTTAAATAGAGGTGTTCCATCTGGTGCATTAGCGGCTAAGTTTTGAATCTCTAAGACTTGATTACCGGGCTCACGTTCTGGCGTAAAGATAATTCCAGGATACCTACGAGAAGATGGTTTGATATCTTCCACATTGAGCTTCTCCAACATCTTACGACGGCTTGTTGCTTGACGGCTCTTTGCCACGTTAGCACTAAATCTGCGAATAAACTCTTCCAGCTCTTTCTTTTTTTCTTCCGCCTTGGCACGTTGATTTTGCTGTTGGCGAAGGGCGAGCTGACTAGATTCATACCAGAAGCTATAGTTACCAGCAAACATATTGATTTTGCCGTAGTCTATATCTATCGTATGCGTACATACAGAATCTAAGAAGTGGCGATCGTGGCTTACGACTAAGACGGTATGCTCACAGTTGGATAAGTACTCTTCTAACCACTGTACGGTCTCCATGTCCAAATCATTGGTGGGCTCATCTAAAAGCAAG
>JASLIW010000132.1 GCA_030152865.1 Bacteroides sp.
ATTTAGTCGATGATGTATTGATTACTAGTTATATCATTAATTATGATGATAAGGGTAATGAGGTGTCTCGTGTTAATTATGATGATAAAGGTATCCCTAGTTTTTATATCGAAACTAGTTATGAGTATGATGAGCAAGGTAATTGGCTCGTTAAAACCGAGCGTAACAATGATGAGGTGCTGTCAGTTACTAAACGTGAGATAGCTTATTATTAGTTACTGTATATTATCCTATTTTTGATAGAACTATTGAAACAAGGAGTGCCCCTTTTAAGGGGCACTCCTTGTTTCATTCTGTCATTTATTTTACTCAATAGATTTAGTTAACTATGCTTCTTGTTTGACTAACGCTGGTTTGGAGTCGGTCGTCTTTTGAAAATGGACTAATAAGTGTTCTATAAAACAAATGCTTCACATGGCTTATTGTTTTAGAAAACTTTGCTAATTTTAGGCAAAATATACTATAATAAACCTTGTCTATAAATCTGTTTGATGTAAAATAGATTAAACTATATTGTTGTAGCTATGATATACACATATGAAAAGAAAATCAAAATATTTGAGAGATTCTTTTTAAAAAACTATCCAAGAGTAAAAGGATTTGCTTTTAAACTAATTCAAAATGAAGATGATGCTGAAGATGTAGCTCAGGAAATATTTATTAAAATATGGGAACAACCTGAGATTTGGTGTACAGATAAATATAAGGATAGCTATATATACACCATGACTAAAAATCATATTTTTAATATATTTAAAAAGAGATCACTCGAGCAAAAGTTCAATAAGCATATCATTAAAGAACAAGAACACATATCTATAAATACAACTATTGAACAAGAGATTTACAGTAAAGAACTAGCACTACTGTTTCGTATAAAAGTAGATGAAATGCCTGAGCAGAGAAGAAGGGTTTTCAAACTAAGCAGGTTAGAAGGTAAATCTAACCAAGAGATCGCTGATCTTTTAGAATTATCAATACGAACAGTAGAACGACATATTTATCTCGCCTTAAAAGAATTAAAAGATATTCCACTCTTTTAGCGTTTTAATTCAACTTCGATTGAGTAAGACCCCTGATTAGATTGTTACACTTAATACATATGTATAAACGTGAAAAATAGAATAAATAAAATATTAGAAGAGTATACAAGTACAAAAGTAAGTGAAGATGTTCAAAACGACTTTTATGCTTGGCTTACAGATGAGGATAATAAGGAGGAAAAAGAAAAGGGTTTAAAGCAGCTCTGGGATGACACGCCTCAAGAAGCCGATCACTCAACTCTATCTTCGTGGAATAAGTTTAAGTCGAACACCCGCGAAAAAAGAAGGAAGTCTTCTTTACTGAGATGGAAGTCAATAGCTGCTATCTTTATTTTTATTTCTAGTAGTTTGCTTTATGGGTTGATTAAACACAGTGCAAATACTGAGACTACTGATTTGATAGAGCTGTATACACAGATAGCAGAAGTTGACTCATTATACTTGCCAGATGGTTCAGTAGTATACCTTAACTCCACCACAACAATACTGTATCCAGAAGAATTTAACGGTAAAACTAGGAGCGTATATCTTATCGGTGAGGCGGCTTTTAATGTGCGTAAAAATCCCAATAAACCTTTTATCGTTAAAACATCTGACTGTAATATTACAGCTTTGGGAACGCATTTTAATGTGGAGGCTTATCCTAATGAGAAGAGTATTACTGCAACATTACTTTCTGGTAGCATTGCTGTTGATAACTTAAAAGAAGAAAAAAGGACTATTCTTGAGCCTAGTCAGCAGTATATTTATGACAAAAGCACCGCGAGATTCTCTGTGTCAAATGTTGATTTGTCTACTATTACATCCTGGCAACATGGAGTGCTAACGATTCAAAATAAAACACTTAAAGAAGTTTTATACATATTAGAAAGGAGGTATCCTATAAACTTCCAGTATAGCTTGGATCTAATTCAAACTACTGATAAGTATAACTTTAAATTTAATATGGATGCACCTCTAGAGGAGGTTCTTAGCGTGATTCAGACAGTTTCAGGAGTTAATTATTTTCTACATGATAATATCTGTTACCTTAAATAATAAGATTGTAAAACAAGTCTAATAAACTATCTAACTATGTAAATATTAAAAAGAAGTATCTCTTAATTATCTTAGACTAGCTAAAGTAAAGCTAGTTAATACCTAAATTAATCACTAGTACATAATAACACAATTTTGTTTTATGAATTTAAATTTCAGAAAGGCTAAGGCTATCACAGTTTTAGCAGGTCTTTTGTTTTTTAGTTCTGTAATGTATGCTCAGAGCCCTATGGCAAGAGTCTCAATACCTAAAGGAGAAATAACAATAGAAAAGGCCTTTAACTTAATAGAAAAGCAATCTAACATGTCAATAGCCTACAATATATCACAGTTAGGCGAAAACAGAGTAGTAACCCTAGATCTAAGTAATGCAACGCTTGATGAGGCTTTAAGCAAAACGCTTGAGGGAACAGGATTTACTTATAAAATCGATGGAAACTATATTATGATTGTAGCTGAGAAGCAGCAACAAGCAGTCAAGAAAATAAGTGGAACTATAACTGATGAGCTAGATGAGCCTATGATTGGAGTAAATATAGCGCTCAAAGGGAAAGGTACTGGTACAATAACTGATTATGAAGGACGCTTCAATCTTGATGTCCGTGAGGGTGAAGTCCTTACTGTTTCATATATTGGTTATGAGTCTAAAGAGGTTAGAGTAGGCCAGCAAAACGCATACAATATTAAATTAATACCCGATACACAATTACTTAACGAAGTTGTTGTTACAGCTCTTGGTATTAAACGCGAGACAAAAGCGCTTAGCTATAATGTGCAAGAAGTAAAAAGCGAAGATCTTTTAACTAATAAAGATGCCAACTTTATTAATTCATTAGCAGGAAAGGTAGCAGGTGTAAATATTAATTCTAGCTCATCGGGAGTTGGAGGTGCTAGTAAAGTTGTGATGCGTGGTGTTAAAAGTATATCACAATCTAGTAATGCTCTCTATGTTATTGATGGAGTACCTATGTATAACATGGGTAAAGAAGGAGGTACAGAATTTGATTCTGCAGGAACCACAGAGGGTATTGCAGATATTAACCCAGAAGATATTGAGTCTATGTCGGTTTTAACAGGTGCAGCAGCAGCAGCTCTTTATGGGTCTGAAGCAGCAAATGGTGCAATTGTTATTACGACAAAGAAAGGTAAAGCTGGATATACAAGTTTTACTTTCAGTCAAAATACTGATTTCTTAAAACCATTTGTGCTACCTGAATTTCAGAATACATATGGTACGGGAAGTTCTTCTAATGCTACTGATTTAAGCTGGGGTAATAAGTTACTCACAGACAATAATTATAATTTCAAGCCTCATAAAGACTTCTTTAAAACAGGTGTTGTAACAAGTGAGTCGTTAGCTTTTTCAACAGGGACAGAAAAAAATCAGACTTATGTTTCAGCAGGGGCTGTAAATTCAGTAGGCTTAATTCCTAATAATGACTATGATCGTTATAATTTTACTTTTCGTAATACAACTTCTGCACTAGAAGATAAATTACATTTGGATCTAGGGGGTAGCTATATTAAGCAGCAAGATATGAATATGGTTAACCAAGGAGTCTACGGTAATCCATTAATTACTTCTTATCTGTTTCCTAGAGGAGCAGACTGGAATGATATTAAAATGTATGAGCGTTATGATCCAAGTCGTAAAATCTATACTCAATATTGGCCTGACTATACATCTGAGTTTACAGGACAAAACCCCTATTGGATAGCACATAGAAATCTAAGGGAAAATAAGAAAGATCGCTACATGTTAAATGCAGGGTTGAGCTATGATATACTTGATTGGTTAAATGTATCAGGGCGTGTTCGTATTGACAACTCTGTTAATGATTTTACTGAAAAGTATTATGCTACAACAAACTTAACACTAGCAGAAGGTTCATCTAATGGTTTATATGGTATTACTACTACTAAACAAAAACAGACTTATGCCGATTTCTTAGTGAATATCAATAAGACTTTTGATAATCTTTTCTCTGTTCATGCTAATCTAGGTACATCTTATTCTGATAAGAGAGAGAGCTTTATACAAAATAGAGGTCCTATTAGGGAAGATGGATTAGCTAATGTTTTTACAGTTCTTCAGCTTGATGATAATAAAACTAAACGTGTTGATGGTGGTTGGCACGAACAAGTACAGTCTATTTTCGGAAGTGTAGAGCTTGGATATAAAGGGGCTTACTACCTTACTTTAACTGGGCGAAATGATTGGCCTTCTCAGCTAGCAGGAAAAAACTCTAAAAATAAATCATTCTTTTATCCATCGATTGGTACTTCGGTTGTGTTATCAGAAGTGTTAGATATGCCAAAGCAAATCAACTACATGAAGGTTAGAGCTTCATGGGCATCCGTTGGTACCCCTTTTAGACGATACCTTGCTAATATTACCCATAGATGGGATGACGATGATAAAATTTGGGAGTTAGCAACTGACTATGCAGACACCTTTAATTTGAAGCCAGAGCGGACCGACTCTTGGGAGATTGGACTAACTACAAAACTATTTAATCACTTTAATTTAGATTTGAGTTATTATTATACAGTAACTAAAAATCAAACGTTTGACCCCCAGTTATCTGTATCTTCTATGTACAAGAGCTGGATTATACAAACAGGTAAAGTACAAAACCAAGGAGTTGAGTTAGCTCTTGGATATAATAATAAATGGGGTGATTTTAGTTGGTCTTCTAATTATACTTTTAGTGCAAATAAGAATAAGATTAAAGAGCTTGTAGAAGACTATGTAACTGCGCAAGGAGAACTAATTAATAAAGATAAATTAGATGTAGGTGGATTAGCCAAAGCACGTTTTATCCTTAAAAAGGGAGGAACCTTAGGGGACCTATATTCTATTTCAGATCTGGAAAGAGATAGTAATGGAAATATTAAAATTTCAGAAACAGGGGATATTACCGTAACGAATGCTGATTATATTAAGCTTGGAAGTGTCTTACCAAAAGCCAATATGGCTTGGAGAAATAGTTTCTCTTATAAAAACATCCATGCTAGCTTTATGGTTTCTGCCCGTTTAGGTGGTATTGTTTATTCTGCAACTCAAGCTGCTTTAGATAAATATGGAGTTTCTAAGCAGTCAGCTGTGGCTAGAGATTATGGTGGTGTTATCGTAAATGGTGGTGACCTTGTGGATTCAGAAAAATGGTTTACTGCTATTGGTTCTCAATCAGGAGTGCCTCAATATTATACTTATAGTGCAACCAATGTTAGATTGCAAGAAGCTTCAATCGGTTATACTTTCCCAAAAGAGATGTTGTGGAATGTAGCTGATTTAACAGTCTCTCTTGTAGGTAAAAATCTATGGATGATCTATAATAAAGCTCCATTTGATCCTGAATCTGTAGCTACAACAGGTAACTATTATCAGGGTATAGATTATTTTATGATGCCTAGCACACGGAATATTGGTTTCAACATTAGACTTAAGTTTTAATACAAAAGCGTGAGAAAATGAAAAAAAATATTTTAAAAACAATATTTATTGGATCGGTACTTACTCTAGGAGCTTGTACTTCCAATTTTATAGATATTAATAAAGAGCCTAGCACTGTTTCCAAGGATGAGATGGAAGCAGATGATTATTTAACTCGTGTACCCTTATTAGCTTTGCAAAGTGAAGTTATAACGAATGAGGTTAATAGAAATCAGTTTATAGAATGCCTTTTAGGTGGTTCGTTTGGAGGATATCTGGCCGATTCAAATATGGGGTTTAAGCAGAAATACTCAACTTACAATCCTGAAGAGCACTGGATACAGGTAACTTTTAATGACTTAATTCCCAAGGCCTTTCAGAATTTCTATACCTTACAGAATAGTTCAGATGATAAGGTTCAAATAGCAGTAGCTCAAGTATGTAAAGTCTCTATACTGGCAAAAGTTACTGATGTTTATGGGCCAATACCTTATTCAAAGGTAGGAGAAGATGGTAAACAAACAGCTCCATACGACTCGGAAAAAGAGGTGTATAAACAAATGTTTCAAGATTTAGATGAGGCTATTGAAGCCCTAACTGAGAGTATGGGAGATAAGTTTAGTCCTCTAGCAGATAGAGTGTATAATGGAGATGTTAGTAGTTGGGCTAAATATGCTAATTCGTTAAAGTTAAGGCTTGCTATGCGCATTGTAAATGCTGATGAAGCCTTGGCAAAAACAAAAGCAGAAGAAGCTGTGAACAGTGAAGCTGGAGTGTTTACTAGTAATGCAGATAATGCATATTTTACTACTCAAAAAAACCCATTTCGTGTTGTAATGTATGAATATAATGGAGGAGATTCTCGTATATCTGCAGATATTACTTCTTATATGAATGGTTATGATGATCCGCGCAGACCTTTTTACTTCACCATATCTACATTTGATGAGAGTAATATTACACAATCTAATGGATTCCATGGTCTTAGAAGTGGAGTGTTAGTTCCACAAGGAGAATATCGCAAGTATTCGAATATGAATGTTAAGATTGATGATAAATTAATGTGGATGAATGCGGCAGAAATAACCTTCTTAAGAGCTGAAGGAGCTATCAGAGGCTGGAATATGCAAGGTAATGCAGAGGATCTTTACAATCTTGGAATTGAACTATCATTTGATCAGTGGGGAGCTCAAGGAGTCACTCAGTATATTAATGATAAAACTAAAACTCCACAGCAATATAAAGATCCCCAAGGCTGCCTTAATTATACAGGTGTAACTAGTTCTTGTACTATAAAATGGGATGAAAGTGCTGACTTTGAAACGAAGCTTGAAAAGATCATTACTCAAAAATGGATAGCAAACTTTCCTTTAGGACATGAAGCGTGGGCTGAGTTCCGTCGTACTGGTTATCCCAGACTAATGGAGCCAAAGGATAATTTAAGTGGTGGTACAGTTAGTAACAAGCGGATGGCACGAAGATTAATGTACCCACAAATAGAATACACCGATAATAATGAAAACGTTGAACAAGCCGTTCGAGATTATCTAAATGGGCCTGACAATATGGCTACAGATTTATGGTGGGCAAAAAAGAACTAACTAAATGAAGAATACAATGAAAAATATATTGAATAGAAAAATATTACTACCTATACTTGGATTCTGTATTGTTGCCACAATGGCTTCTTGTTCCAAGTGGTCAGATGTAGATAGTAAGGCATTTTACTACCCTAGCATAGAAGAGCAAAATCCTGAGTTATATGCTCAATATCTAGAAAAGCTTAAGGCGTATAAGGATTCTGAACATAAGTTTGTTTATGCTTGGTTTGATAATAGTCAAAAAAAACCTACTCATAGGTCACAGCACATTAATAATGTTCCAGATAGTATTGATGCTATTATTTTATCAGATGCAGCATATTTAGCAGATTGGGAAATTAAAGAAGTGGATGAAATAAGAGAAAAGAAAGGAATTAAAACTTTATTTGCAATCCATTTAGATCAAATAAAAAAAGAGTATAATTTACTTAAGGAAGAGCAGGAAGAAGACCAAGATTTATCAGCAGAAGAAGCCCAAAGAGTGCCTGATTTGGATTTTAGTGAATTCCTAATAGATAAGCTTCAAAATATACTCAAGCCTGCTACAGACTATAACTATGATGGCCTGTGCATTGGTATTCAGGGAAAGAGTACCTTGCATATGTTTCCAGAAGAAAAGAAAAAGTATATTGAGCAGGAACAGTTATTTATGGGGGTGATAAATACCTGGATTGAAAGAAATCAAGATAAAATGATAGTTTTTGAAGGTAAGCCCCAAAACCTAATAGATAAGGAGATTTTAAGAAAGTGCAAGCATATTATTATACCTACTCATGAGGTGACGAATGCGTCTAGTATCACTCATAAAGTAACTTCTGCAATGGTAGAAGGTGTTCCATCAGATCGGTTTATTGTGACTGCTCAAGTACCATCTATGGACTCTACTGATGCTGAATCTGGTTTTTGGGCAGATCAGTCATTTGCAGTTGTATCAACCGCTATATGGGGGACAGGTCATTTTAATTTCACAATAGCTGGAATAGGGATTTTAAATATAAATGCAGATTATTATAAGCATGAGAATAATAAGAATCCTAATATTTACAGTTTATCCAGAGAAGCCATTAACATTTTAAATCCTTCACTCAAATAAGACATATGAAAACTATTAGTAAAAACATAATGATGGCAGCATTGTCATTCATCCTATTAAGTGCATGTAGCACTAATGATGGTTATGATAACAAAGGATTTAACACTAGTGGACTTTTAGAGAATTTACTAATTAAACCAGGTGCTGAGAATGAATCCAAAATTTTGAAAGCTGCAATAGCTAAGCCAGAAGGTAGAGATATAGTATTCACCTTTAGAGTTGATAAATCTCTAGTAAACACATTTAATAATATTTATCAGGAGAAAGCTATCATATTACCAGATGAAAACTTTGTTTTACAAGAACCAGAAGTTGTTATAAATGCCGGTTTAATCAACTCTACTGAGACTAATATTCAGTTTAAGAATATCTTAAGGCTAGATAGAGAAAAGGTATATGTGCTTCCTATAACTGTAGAGAGTGATGATATTGATTTACTAGAAAGCGCTAAGACTACTTATTTTATTTTTAAAGGAGCTGCTCTTATTAATGTTGTTGCCGATATAGAAAAAAACTATTTATCCCCAACCTGGAATAATAGTGCAGTTGCTAATAACTTATCACAACTAACAATGGAAGCTCTAATTTATGTAAGAGACTTTGATAATGGAGAGATTAGTACGGTGATGGGTATAGAAGGTGATTTTCTTATTCGTATTGGTGATGCTAACTTTGAGAGAAATCAGGTCCAGCTTGCTACTAGTGGCGGCAACTTCCCTTCAAGAGATTCAAGTAAAGGGCTGCCTACTAAAGAATGGGTGCATGTTGCTTTAACCTTTGATGAAGGGCATGTACAGATTTACGTGAATGGGAAATTACAGTCAGATGGTAGTGTCAACAAGCGAACTGTTAACCTGGGTAATAATAGTTTTTATGTGGGCAAATCTTATAACGATGAGAGATGGCTCAACGGCTATATTTCAGAGTGCCGGATTTGGAATAAAGTAAGAACGCAAGAAGAAATAAATAGCTCTATTTATTTCGTAGATCCCACTTCTGAAGGACTTGTATCTTATTGGAAATTTGATGACTCTGCTGGAAATAAAGTCAAAGACCACACTGAGAATGGTAATGATCTAACATCGAATGCCAACTTAAAATGGTATTCTGTTTCTTTACCAGAGGACAAATAAACACTTAATGTTAATCAATTATTATGAAAAAATATTACAATATATCCAAGTATATGGCATCGTTGTTTTTCTGTGCAGGTTTGATACTTGGCGGATGTAGTAACGATGACATCAATGCTCTTCCTATGCCGGAAGAAAATTATGAAACAACAGATGTTCCTGTTGCATTCACTGTGAATCATAATCAAAAAGCATCCAATTCACTCATAGAGTTTAGAGAGGAACTGACATCAGAGTTTTATTTAAACTTAACTGATAAGTCTGATTCAGAGGTTGAGGCTCAGTTCTATTTTAATGTGGATCTTTTAGATAAATACAATGAAATCAATGGGACTAAGTATCCTGCTTTTCCTGAGTCCTCCCTCGAGTTAAAGGATGGAGGAAAAGTTAAAGTTAACATAGGAGAGCGTGTTTCCAGTCCATTAGAACTAACATTTATAGCCAATGAAAATTTAGATCCTTCTGTGACTTATGTAATTCCTCTAGGAGTTAAAG
>JASLIW010000040.1 GCA_030152865.1 Bacteroides sp.
TATTCATTCGATTGAAAATAGGAATGCTTAGTGAAAATCCCACGTACTTGCTTAGGTTGTTGGATAGCTGGTGTCTAAATCCTTCAGCATCTCTTCCTTGCACCGAATAATAGCCTGAGCCGATGCTCGCATTGAAGGAGAGTTTGGGCATAAAACCACTTTGTGCCAAGCGTATGTTTTTTTTAGCACCCTCGCTGCGCAGCTGAGCAGCCAAAATTACAGGCTTGTCTTGTAGCGCTTGCACATAAATCTCATTAGGAGGAGTGAGTTCTTGCTGGTAAACACGCTCATCGAGCGGTAGGATGCGAAAGTTATCGGGTGTAGGGAGCTCCAGTAGCTGGCTCAGATCGAGTAGTGCAAGCTGGTAGTTGTTGCGTGTTTCTACCTGTTGCATCTCGTCTTGTTTGAGGCGAGACTCTAGTTCTGTGAGTTCGGCATACGATAGTTTGCCTAGTTCATACTTGGCTCTGCCCATGTCTAGTTGCTCTTGGCTGAGTTCTACCTGATGTCTGGCCACCTCACAAATCTCTTGGTTGAACAGTACCTGGATGTAGCTATTTGTCACCTGTATAGAGAGGTCTTCTTTGGCCTTAGCCAAGTCGGCTAGCGAAGCCTTGAGTTGAATCTTGGATAGTGCATATTGATTGGGTAGCTCTAGACCTGTAAATAAGGGTAGATTGGTGGATAGTCCAAAGTTGGTGTTGGCTGAGCGCACATTAGAATAGCGGTTGTCAATGGGAGAGGGTGAGCGTCCCCAGTTCCATCCCTGGCTTGCATTGGCGTCTACACTGGGTAGGCGAGACCATTGTTTAGTCTGTTTGTTGAGCTTGTCTTGTTGGATCTGGTTATCGGCCTTCTTCAAGCTTAAATTATTTTCGATAGCATAGTCAATGCACTGCTTCAAGTTCCACTGGATAGGCTCTTGAGCATAAATAGGCAGTGCGAGTGAAGCTATAATGAGTGCAGTGAATGCATGAATAGCGTAGTGTTTCATGGTCCTATTATTTTAGTATTAAGCCTCTGATTCTATCCTCTAAGCTTAATCCGCTTTTGATTTCAATATCAATTCCGTTGCTGAGGCCAGTGCTTACGATGCGTTTTTCAAATTCTTGATCTTCACCCCCTTTGGTTTCTATCCAGACAAAGGATTCTCCTTCGGCCACTTCCACTACACGCTCAGGCACGCTTAGTACCTGCTCTACACGTTCTAGGATGATGGTGGCATTAGCTGAATATCCTGAGCGAATAAATACCGTATCGGGACGCTGCACAGCTGCTTTTATCTCAAAAAGGTTTGCCCCATTTTCGAGCTTCGCCTTGGGTGATACGTATTCTAATGTGGCATCGATGTTTAGTTGAGAGAGTGCACCAATGCTGAGTGAAACATGCATACCCTCATGTACTTTTCCTACCTCAGTTTCGTCTATAAAACCCCTGAAGATAAGGTCGCTCATATTGGCCACAGTAGCTATGGTTGTTCCTTCGTTGAAGGTGTTGCTGAGTATTACTGAGTTTCCTTTTTTGATGGGTATATCTAGGATAAGCCCATCAATCGTGGAGCGAATCAGGGTATTGCTTAGGTCGGCCTTGTTTTTCGTTGAGCCATCCTTGACGATGTCATGGGCATCTACTGCTGCCTGAAACTCCTCTCGGGTGGTGAGAATGCTTACTTGTGCCTTTTCAAACTCCTCTTTACTAATCAGGCCTTTGTCATACATAGCTTGGGTACGAGCAAAATCTTTTTCGTTTTGCTCGAGATTGATCTTAGCTGTACGTAGTCTATTTTCAGCCGCATTGAGTTGGCCTAATTCTGGGATGACCTTCACGCGGGCAATGATCTCTCCCGAACGAATAGTCTGTCCAGCTTCCTTATACACCTCATCGATAATTCCAGATATCTGAGGTTTGATGGCCACTTCGTCACGAGGTTCTACAGTACCTGTGGCTACTGTACTTTTTTCTAGATCTTTGATGCTGGCTTGCACAATTTCATAAGTTACCTTTTTAGGCTGTGACTTTTTGTACAAGAATACAAAGGTTTGGACAAAGAGGAGTCCAATGATTACAATGACGGCATACTTCAGGTATTTTTTCATGGTTGCGTTTATAAATAGTTTGTTTTTTTATTAATCTTCTCTGATGGCATCTATGGGTTTGATGGCTAAGGCTCGATAGGCAGGTGCCATACCAGCCAAGATGCCTAGGCCGATAAGTGCAGCAAACACTGCAAGGGCCAGACCAAAAGAGACTTGAAAGAAGGTGTTCGACTCTGTCAGCATATTGACCACTGTTTCTACTCCTGATAGGGTGAGTACACCTATGCCTATGCCGGCGGTGCCAGCCAGTAGTGTAATAACGATACTTTCGAGTATGATTTGTCCTAAAATATCTTGAGGCAGAGCTCCGATGGCTCGGCGTATCCCAAATTCTGTAGTTCGCTCCTTGACGGTAATCATCATGATGTTACTCACACCGATGATGCCAGCCAGAAGCGTGCCAACACCTACCAGCCAAGAGAGAATATTAATACCGAGTAAGAGGTTGCTAATAAAACCATACATGGCCTCGGTATTGACAAAGGTTACGGCTTCTGTATCTTCAGGTGCAAGTGTGTGTGCTGCTTTTATCTGTTTCTCCACTTCGTCTTGGAGTTGGGTCATGGTGTATTCCTTTTTAGCCCCTAGCAAGAGTAGGTCTATCTGGATACCTCTGTTGTAGACCATCTGTAGTGTGGTGGCTGGGATTGTGACGTGTGTAGCAGGTGGTCCAGCAAAGTTTATGGCACTATTGGTATTGTTAGTGATGCCTATCACTTGGAAGTAAACTCCCTGCAAGTCAATGTATTCGCCTATGGGATCTCCACCAAAAGGGAACAAATCCTTATATACTTGATTTCCCAGTGTACAAACCTTTCGCTTTTCGAGCACATCTATGCTGTTTAGAAATCGGCCATATTGCATGTCCTGATCCTGGAGCTTGTCATAATCGTCTGTAGTACCAATGAGTTGTACTTCAGTTTTGAGCTCTTTGTAGTTAGCTTGTATAGTATATTGGGCTAATATAGGGCAGACTGCATCTATTCCCTCAATGCTTTTGAGCAGAGAAATATCGGTGTTGTCTAGGTTCCAGTACCTTCCTTTCTGAAACCCTTTATAGGGTAGGGAAGTGCGTCCTGTAAAGAGAATGCTGCTATTTTGATTGCTTCCTTCAAAATTCTGATTCATGAGCCCTTCGAGTCCACGGCCCATGCCAATTAAGACAATGAGCATGAAGATGCCCCAGAACACACCAAAAGCAGTCAGTAGGCTGCGTGATTTGTTTCGTGTGAGGGTAATGAATATCTCTTCCCAGCTGTCTAAGTCAAATTTCATAGGCTTTGTTTTATCGGGCATTTAGTGCATCTACAGGTTTAATTTTTACTGCATTTCGAGCTGGAATGAATCCAGCAATCGTACCAGCTATTATTAGGGTGAGGGTGGCCTGTATAGCTATATGTATATCTACTGTAGGGTTGGTAAATACTGTCTGAGAAAAAGCGCCCATATCTACCACCTCATTGCCAGCTACTTTATTCATCCACTCGGTTACTGCTATGCCTGCGAGCATGCCGATATAGCCAAAGCAGGTTGTAATAATGATACTCTCTGCCAAGACAAGGACTAAGATGGAGCTGGGTTTAGCTCCCAAAGCTTTACGGATTCCAAATTCTCGCGTACGCTCCTTGACCGTTATCAGCATAATATTGCTTACTCCAACTACCCCACTCAGAAGGGTCAGTATGCCAATGACCCAGATGGCTACACGCAGGTAGTTGGCGGCATCTTGTTGTTGGAGGAACATTTTTAGTCGATTCCAGATCCATACGGCTCCATGATCGGCTGGATTAAACTGATGCACTTGGGCTAGTTTAGTTCTAATTCTTTCTTCTAACAACTCATTGTCAGCGATACTTTTTACCGCATCGCTCATTTGGAAGAGTAGGGAGCCCACATCATTTTTATTGTATATGAGCTGAATGGTCTTGAAGGGTACATAAGTCTGTTTGTTGTCACGCATACTACTAGATTGGTAGACGCCTACAACTTGGAAGGAGAGTTGGTTGATCGTAACATACTTGCCAATCGGATCATCTGTACCAAAGAGGGTTCTGCTGCTGTCCTCACTAATTACAACTACCTTTCGACGTGCTTCTAAGTCGGCATAATTGACAAATCGACCTTTTACAATGGGGATAGCATTAGCTTGCTCAAAGTTGGGATAGATAGCACTGACAGAACCCTGTATATAATCCTTGCGAGTAGATACTTGTGATGAAATACGTAATTCTACCCCACCGTTGTAGAGGTATTCATCTAGCTCTTCCATCAAATAGCTCATATCGGCTTCTTTGAGTTTGATACGCCGCCAGCGCTGATAGCCCTTGTAGGGTTGGCTCGTATAGCCTCCAGAAACCTGCATAGAGCTGGTGTCAAATCTTCCTGATTGGTCGAGGAATGCATTGAGTAGGCCGTTTCCAGCGCCCAAAAGCACAATCAAAATAAAGATGCCCCAAGCTACAGCAAATCCAGTAAGGAAGGTGCGTAGCTTGTTGTTTTTGATGGAACTATATATTTCTTGTAGCAAGTCAAACATAAGAGTAGCTGTTATTTGAGGTAGCCATCCATAC
>JASLIW010000151.1 GCA_030152865.1 Bacteroides sp.
TAGTATCCCGTGTTCATAATATTGTTGCGCCAGCTCTGGCTTTCCTCTAAACCCATGAATAATCCAGGTTTGCTTGGGTTGGTACTCTTGTTTGAGTGCCATGATTTCAGTGGTTGTCCTAACCATGTGTATTAATAGGGGTTTCTGTACCAATTCAGCAATTTCAATTTGTTTTCTGAACACTTTTATTTGAGTATCAAGGTCAATTTTTGAAAAGGTGTCCAGTCCACACTCCCCAATTAGCTTGACTTGTGGTTGCTTAGCGACCGATAGAAAAAGGTCCCAGTCTAAATCTTTTTTGGCAGGGATATACCAAGGATGTATCCCTGAAGAACAGTGCTTGGGACCTAGTCCCGGCAGGTTGGGGTAGATGTAGCTATAAATGGTGTCATTTCTGAAGTTTTGCTCCTTCTGAGGGTGGCAATGGATGTTTAATAGAGGGGTCATGGTACAGGATCATAGCCGGAACCACCCCAAGGGTGACATCTTAAAATCCTTTTAATAGTCAGGTATAGCCCTTTGAGTGGACCGTGTTTTTTTATTGCTTGTATGGCGTATTGTGAGCAGGTAGGTGTAAAACGGCAGGAAGGTCCGAGGTGGGGAGAAATAAAAGCCCGATAAAAATAGATCGGTGCAAGCAATATGTAGGTTAATAATTTACGCATTTTCACTTTTAGTCTCTTCTGCTACCAAGGTCAAGATCTTTTGTATGGCCTCGTTCACCTTTGCATAAGGTTGTATCTTATCAGATAGATAAATAAACGCTAGTGCCAGAGGTTTGTTTGATTCTAGTGTAGTTTCTGGCAATTTGTTTTTATTCAGCCTGTAGCTCTCTCTTATCAATCTTTTAACGCGATTCCTATCTACCGCATGCTTGAATTTTCGTTTAGAGACACTCACCAAAAGGGTGTGAGTACTAGTATTAGGATCTAACTGCTCTTTATATACAACACGAATAGGGTAAACACAAAAAGATTTTGCACCACCTCCAAAAAGGTAGTCAATTGTCTTTTTACTTTTTATCATCTCTTTCCTTTTCAACGTGAACTCACTCATAGCTGTATATAGGTATAAAATAAGCGGTTAATAGACAAACTACCAACCGCTTATGCTATTTATTTAAGCGTTTTCTTACTTATTGTTTTTTAAATACTCTTCCAATGCCGCTGTCATGGATGGCGATTTAGGAGTAGGAGCTTCTAGGTCCAATCTTAAACCAGCATCTTTCACTGTTTGTGCTGTATTCTTACCAAAGGTAGCAATACAAGTGTCTTTTTGATCAAAATCAGGAAAGTTTTCCTTCAAGGAAACCACACCCGATGGGCTAAAGAAGATAAGCATATCGTAATCTAGCTTCTTGTTTTTATCAAACTCGTTGCTTACAGTTCTGTACATTACAGCCTCAGTCAATGGAATGCCATGACTCTCGAGCGTGTTTTTAATTTCACTGTTGTGTACATCAGATACAGGTATTATGAATTTTTCCTTTTTATTTTTAAGGATAAGTGGGAGTACTCCATCAAATTTACCCGTTTTTCCGAAAAATATTTTTCTTTTTCTATACTGGGTGTACTTTTGGATGTATAGAGAGATTGCCTCTGAGTTACAGAAATACTTCATGCTGTCAGGTATTTCGATACGCAGCTCATTACATATCTTAAAGAAATGATCTATAGAGTGGCGTGAGGTGAAGATGACAGCAGTGTGGTCTAGAATAGAGATTTTCTGCTCTCTAAACTCCTGTGCTGGAACACTCACCACCTTGATAAAGGGGTGAAAATCTATTTGTAAACCATACTTTTCAGCGATATCATAATAGGGTGATTTTCCTGAGGCTGGTTTAGGCTGTGATACGAGTATTTTTTTTACTTTCAATGTTCTAAATATTAAAGGTTAAAACATTATATATTTATTCATCCCTTTAAATAATAATGCATATGGGACAATTTCAAGTGCACAAAAGTACAAAATTAAAAGCACATGACCATATATTTTATTTGAAAAAAGTTTCAAAGCTTTATATAAAATTAATCCTTTTGTAAGTGCAAAGCCCCCTATTAACATGAACTTAAGTGTCAGCCCGCTTACATTGTTAAAAACTATATAAAGAACAATTGGGTACATAATCAGGCCTAGGTAGTAGATTATTGTGGCATACGACTCTAACCATATAGCTGTACCCTCTTTTTGTTTAAATATCCAGCCTATAAAGGAATATAATATCCATTTGAAGAAGAGTATAAATAGTGTTCCTGCAGCAATAAATGCTATGAGTTGTGTACTGCTCTGTTTTGTTGGAACTGTGTAGTTATGTGCATACAAGTACAGCAGGCAGGTCATAGCTATCATGATGCAGGTTTGTAAGATAAGCAGAAATAAGCTCTTAACTTCTAAGTTTGTAGATGTGGAAAAAGCACTTACGTGAGCTTTGGACTCGATGAAATTTTGTCCTAGCTGCATTAGAAATTTGCGAGAGTAGGTCAGAGAGAAACAAGTGATAAAAAAACAGCTCAATAGTATAATGACAAGAGTGTCATCGGTATAGGTATGATAAGGTAGTGCTTGGCCAACATAAGCGAGCTGAGTATATATACTAAAGAGTGACATAGCTTACTGTTTAAATAGATGCGAATTTGCGAATAGAGGAATCCCATTTTGGAGTGTTTTCTGCAAGATGTATGGCTTCTTCTACGGTATTGGCTACCTTCCATATCTCTTTATGAGATTCCCGCATAAAGTTTTCACTTATCGCTTTCTCTAACATTTCTAGTAAGGGATTGTAAAAGCCATTTATATTTAGAATAACTATCGGGTTTAAGTAGAGTCCTAGTTGTTTCCAGGTTATAATTTCTAATAGTTCTTCTAGTGTGCCACAGCCACCAGGCAAGGCAATAATGGCGTCGCTTTTATCTGCCATCAGCTGTTTACGCTCATGCATACTTTTCACCTCAATGAGTTCTGATAGTTGGGTGTGGTGCCATTTTTGCTCGATCATAAAGCTAGGAATTACTCCAATGGCCTCACCTCCGTTAGCGAGTACAGCATCAGCTACACTTTTCATTAGTCCAATTCCACCAGCACCATTGATAAGCCTAATTTTCTTATTTGCCATCTGTTTACCCAGCTCCTCAGCGGCCTGGAAGTAGATGGGATCTATTTTTGTACTCGATGCTGAATAAACACAGATTGAATTGATTTGACTCATAAGTGAATGTTTTAGAGAGCAAAAATAAGCATTATTTAGTGAATATGCCGGTTTGGCTAGAAATAAAAAGGGTACAGGCTAGTTTTGACTAGTCTGTACCCTTTACTTATATAAATAGCTGTAAAGCTATGCTGATTACAAATTAAAAGCTTGCTTTATTTTATCCACATAGTCTTCTTTTTCCCAAGTAAATAGTTCTACTTCCATGGTTTTAGGCTCTTGGTAACGAGAACAGAAGTGCTTTTGTACGATACGAGGAGTTCTACCCATGTGTCCATAGGCAGCTGTTTCACTGTAGATAGGATTGCGAAGCTTTAAGCGATCTTCAATAGCTTTAGGTCTTAGGTCGAATAATTCTCCTATTTTATTTGCTATGGTGCTGTCGCTCATATTCACGCGTGACTTTCCATAAGTATCTACATAAATACTGATAGGCTCGGCGATTCCGATGGCATATGATAATTGTACTAGCATTTCGTCTGCCACTCCTGCTGCGACCATGTTTCGAGCGATGTGGCGAGCTGCATATGCTGCACTTCGGTCCACTTTGCTGGGGTCTTTACCAGAAAAAGCTCCTCCTCCATGGCCACCTTTACCGCCATAGGTGTCAACGATAATCTTGCGGCCAGTTAAACCTGTATCCCCATGAGGACCACCAATTACAAATTTTCCTGTTGGGTTAACGTGATAGGTAATTTCATCATTAAAGAGCTTCAATACGTCTTCATGATGAATGGATTTAATAACGCGTGGCATAAGGATTTGGATGATGTCTTCCTTGATGATAGCCAGCATTTTTTTGTCAGCTTCTAGTTGAGCCTCTCTTGTTTCTTCCTTGGGCTTTATAAAATCATCATGCTGAGTTGAAACCACGATGGTATCAATGCGAATAGGCTTGTTTTCATCGTTGTATTCTATTGTTACCTGGCTTTTAGAGTCAGGGCGAAGATAAGTCATGACTTTACCTTCTTTTCTTATAGTAGCTAGCTCTTCAAGAATACGATGTGATAAGTCTAACGACAGGGGCATGTAGTTTTCAGTTTCATTTGTAGCATAACCAAACATCATACCTTGATCTCCTGCGCCTTGCTCCATTGGGTTTTCTCTCTCAACCCCTTGGTTGATATCTGAGCTTTGCTCATCAATAGCGGTTAGTATACCACAAGAGTTACTTTCAAACATGTATTCGCCTTTGGTATAACCAATTTTTTTGATCACGTCACGGGCGATACTTTGCAAGTCTACATAGGCTTCTGATTTCACTTCTCCAGCTAATACTACCTGTCCTGTAGTGACTAGGGTTTCGCAAGCTACTTTAGACTTTGGATCATAGGCCAATAGTTCGTCAAGTATAGCATCCGATATTTGATCGGCTACTTTGTCGGGGTGTCCTTCTGACACTGATTCGGATGTGAATAAGTATCCCATTTTTAGAATTTTATAACTTTAATAGATGAGTGGATCTAATAGAAAAGAGTAGTGCGCGTCTAGTTATTGTGACAGAAAGGAATGTTATTTTAGCATTTTTTTCTGTGGTTGCAAGCTACTCAAATCTCTCCACATGTATTATTTGCCCACAAAGTTAGCTGAAATTATTAGATATCAATTGATTTGAGCTTTATTTTAACTTATCTAAAGTATGTTTTCTCTTTATAAGTTCAGCAATAGTTTTGTGTAGTGTTGGGTGTACAAAGTCTGAGGCAATCTCTTGGAGTGGAACCAAAACGAAGTCTCTTTCACAAATATGTGGATGGGGTATCACGAGGTCTTGTTCCTCTATAGATTGAGTGCCATAAAATAGGATATCTATATCTATTAGCCGATCCGAATAAGTGTGGTTTGAGCTTTTGCTCTGTCTACCCAGGTCTTTTTCTATTTGTTGGGTGGTGTTTAGGAGTTCTCTAACTGCTAGCTTTGTTTCAACACAGACTACAGCATTAATAAAATCATTGTTTGACTCAAATCCCCAGGGCTTTGAGGAGTAAAAAGCGGATAGTTGAGTAACTCTTCCTATCCGCTTTTTTATTTCATCTACCGCCTTATTTAGATTGAGTTTCTTGTCTCCAAGGTTTGTCCCTAATGCTAAATAGGTTTTTGTTGTCATTTATCGAGAATTAGTAGTGCATCACCATAAGTTCCAAATTGATATCCTTCTTCAAGTGCTACTTCGTAGGCATCCATGACTAAGTCATACCCACCAAATGCTGCAGCTACCATTAGTTGAGTAGAGTAGGGTAGGTGGAAGTTGGTGACTAAACTATTGGCTACATGGAAGTCATAAGGTGGAAATATAAATTTGTTTGTCCAACCAGCATATTCTGTAATGAGTCCTTCAGTAGTTACAACTGTTTCGATTGTTCTCATAACTGTGGTTCCTATTGCACAGATATTTCTTCTCTCTTCTTTGGCTTTGTTTACAATTTCTACAGCTTCCTTTTCAACCTTTATGGGTTCAGAGTCAACTTTATGTTTGGTTAAGTCTTCAACGTCTATCTTTCTAAAGTTGCCTAGGCCTGCGTGAAGAGTGATAAAGGCCTTATCTACTCCTTTGATAGCCATTCTCTTCATTAGCTCTCTACTAAAATGCAAGTTGGCAGAAGGGGCTGTAACGGCACCTTCTTCTTTAGCAAAAATAGACTGAAATCTTTCTTCATCTTCAGGCTCCACCTCTCGATTGATCATATCTTTGGGCAGAGGTGTCTCACCTAGCGCATAGAGTTCTTCTTTAAATTTTCTGTGTCTAGTTTCCTCGTCGTCATCTTCGTCGCCATCATAAAGGAAGCGCAATGTTCTTCCTCGTGAGGTGGTGTTATCAATAACTTCTGCAACCATAGACTCATCTTCGCCAAAATAGAGTTTGTTGCCAATTCTAATTTTTCTAGCTGGATCAACTAGTACATCCCATAATCTTTGATCTTCATTAAGCTCTCTTAGTAAGAACACTTCAATGCGTGCACCGGTCTTCTCCTTTTTTCCGTATAGGCGTGCAGGAAAAACCTTTGTGTTATTGAAGATAAATACATCCTTTTCATCAAAGTAATCTAAGATATCCTTGAACTGACGATGTTCAATTTTTCCTGTTTCTTTATGTAGAACCATAAGCTTTGACTCATCCCTAAATTTTGCAGGGTGGAGTGCTATACGATCCTTAGGTAAGTTGAATTTGAATTGTGATAATTTCATGCCTATCAATATATGTTATTAATATCTTTATTTTTCTGTCGATATGTCTTGTTGGTCAAGCCATTCCATAAACTCATGTGGGTC
>JASLIW010000012.1 GCA_030152865.1 Bacteroides sp.
GAAAAGGTAGAGGCCGCCCATGTTCAGAAGGTAAAAGGCAAAGACAACAAGGAATACATCGTACCTGTCTGTGAGTACTGCTCAGCAAGAGATAGCATCTTTACGATTGATGAATCCCTTTTATTGGCTGTGCCAGAATAAATAAGCAAGCCTATTGAAAAAGCATTTAATTAGTCTGGGACATTTCAGACTAAAATCAATAAAGTCCTAACAGTTTTGTTAGGACTTTATTGATTTCTATATCTTTCACTCCGCCTTGTGCTGCCTCACAGCTCCCGCCTTTTGAAGTTGATTAAACTCCTTTTTGGCCTTGTTGAGCTGCTTCATAAAAGCAGTATCGGCATGTAAGCGTGCTACTACTGCACTAGCCACAATCCGACCTGCATCTACATCACTCTGGTAGTGACATCCACAAATCACACGGCTCTGCCCCATTTCATAGCCCCGCTTTAAAATTTCATCTTGTCTACTGGGATTGATTTCGGCCAAAACCAAGGCTGTGGCCCAGCCTATGGCTGTATGTCCTGAGGGGTAAGAGCCATCTTTGAGTAAGTATTCTTCTTGATCGGGTGTACAGCTGCTTTCACCATACATACTAAATGGGCGTACCCGCATATAATGCTCCTTGGCATGGCGAGTTGCTAAATCACCTGCATCACCTCGCATTCTTAACACTAAATTATAGATTTCAGGGGTTGTTTCTTTACTTATTTTGATACCAAAGGCCTCAGAAAAATTAAGTGGCACTGCATCACCTGCCAGCTGTGCATCACGTACAGCCTGCTCTCCACGTGCTGTTCTTCGCATCAGTTTGCCCCAATCATACTGGGCCTTATCGTTGAGAAACACCACACTCCCTACTTCAGGAGGAGGAGGAAGCAGATGTAGGCTGTTGGGTACATCTCCAATTTCTAAAAAGTAAAAATCAGGATTGCTCCTTGCATCTCTAATCTTGGCCTCTTGGGCAAAAGCACTCATCGAGCACAAAACACAGCTCAATAGGAATACGGGTAGTTTTATTTTCATAGTAATCTTAGTTGGTTTTACACGTTAGCACAAAGCAAACTTGCTTGTACAGAGAAAATGACAAGCTACAATAAATAGTCTAAGAATCAGAAGAAAAGAAGCAGGAGTAAGCTTCTCTAACATTAATTAAAGTCTTTATAAGATTAAGAACAGAAGATAAGCATGGCTTTGTAGGGCCTATAAACCAAACCTATTTAGCTTTAATCAGGCTTATGGGCTTGAGCGGCACGAAAAGCCAAGAGCTCATGGACACCTAGCTCATAGATGCGCTGTGTAGAAGTCTGTACCGAAGCTACCATTGCTTGTGCTACCAGATCTACAGGCAGAGAGCTGTACGATTTGAGCAAGCCCAACTTATTCAAACCATAGACCAGCTGAACACCTATGTTTTCTAAAGTACGCTTGGTGTTGGGACGAATCAGGAAACTGGGCTTGCAAAGCACCAAGCGCTCAAAGCCAATCAGCTTTATGTTTTCCTCAAGCTCTCCTTTCATGCGGCTAAAGAACAGCTTCGAACTGGCATCAGCATTGATAGCAGACTGCAAAACAAAGGTGGAGACTCCGTTTTGATAAGCCAGTTGGGCAAAGTTGTACTGATAAGTATAATCTACCTTCCACTGCTCCTCCTTGCTGCCTGCATCCTTGAGTGTTGTGCCCAAACAAGAGAAGGCCACATCTCCAACAATCCACTGCCTGTACTCACTGAGCTGATCAAAATCAACTACATGCTCTTGAAGTTTGTCTTGCTCTTCAAAGCTCTTTTTGCGAACTAATACGCTAACCTCCGAGATCCAATCGGCCTCCAAAAGGTGTTTGACCACTTGGCGACCCGTGGCTCCTGTAGCTCCAATAACAACTGCTTTCATGATTTCATTCGTTTACTAATAAAAACAAAACAGAGGTGATTTAGTTTATATCAAGTACTAAATCACCTCTGTTTTATAAAGTCCTTTCAGGCTAAAACATTAGCCTAAGTCACTATTCTACTGCTTAGTAAGAACGAGCAAAAACCACTCTACACTCCGATGGCTTACCTGTAAGAATACACTTACCTGGAGTCTTATCGCCCTCCAAAGGAATGCAGCGAATTGTCGCCTTAGTTTCTTCTTTTATTCGAGCTTCAGTCTCGGCTGTGCCATCCCAGTGTGCCAATACAAAGCCACCTAAATCAAGCTTCTCTTTAAACTCTTCATAGGTATCTACCTCATAGGTGTGCGCAGCACGGTAGTCTAGCGCTTTTTGGAAGATATTAGCCTGCATCTCATCGAGTAGGTCTTTTACATACTCCTCAATACCCTCTATACTTTGCGAAGATTTCTCTAAGGTGTCACGACGCATCACTTCTATCGTACCATTCTCTAAGTCACGCTTACCTAATACCAAACGCACCGGTACACCCTTTAGCTCATAATCGGCAAATTTAAAACCTGGGCGCTTGTTATCGGCATTGTCATATTTGACTGAGATGCCCATACCTTTTAATTTATTGATGATTGGATTGACACGCTCGTCAATTTGAGCCAATTGTTCTTCTCCCTTGAAGATAGGAACAATCACTACCTGTAT
>JASLIW010000028.1 GCA_030152865.1 Bacteroides sp.
TGATCTTCCATAGATAAAATCTCCCGCAAGATCAGCACACGCATAGCAGTAGGACGTATATTACGCTCTTCCAGTCTTTTTTCAATAGATTCGTTGGTACACATCATTATTGTTCTCTTTATACTCTAAACAAATAAAACAGCTTAGAGTTGCACCTATTTAACGGTAAAAGCAGGTAGCTATCTGCTCTGCTTGAGCATAAGTCTTTAGGAGCTGAATGCTGTAATCTACTGCTTCCTTTAAGCCCTCTTCACCACTGTAAGCATTAATTAAAACCAAAAGCTGAGTCGTATTTATAGATAGCTTAGTGCGCTCTTCATCGCTCGTTGGAGTACCAATACCGCCCACTTGATCTCGGTAAACAGGGAGCCCTTCAATATTTAACAAACCCCGACCTATCCCCTCAAAGACTTCGCCAGACTTACCAATACCCAATACAAGTTCAGCACCCTCAATTTGAGCAGCATCAAAGCCACCCATAGAATATCCACTCACGATAGAGACAAGATTAATTAAATCTACCAAGGTGTTGATTTGGTATAAAGACTGTCCTTTTAGTATTCTTCGACGCAGAGCCTCAGCTGCTGGACGATAGCGATTAGGATCTTTACCACACTTCTTATATACTGTGCGAGTAGCATCTATAGTTCTTAATTCTTTGATTTTTGGAATTGTCAGTGTCTCTTTTAATTGCTTTCCAAAATCTTCTATTTCACCCCATAGAGGTTCACAAAACTTTGTATTTCTTACATTTGCACTTATAGCAGCTCCAACAAACTCTGGAGCAACCTGCTTTAAATCTTCTGAAACTGATATATTAAATCTCATCTTATCCTTTTCCATTTAATTGAATGCCAGTAATTATTCGTCCTGAGGATATACCCAATCGACGTGCTGAAAAAAACTCTTGATGACGATGGTAGGTGCATATTTGAGCACAAGAGATATGTTGTTCTAATACACCTAAGTCTAAAAGTAATCGCTTGTTGGCTTTCCACAAATCCAAATGGTATTTCTGTGTCTGTTTATTCCACCAAGCGAGTTCTTCCAAGTCAAAATGGGCTGTCCGAAAGGCCTCTACAACTTCATCACCCACCTCAAAGGCAGCTAAGGAGATACTTGGCCCAATACAACACAGCAAGTCTTTTGCTTGGCAACCAAAAGTACTAAACATGAGCTGTACCGTTTTAGAGAGAAGCTGTGAAACAGTACCTCTCCACCCAGCATGAACAACTCCCACAGCCTGTTTGACTGGATCATACAAACTTATAGGTACACAGTCGGCCGTAGCTATCGTAAGCAGGACCTCTCTTTCTTGACTTATGAGGGCATCTACTCCGTGGAGCTTCTCCTTTTGAGCCTCTGGTGATAGAGCTAGAAAAGCCTCATCAATGCAAGCTATACAATCGCCGTGCGTTTGATAGGGTATGATGATTTGCTTAGGCTCACTAGGGAAATAAGACCGTAGGTGATTCCAGTTTTTATCAACCAGTTCTTTCCTGTCTCCCGAATAGTAAGAACCGTTCATGGAGGCATAGTTGGCTTGACTAAAGCCACCTTGGCGTGATGTCGTAAAATGAAAGATGTCGGGGTAGCTTTTTAATAAGCTAAACCCCAACATCTCTTTTTTATGTGTCAGATAAAACATACTTTACACTATTCTTCCTCATATTCAAAGTCGACATCTTCGTCGTCTTCTATGTCTTCGTAGGTGTATTCAATATCAAACGTTTCTTCCTCCTCTTTTCGCACTTCAATAGGAGCATGAACGATTTCCATTGATTTATCTTCTTTATTTAACTCTTCCCAAATGATGTCTTTAAGCTGAGTTATATTGTAATTGGTTACAGCAGAAATAAACAGATGAGGTACATCTTCTGGCAAGGTAGGCTCCAACAACTCCATTAATTCCTCATCCAAGATATCAGACTTGGTTATGGCCAGTACCCTACGCTTATCTAGCATATCAGGATTAAAAGCCTTCAACTCATTGAGCAAAATCTCATACTCTTTGCGGATATCATCTGCATCGGCAGGTACCATAAAGAGAAGCAAGGAGTTACGCTCAATATGTCGTAAAAAACGCAAGCCCAAACCCTTACCTTCACTAGCTCCCTCTATAATACCAGGTATATCAGCCATGACAAAGGATTTATGGTCACGATAAGACACCATACCTAAGTTAGGCTCCATGGTAGTGAAGGGATAGTTGGCAATCTTGGGCTTTGCAGCCGAAACAACAGAAAGCAATGTAGATTTTCCTGCATTTGGAAATCCTACTAAACCAACATCTGCCAATAATTTGAGCTCTAATACAACCCTCATTTCTTGGAGAGGTTCTCCTGGCTGAGAGTAACGAGGAGCTTGATTCGTTGAGGTTTTAAAACGGGTATTCCCCATACCTCCACGACCTCCACGAAGTAAAATTACTTCTTGCCCGTGCTCGGTTACGTCACATACGTACTCCCCAGTTTCGCCATTGTAAACAACTGTACCACAAGGTACCTCTATCACCTTGTCTTTACCATCCTTTCCGAATCGGTTGTTTGCACTTCCAGACTCGCCATGTTCCGCAAAGATGTGGCGCTCGTAGCGAAGGTGAAGCAAAGTCCAGTAGTTTCGATTTCCACGTAGGATAACATGGCCACCTCTTCCTCCATCACCACCATCAGGTCCTCCTTTGGGAACATACTTCTCGCGTCTCATATGAGTAGAACCTCTTCCTCCCTTACCTGAGCGGCAATATATTTTCACATAATCTACAAAGTTAGATTCAGCCATATTATTATTATTTTAAATCGTTATTCAAACAAAGTGCGACAAAGCTGAGATACCCCACCCCTGTCGCACTTAATATACCTTAGGTTTTATAAATTATCAATTGTTTCTGCAATACTTGCAAAAATATCTTCCATTGAACCTAATCCATTAATGTGAGCATGCAGCCCCTCATTCTTATACCAGTCGATAAGTGGAGCAGTTTGTGAGTGATAAACAGTTAAACGTTTTTTGATTGTTTCTTCATTGTCATCAGCTCGACCAGACTCCTTCCCTCTCTTAATCAGACGATCCATCAATTCTTCTTCAGGAACATCTAACTCTAACATTACAGAGATACGCTGACCACGTTTTTCCAACATATCCTTCAAGGCTTCTGCCTGAGGAATAGTACGTGGGAACCCATCAAAAATAACTCCTTTACTATCTTCAAAGCTATCAAAAACAGAAGCTAAGATATCAATCATCAATGAATCAGGGATCAACTGACCTTGATCAATGTATCCTTTAGCTGTTTGTCCAAGCTCTGTACCTTTCTTGATTTCACCTCTTAGTACATCACCTGTAGAAATGTGGTTTAAGTTGTATTTTTCTACAATACGCTCACTTTGAGTACCTTTACCTGAGCCTGGAGCTCCAAAAATTACGATATTTAACATGATCTATATTTTAAATTATTTTACTCTACAACAGTATAAATATGACGGAGATTACGTGCATAGCCATCATAATCCAAGCCATAACCTAGAATAAAGTCATTGGGAATATTAAATGCAACATAATTAATATTCAAATCCACTTTTAATTTCTCAGGTTTTACTAATAAAGAGGCAATGTAAATATCTTTAGGGTTGCGAGTTCCTAAAGTATCTAACAACCTTTGCATCGTTAAGCCAGTATCTACAATATCTTCAACAATTACAATTGTTCGGTTGGTTATATCTTCATTTAAGCCTATTACTTCCTTTACCTGCCCTGTTGAGGCAACACCCTCATAGGAGGCCAACTTAACAAAGGATACCTGACAAGGGATAGTTATATGCTTCATCAAATCGGCAGTAAACATAAAGGACCCATTGAGTACACTAATAAAAAGAGGGTTTTTATCTGCCAAATCTTTATTTATTTCTTGGGCTACACGAGCTACTTCTTGGGCTATTTTTTCTTCAGGAATTGATACAACGAATTCCTTATCTAATACTTTAATACGATCCATAACTGGCTGTTAGTTTTTTATGTGATGCAAAAATACAATTTTAATCCAGTCTAAGGAAAGATTAAAGCTCAAAATATTATAGTTTATGGCAACTGTTCTAAAAAACAGAAGGATCTATCGGGCTTATCCAAATTATAGCGCTGGATAAATTGGATAAAGTTTAGACTGTTTGTATATTTATGACCGCAATGATGAGCATGTATCGAAGTCGGTATTTAAGGCAGTAACAAGTAAATATCTTGCATCATCACAGAACATTAAGTACATGTAATTTTAAATCTAACAAACCATGATTAAACAACTAAAAGCCTTGTGTCTGGGAGTTGCCCTGCTTAGCTTGGCCGCTTGTGGACAAGTACAAGGTAGCTCAAACGCTCAAAGTTATGAACCCATCAAGACTCTTATCCCTGAGCGACCTGCTGGACAAGAAGACGTTATTGGTCTAACAGCTCCTAAGCTAGAAACTGTACGAGTAGGATTTATAGGTCTGGGTATGAGAGGCCCAGGAGCCGTACAACGCTTCACTCATATACCAGGAACAGAAGTAGTAGCGCTTTGCGATGTTCGTCCTGAACGCGTAGAATACACACAGAAAATATTAGAAAAAGCTGGCTTGCCTAAGGCTGCAGAGTATGCAGGTGAAGCAGACTCGTGGAAAGCACTCTGTGAAAGAGATGATATTGACCTTGTTTACATAGCTACAGACTGGGAACACCATGTGCCTATGGCTATTTATGCTATGGAGCATGGCAAACACACTGCTATTGAGGTGCCAGCAGCTATGAACTTAGATGATATCTGGGCACTTATTAACACCTCCGAAAAAACCAGAAAGCACTGTATGCAGCTTGAAAACTGCGTATATGATTTCTTTGAATTAACCACTTTAAATATGGCTCAACAAGGCCTATTTGGTGAAATACTTCACGTAGAAGGTTCATATATACACAATCTTGAACCCTTCTGGGCAGCCTATTGGAACAACTGGAGATTAAAATACAACAAGGAACACCGAGGTGACGTATATGCAACACATGGTATTGGACCTGCTTGTCAACTACTCAATATACACCGTGGTGATAAGATGAACTACCTCGTTGCTATGGATACAAAATCAGTAAATGGCCGTAAAAACTGGGAAAAACTTCAAGGAGAAGAGCCTGATGATTTCCAGAATGGCGATCACACACTGACCTTGATCCGTACGGAGAAAGAAAAAACACTTCATATTCAGCATAATGTGATGACTCCACGTCCTTATAGTCGTATGTATCAACTCACAGGGACAAAGGGGTTTGCTAATAAGTATCCTGTTGAAGGCTATGTATTAGAGCCAGAGCAAGTAGATCCAGACTTAGTTCCTAATCATGAAGATTTAGATTCTCATGGGTTTGTTCCCAACGATGTAAAAAAAGCGTTAATGAACAAGTACAAACACCCTATTCATGTAGAACTAGAAGAAACAGCTAAAAAAGTTGGTGGACATGGTGGTATGGACTTCATCATGGACTACCGCTTGGTATACTGCTTACAAAACGGTCTTCCACTTGATATGGATGTGTATGACTTAGCAGAATGGTGCTGTCTGGGCGAACTAACTAAGATATCTATTGAAAACAACTCTGCACCCGTAGAGGTTCCTGATTTCACAAGAGGAGGATGGAACAAGCTTCAAGGGTACAAACATGCGTTTGCTCAATAAACCACCCATTAAGAATTTATGATATTAAGTACAGGCCTATTCTTGTATAGTGCCTGTACTTACTGTATTAACTATACGAACAAATAATTAGTAAACTATGAAATCATTTTTGCATGAAAAGCTGTATTTTCTTTTGCTTTTCTTCAGCCTAGGTAACATCCCAATTTGGGCTACAGATTCCAAGGATGTGACTCCCTATTGGCAAGATATTCAAACAACAGCAGTCAATAAAGAGTACCCTCGTACTTCATTTATGACCTATGACAAAAAGGAAGACGCCCTAAGTGGAAAATTTGAAAATAGCCCCTACTACAAACTATTGAATGGTACTTGGAAGTTTTACTTTGTAGATGGCTATAAGCAGCTGCCTAATAATATAACAGACCCTTCGCTTAGCACGGCCAACTGGCATGATATTCAGGTGCCTGGCAACTGGGAAGTACAAGGTTTTGGAACAGCTATCTATACCAATCATGGCTACGAGTTCAAACCAAGAAATCCCCAGCCTCCTCATTTGCCAGAAGAGAACCCTGTAGGTGTATACCGTAGAGACATAGAGATACCTACAGACTGGATGAATAGAGATATTTTTCTACACATAGCTGGAGCCAAATCGGGCGTATATGTCTATCTAAATGGTAAGGAGGTAGGTTATAGTGAAGATTCTAAAAATCCAGCAGAGTTTTTAATCAATGATTTTATTCAGTCTGGTAAAAACGTACTCACGCTTAAAATATTTAGATGGAGTACAGGGTCTTATCTTGAGTGTCAAGATTTTTGGAGAATCAGTGGTATCGAACGTGATGTTTTCCTGTTCGCTCAACCCAAAACTGCTATTAGAGATTTCCAAATCAAATCATCCTTAGATGATAGCTATACGGATGGAGACTTTAAATTAGCTCTTGATGTTAGAAATAATGAAAATAAAACTAAGAAAGTAACTGTTGGTTATGAGCTAATTGATGCTCATTCTAAAGTAATAGCCAGTAGTAAAAAAGACCTCAACATATCTGCTAAGAAGGAAGAAAGAGTGACTTTTGAACAAGAGATTGCTCAAGTAGCTACTTGGACTTCAGAAGCACCAAACCTCTACAAGGTTTTAATGACAGTAGAGGAAGAAGACCGACTCACTGAGGTTGTACCATTCCATGTGGGTTTTAGAAGGATAGAACTAAAAGATGTAGAGATTGAGGGTAGAACTCACAATCTTCTCTTAATCAATGGACAACCTATAAAATTAAAGGGAGTCAACGTACACGAGCATAACCCTAAAACAGGGCATTATGTCACTGAAGATATCATGCGCACTGACTTTGAATTGATGAGACGTCATAATATCAACACAGTACGTTTATCGCACTACCCTCAAAGTCGTAGATTTTATGAGCTCTGCGATGAGTATGGCTTATATGTCTATGACGAAGCTAATATCGAATCCCACGGTATGTATTATGACCTTCGTAAGGGGGGATCACTTGGGAATAACCCTGAGTGGCTTAAAGTACATATGGACCGTACCATCAACATGTTTGAAAGAAACAAAAACTATCCATCTGTGACCATTTGGTCCTTGGGTAATGAAGCTGGTAATGGCTATAATTTCTACCAAACTTATTTGTGGACTAAGCAGGCGGACAAGGGTTGGATGGAAAGACCTGTTGTTTATGAGCGTGCTCAGTGGGAGTGGAATAGTGATATGTATGTGCCTCAATATCCATCTGCTAAATGGCTAGAATCTATTGGCCAAAAAGGAAGCGACAGGCCTATTATTCCTTCTGAATACTCACATGCTATGGGTAACTCCAACGGTAATCTTTGGGCTCAGTGGAAGGCAATCTACAAGTATCCTAACTTACAAGGTGGCTACATTTGGGACTGGGTTGATCAAGGTATTTTAGAGCACGACAAGGATGGACATCCCTATTGGACTTATGGTGGTGATTATGGTGTAGATGCACCTAGTGATGGAAACTTCCTCTGCAATGGCTTAGTAAATCCTGATCGCAGTCCTCACCCAGCTATGGCTGAAGTGAAGTATGCACATCAAAATATCGGCTTTGAAGTGTTAGATGCAAGCAAAGGAGAGGTAAAAATAACCAACCGCTTCTACTTTTCGACGCTAGACAACTACAGAATTAAAGCTCAATTGATGAGAGATGGAAAAGTAATCAAGCAAAAAGATATTAAGGTATCACTAGCTCCCCAAGAGTCAACAACGGTTCAGGTATTTGGAGCAAAGGATGTAAAGCAGAATACTGCACATGAGTACTTTGTACATTTTACTGCTACAACTATAAAACCAGAAGTATTGGTTCCTGCCAATTATGAGCTGGCCTCAGAACAATATCAAATACCAACAAAGAGCCTAGCTGCTTCTTTCCCTACGAAAGGTCCTAAACTAAGTTATGAACAATCAGACAACACCATCAAAGTGTTCTCTAACAAGCTCAACTTTGTTTTTGATAAGCAAACAGGCTTAGTTTCCTCTTATAAGGTAAACGGTAAAGAGTATTTCGACAAGGGTTTTGGTATTCAGCCCAACTTCTGGAGAGCTCCTACTGATAATGATTATGGAAATGGTGCTCCTAAGAGACTGCAAATTTGGAAGGAGTCGAGCTCGAACTTCAATGTGATTGAAGCTAAAGCAAAACAACAAGATGAGAAAGTCTTAGTACAAGTCAATTATTTACTTCCTGCTGGAAACTTGTATATAGTAAATTATACGATTTATCCTTCTGCTGCAATTGATGTAAATATTACATTTACCTCAACTGATGCACAACCTGAAGATATTGAAGTGTCAGAGGCCACTCGCACTGCAACTTTCACTCCAGGAAGCGAAGTAAATAGACTTGCATCTTCCAAGCTGGAGGTACCACGCATTGGTGTACGCTTTAGACTGCCCAAATCTATAGATAATGTAACTTATTTAGGCCGTGGACCTCACGAGAACTATATAGACAGAAATGCTTCAGCACATGTTGGTGAATATAGAACAACAGCAGATGCAATGTATTACCCTTACGTGCGACCTCAAGAAAACGGTCATCGTACAGATACACGCTGGGTCAAGCTTACTCCTAACAAAGGTAAAGGATTGACAATCTTAGCTCATAAGACGATTGGTTTCAATGCACTGAGAAACTCCGTTGAGGATTTTGATTCGGAAGAAGCTACAGCGCATCCATACCAGTGGAGTAATTTTAGCCCTGAGGAAATTGCAAATAAAGATGAAGCCAAGGCTAAAAATGTATTACGTAGAATGCACCACATCAATGATATACAAGCTAGAGATTTCGTAGAAGTATGTATTGATATGAAACAACAAGGAGTAGCAGGGTATAATAGCTGGGGAGATAGACCTCTTCCCGAACATACAATACCTGCTAATCAAGAATACAATTGGGGCTTTACCATTCTTGTTGACTAACAAGAATTCAAATCAGCTAAAAAAGGGCTTGGTGTATTACCAAGCCCTTTTCTATTTTATATGAAGTTTGTAAATAGAGTTACTAAAAAGACGACACTAAAATCGACTACCATACCATGAAAAATTGAAGTTACAACAACTTCATTACCACAATACTTAGTAATAATGGGCAAGGTGGTATCCATAGAGGTAGCTCCTCCTACTGAAATAGGAGCAAGCCTACCAAAGTATTTTAAGAAGATGGGAGCCATTAATAGCGCCATTAACTCGCGGATGATATTAGACATCAAGGCTATAATGCCTAGTTCAGCACTCTTCTTAGCAATGATAGTACTAGACAAAGAATAGTAAGCGAAGCCTGAGCCTACAGCCATACACTCTGCTGGTGTGCGATGAGGTAAAGCAAAGCTAATAATGAATGTACCTAAAAGAGTACCTGCTATTGTCATTAATGGGAGCAGGAGCAAACGAGGATTTAAAGACTTGAAACTTCTCAGAGTTTTTGTATCACTTCCAATACCAAATCCAACACAAAACATCAAAGCAAACAAAGCATATGTACTCAAGTGGCTTTTGGCAATCAATTCGGGTATAAAGCCAAAATAGGAAAGAAAAACACCTAAGGCAAAAAAGCCAACTATAATTAAACTACCTAGCATAACATTACTCCTTTTCTTTCGATTTTTTTAAGTAGTGCCAGAGTATCTTTGCCAATACAACACTACCCAAGACAGCTGCAACAGTGATAGCTACTGCATCTAGACCAATAGTAGGCAAACTATGAATAACTTCTTTATCGCTTCCTGCATCTACGCCCAAGAGGAATAAAAGCAACCAAATTAAAAAAGTGATTAACTTTGATAACCACGTTATTTTAATCTTACGACAAAGATATCCAGCAGAGATACCTAGTCCCATAAATAGTAATACAGCAAAATCCGACATATTCTTGCACTTTTTATGCAAAGATAACTACTTTAATGGAAATTCAGAGAGAGAAAAAAGAGGATTTACAAGAAAAGTGACTTTTAACACTTGTTTGAAGTAGGATGAGCACAAGGCTCTTAGTCTTGAATCTGAAAAAATCCTTCTGTTTTCCACTGATAAGTTAGCTTTGGCTTGATGAAATCTTTTATTTTCTTCTGTAGTTCTTGATCTAGGTAGTTTAGGCCCGTAAACTCGATTACTAACTCTAAGGTGTTTGCAGAAAAAGAGTAGAGGTAAGTATGAATATCCAAGGCTTTGAGGCTTGACTCAAGTACCTGCTCTGAACTTTTAGCTGAACTCTTGATAAAGTCAGCAAGCTGAACTTTTACCTGATAAGATTCAGCAGTGAGCGCTTGCCAATCAAGATCATACAAGTATAATCTACTGTCTTTTACATTTGTACCCACTGTTTCTATTATACCCACAAGGTAAGTATCCCCTAGGGGCAATAGCTTCATTTGCCAAGTGCTATTTTCAGTCATCTGAATACAGATATAATCTGCAGTAAGTGTCTTCATGATAGATAGTCGAAAGAATTTATTTTGCACTTTAGCTTCCATATTGCTCGCTTTAAAGTCTATAAAGTCAGCTTTATTGACCTCACTCAAAAGCGGGGTGATGGAATCAGGCATAGCTAAGAAAACTGTTTTTATATCTTGAGCACTTAGGCTGGGCAAATACAAGCACATGCAAGCTACTAATAGCATTATCTTTTTCATATTATTTATTTTGTTCCAAAGTAAAGGAAAAGCATTCCTATTAGGATAAAGAGTAAGTCAACGGCTTTACTACTTAGATTTTTTTCTTTAAAAACCAGAGCCCCAAATAGGAAGGATACCAACACACTACCCCTTCTTACCATAGAAACGATAGAGATCATAACCCCTTCTAGGCTTAAAGCATAAAAGTAAGCAAAATCAGCTATGGATAAAAATAGTGATATGAATAATATGCTCCATCGCCACTGAAAAGGTGTTGACTGCCTACGTCTTGGATACCAAATCAAAAGCAAAACAACTCCCATTATTAGGATTTGATAAATATTGAACCAGGCTTGGACTGCCATAGGCTCTACTCGCTGAAGTAAGAACTTATCATATAAGCCACTACAAGCACCAGCGATAGCAGACAGAGCCACAAAGATAATCCACTTATTCTTCTGAAAGTTTATACCCTCTTTTTTCCCCGAAAGACTAAGTAAATACAGCGATGCTAAAGCCAATAAAACCCCGGCCCATTGATACGCATTTAAACGCTCTCCAAAGATAAGCATAGCACCTACGAGAGTCATTACGGGGCGTGTAGCATTAATTGGCCCAACAATAGTAATCGGAAGATGCTTCATACCATAATATCCAAACACCCAAGAGGTTAAAACTATTACAGATTTTACACAAATAAGTAACTGGGCTCGACTTCCTACTTTAGGTACATAGAAGAGTGTATTATTTAGTAAATCGGGGTATTTATGGGATACCAGAATAAGAGGTAGGAATAGTAAACCACAAAATAGCGTATTGAAAAATAATACAGGTAAGACAGCATTGTCTTTTAGAGATATCTTTTTAAAAACATCATAAAACCCAAGAAAAGTAGCCGAGAAAAAGGCTAAAGTTAACCACATAAATAAAGTCGTTTAGGATTTAAATATAGATTGAGGGTAGTCTACTTTCATCAAAAAAAGAGCATGACCGGGCACTGATGCACCAGCGACTCCTCTATCTTTTTGTTCTATCACACCTCTAAACTGTTCTAAAGACATTCTACCTAAGCCTACTTCCAACAAAGTTCCTACAATGGCACGTACCATATTTCTCAAAAAACGGTTAGCTTGAATAGTAAACACGAGTGTGTGCTCATCTATAAACTTCCACTCCGCTTTTTTTATTTCACATAAATTGGTTTTAGTATCTGTATGCAGCTTACTGAAACTAGTAAAATCTTTGTACTCAAAGAGTAGCTGAGCTGCTTGATTCATTAGATTGACATTTAGAGGTTGATGAATCGCTAGTGAATAAAGGCGATTAAAGGGAGATTTCCTTGTTGTGATAAAGTATTGGTACGTTCTAGAGAGTGCATCAAATCGAGCATGGGCATCTGACTTTACTTCTTTAACTTGATAAACCGCTATATCTGCTGGTAAAATTCGATTGAGTTTTTCACAAACAAAGTTGGGCGCTAAGGGTCTATCAAAATCAAAGTGTGCCACCATAAGTTTGGCGTGAACTCCTGAGTCAGTACGACCTGCTCCAGTTACAGAAACTTCTTTCCGTAAAAATGTAAACAGAGCCTTCATTAGGGTTTCCTGTATGCTCTTTCCATTGGGTTGAATCTGCCAGCCATTGTATAAACTGCCATCATAAGCTAAGTAAATGAAGTAGCGATATTGCATAAGTTCTAAATTTTACTGGACAAAGATACAAAAA
>JASLIW010000031.1 GCA_030152865.1 Bacteroides sp.
GTTAATAATGTATTGGAAGCACATACTGCCTGGCTGTCCGCACAAGCAGATAAGATAGACGCACAAATAGAAATCAAACTCACAGAAATTTACTTCAAAAAAGCACTCGGTACATTAATAGAATAAACACAAAACAACCCATGGTCACAGAAAAACAACAAAAGAGCAATATATTACTTGCACTAATTACACTAATTCTCATCATAGCTATTGTAACAGTAGTTGGTTTTTTCTTACTTAAGAAAGGCCCTGAGATTATAGAAGGACAAGCTGAAGCTAACGAATACAGAGTATCAAGTAAGGTACCTGGCCGAATTTTAGAAATTAGAGTTGAAGAGGGCCAAAAGGTACAAGCAGGTGACACACTTGCGCTATTGGAAGCACCTGAAGTTCGAGCTAAGTTTGAACAGGCAAAAGCTGCTACTGCTGCCGCAGAAGCTCAAAATGCCAAGGCTATCAAAGGAGCACGTCAAGAGCTTATTCAATCGGCTTTTGAAATGTGGCAGAAAGCTAAAGCTGGCTTGGAAGTGACAGAAAAATCTTTCACACGCGTAAATAATCTATACAATAAAGGTGTACTACCTGCACAAAAGCTGGACGAAATAACCGCTCAAAGAGATGCGGCTCGTGCTACAGAAAAAGCCGCTAAATCACAGTATATGATGGCTGTAAATGGGGCTGAACAAGAAGACAAGCTAGCAGCTGCAGCATTGGTAGAAAGAGCCAAAGGAGCTATGGCAGAGGTAGAATCATATATCAAAGAGACCTACTTAATAGCACAGATGGATGGGGAGGTATCGGAGATTTTCCCTAAAATAGGTGAGCTAGTAGGTACTGGAGCACCAATTATGAATATTGCGATGCTTGATGATATGTGGGTTAGCTTCAACGTCAGAGAAGACTTACTTCATGGCTTAAACACAGGAGATGAGTTTACAGCCTTTGTTCCTGCTCTAGACAAGAAAGAAATCAAACTCAAGGTGAGTTACTTGAAGGATATCGGCACCTTTGCGGCCTGGAAAGCAACCAAAACTACGGGTCAATACGACTTAAAAACATTTGAAGTAAAAGCTCGTCCAGTAACAGCTGTAGACAATCTTCGCCCAGGTATGAGTGTTATTTTTACAGAACAATAGAATCTGATTCCATTCATGGCAAACAAAAATATCAGCACCGGACTGTTCGCATGCTGTAAGAGAGAGTTTCATCGCCTCTATAGCAGGCCATTATACCTCTTTTGTATGGTCATCGCTCCACTGTTCTGTGTATTCTTCTTTACTACCCTCATGTCTGAAGGGCTTCCCAATCAACTTCCCGTTGCTGCAGTTGACTTGGATCGAACTTCTACATCCAGAAAGTTGCTACGCACACTTAATTCTTTCCAACAAACTAAGATTGTAGCCGAGTTCAACTCCATTGAGGGTGCCCGAAAAGCTATGCAACGAGGAGAAGTTTACGGATTCTTCTATCTGCCTAAAAGAGTATCTCGAGATGCCCAAAACCAACAGCAGCCTAAAATCTCATTTTATACCAACAACTCGTTCTTGATTGCGGGCTCTTTATTGTTCAAGGATATGAAAACCATGGGTGAACTGGCATCAGGAAGTGCTGCACGCTCGGTTCTCTATGCTAAAGGAGCTACTGAAGAACAAGCTATGGTTATACTCAGGCCCATATCAATAGACACTCACCCACTCAACAACCCCTGGCTTAACTATTCGGTTTATCTGTCCAATACGATTATTCCAGGTATTTTGTCTCTTATGATATTAATGGTCACGGTTTTTTCAATAGGCGTAGAGATCAAAGAAGAGTCAGCTAGACAGTGGCTACGCGTAGGGGATAAGTCTATTTTTACCTCTTTACTTGGTAAGCTACTGCCACAAGCTCTAATCTGGCTAACAATCGGCTTATTTATTCTGATTTATCTTTATGGCTACCTCTCCTACCCCTGCAATAGTGGTATCTTCCCTATGATAATAGCTATGGTGGCTTTAATCTTAGCGTCACAAGGGCTAGGCGTGTTTATGATAGGTGTTATTCCTTCATTGAGGCTAGCATTAAGTTCTGCTTCACTTTGGGGAGTGTTAGCCTTTTCCATCACAGGGTTTTCATTTCCGGTAATGGCTATGCACCCTACTCTTCAGGCTTTATCCAACCTATTCCCACTTCGGCATTATTTTCTAATTTATGTCAATCAAGCATTAAATGGATATGCCATGTCTTATGCTTGGACAAACTACCTAGCGCTACTCATATTTATGATACTACCTCTTTTTATATTAAAGAGATTACAGTACGCATTGGTCTATTATAAACACATGTCCTAATGAAAGAGCAGAGTCTAATTAATAAAATAAAAGAGGGTATTTACGACCTCTTCTACATCTGGAAAGAAGAACTTATCACTACTTTTAAGGATGAGGCTGTCCTGACATTCCTTATTCTTTTACCCTTAGGCTATCCCATTCTATATGCCTTCATCTACACGAACGAGGTGGTAAGAGAAGTACCAACTATTGTGGTAGATCACTCTCAAAGTAGTATCAGTAGAGAGTTTATACGTAAGGTCAATGCAACACCTGATGTGAATATTATAGCTCACTGTACAAACATGGAAGAAGCCAAAGAATATATGCGTCAGCGAGAAGCTTATGGTATCATGTATTTCCCGCGTGAATTTAGCACCAATCTTGCTACAGGCAAACAAAGCCAAGTAAGCTTATTCTGCGATATGAGCGGCTTACTCTATTACAAAGCTATTGTTATGGCCAATACAGCAGTCTCTCTAGACCTCAATAAAAACATCAAAATAAAATTAGCTCAAAACACAACAGATAGAGAAGATGAGATCACAGCATACCCGATCGAGTATGAAGATGTAGCTCTCTACAACCCAGCTAATGGTTTTGCAGCCTTCCTTATCCCTGCTGTATTGATACTTATTATTCAGCAAACTTTACTTCTGGGGATAGGCACCTCTAATGGAACAGCAAGAGAGAGTAATCGATTTAAGGATTTAATACCTATAAATAAGCACTACAACGGAACTTTACGCATCATCTTAGGCAAAGGACTCAGCTATTTTATGGTCTATATCTTATTGGCTCTGTATGTGGTTTGTGTAGTACCTAAGTTTTTCACTCTTCCACAAGTAGGGCATGCCATGAACTTAATTCTATTCATTATACCTTACCTAGCAGCTTGCATCTTTTTTGCCATGACAGCCTCTGTGGCCATCAGAAATAGAGAAACCAGCTTATTGGTTTTTGTCTTTACCTCAGTGCCACTACTATTTATATCAGGTATCTCTTGGCCTGGGGCTGCAGTTCCTGAATTTTGGAGGTATGTATCGTATCTTTTCCCCTCTACCTTTGGGATCAATGGTTATGTGCGATTAAATAGTATGGGTGCATCACTACACGAAGTTTCATTTGAATACAAAGCCCTATGGCTACAAACTGGGTTTTACTTCTTTACGACATTCTTTGTGTATCGATATCAAATCATACTTTCACGTAAACACATCATTGAGGAATATAAAGAGCTCAGATTGAAAAGAAATAAAGCATAAAAATAGGGAGAACTAGTTCTCCCTATTTTTATATTCATATGTTAAGTCTCACTTAGTTAACGCGTAGTAATCTCAACGATTTGGGTAGGATCTTGACTTTCATTCCGTTTATCTACCTGCACCACTACTTGCTCTGCCACAGCCTTAAATGCTGCACCAGTAATTGATTCTTCATTCAGAGCGACAGGCTTACCCTCATCTCCTCCTTCACGAATACTCTGAACGATAGGAATCTGTCCCAAGAGGGCTACTCCCATCTCATCTGCTAGTTTCTTAGCTCCGTCTTTACCAAAAATATAATATTTATTCTCTGGAAGCTCAGCAGGTGTAAACCAAGACATATTTTCTATAAGCCCAAGGATAGGTACCCCTACCTTATCATTGGTAAACATGTTAATACCTTTGCGGGCATCAGCTAGGGCCACATCTTGAGGCGTACTTACAACCACTACACCTGTTAGAGCCAAAGTCTGTACAATGGTCAAGTGAATATCACTTGTGCCAGGAGGCAAGTCTATCAATAGATAGTCTAAATCACCCCAATCCGCGTCACCAATCAACTGTTTAAGGGCATTACTCGCCATACCACCTCTCCACAAAGTAGCTTGGTCGGGATCGACAAAGAAACCTATAGAAAGTAGTTTTACTCCATATTTAGAAATAGGTGCTATGAGCTCTCTACCTTCTACCTCAACTAAAATAGGCCGAGCATCTTCTACTTCAAACATCTTAGGCATAGATGGACCAAAGATATCAGCATCTAATAAACCCACTTTATAGCCCAGCTTGGCCAAAGACACGGCTAGGTTGGAGGCTACTGTAGACTTTCCTACTCCCCCCTTACCAGAAGAAACACCAATAATATTTTTTACTTGAGGCAGTAATTTACCTACTTCTGGACGTACTGCTTGTTTGGTACTTACCGAAATATTACCCACGATATCTACCTCCTTACCCACATAGGTAAGAATAGCAGTTTCTGCTGACTTAATAACAGACTTAATAAACGGATCGGTAGGCTTTTCAAATAGAATAGAGAAGGATACTTTATTCCCTTCTATTCGAATATTGTCATCGACCATATCCGCCTCTACCAAGTTTTTTCCATTACCTGGATAGCGCACAGTCTTCAGTGCATCTAAAATCAATTTAGGATATAATGTCATACTTTTAATTATTTACTGGTTTGTAAGCCACTTCGCTTACTTCTATTATAACTTCGATAGGAATCTAATTCAATTTCCACATCTGGTTCTACTAAATCTCCTTCTTGAGGAAGCTGAAATTTGATATACTTAATAGTTAAACCCCTGGCTAACCACTGTTGTTCGTAGTAGGTTTGAATACCTAGAATATCATCTACTAAATCCGAGTGATACAAATCATCTGTCGCATACAGTACAGGTAGCTTATTCTCCTCAATCATATAATTGGTATAAGTGAACATGAAGTTGCTATCTGTTTTAACATGAATTACTCCATGATCTACCAAGAAGTGACGATATCTCTCCATAAAAAAGGTAGAGGTCAAACGCTTCTTCACCTTTTTCATCTGGGGATCAGAGAAGGTGAGCCAAATCTCACTTACCTCATTTTCGGCAAAGAAATTAGCTATAATCTCAATATTAGTTCGTAAAAAAGCTACATTTTTCATCCCTTTATTTAAGGCGTCTGTAGCTCCTGACCACATTCTTGCACCCTTAATATCCACACCTATAAAGTTTTTATCTGGAAACATCTCTCCTAAACCTATGGTGTATTCACCACGTCCGCAGCCCAATTCCAACACAATTGGATTGTCATTCTTAAAAAAATTACGATTCCAATTGCCCTTCAGCTCGAAGGGTTGTTTTTGAGCAATGTGATAAGGATACTCAAACACATGCGGATAAGATGCCATATCAGCAAACTTCTCTAGTTTACCTTTACTCATGTATATAGTTCAGTTTAATAAAGTAAATGTTAATTAATCAATCTGTGTAATCCAGCCATATTTATCTGGCTCATCACCATATTGTATTGCTCTAAGCTTATTGTATAGCTGCGTGCTATATTTTCCTGCTTGTCCATCTTTAGCTATAACATAAGACTTATCTTCATCCAAATCGTCAATACGCTCTACAGGACTAATAACAGCTGCTGTTCCACAAGCTCCAGCCTCATCAAAGGTAGCGAGCTCTTCAACGGGTACAGGGCGTCTCTCCACAGTTAGGCCTATCTCCTTAGCCAGAATCATCAGGCTATCATTAGTTATAGAGGGTAGAATAGACTCAGATTTAGGCGTAATGTATGAGGTACCACGGATACCAAAAAAGTTGGCTGGGCCACACTCATCCAAATACTTCTTCTCTTTTGGATCGAGAAATAGAACGGCAGAATAACCAAGAGAAGCAGCATGTTGACCAGCACGCATTCCAGATGCATAGTTTCCACCTACTTTAATACGACCCGTACCCTGTGGAGCAACACGATCATACTGACGTAAAATAGCATATGGACTAGGCTTGAATCCTTCTTTGAAATAAGGACCTACCGGTGTAACCATCACTACAAACATAAACTCATCTCCGGGATAAACCCCTATTTGTGGCGCAGTACCTATCAATATAGGACGAATATACAAAGCAGCACCACTCTCATAGGGAGGTACAAAGCGCTCATTAAGTTCTACTGCTTTTTTCACTGCCTCTACAAAACGCTCTACAGGAAGCTTTTGCATGCATATTCCCTCACAAGAACTCTGCATTCTTTTGGCATTATCTTCTATTCTGAAAATACGTACTTTCCCGTCTTTACCTCTGAAAGCTTTCATGCCTTCAAAAGCCTCTTGACCATAATGCAAACAAGTAGCAGCCATATGAATATTTAAATACTCATCACTACTCACCTCTAACTTACCCCATTTTCCATCTCGGTAGTTTACTCTTACATTATAATCAGTTTTGATGTAACCAAAACCTAATTTTGACCAATCTATTGAATTCATATTCTTAATTTTTTATTGACTTCTATTTATTTGGATTATTGAAACTCTTCCTTATGCTCATCCAGTAGTTTTTCAACCTCTTGATTCACAGAATTCAGTGTTTCTGAACAAAAGCGAATTAACTCATTGGCCTCCTTTACTTGATTGGTCAAAGAGTCCATATCCAAATCTTGCTCTTCTATCTGTTTTACAATTTCTTCTAAGCGCTGTATCGCTGTAGCATATTTTTTTGGTGCTGTATTCTTCTTAGTCATTTGTATCTTTCTTTTGTATCACTGTAGATAAACTTCCATCTTTAAGCATAATCGTCAAAGAGGAATCTAGCTTTACATCCTTCACAGAACTAATAGCTCGGCCTTGTTGGAAGACCAAAGCATACCCCTTTTTCATCACTTCAAAGGGCGAAACTCCTTTGAGCTCTAAAGATAAGGTGTTTAAGCGATGAGTCTGCTCTTTAAGGTAGTGATTTGTTGCTGAAATTAATTGCCTTTGCAGAGACTTTAACTTATAGTCCTCACTATTTAAGGCAAATAAAGCCAACTGAGGAATCTGTTTTTGAAGCTGCATCAAATAATCACTTTCTCTTTTTAAGCTCGTTTGAACGGCTTGTTGTAGGCGATTCTTCAGATTATCTAGGCTAGCTATTAAATCGACCATCCTGCCCACCAAAAACTCTGCTGCCGCTGTTGGAGTCTTCACACGAGTATGTGCCACTACATCTAAAACGGTATCATCACGTTCATGCCCTATACCTGTTATAATAGGCATGGGGAATTGTGCACAAGCCGCAGCTAAAAGATAAGTATCAAAACCACTTAAATCTGAGCTAGCCCCACCCCCACGGATAATAACAACCACATCAAACTCATCTTCCCGATCAAGGATTTGATCTAAAGCAGCCAAAACCGTAGGCTCCACCTGCTCTCCCTGCATCAAAGCAGGAAAAAGCTCAGCATAGAAAGGAATACCCCAGCTGTTGTTAAGAAGTTGTTCGCAAAAATCCTCATAGCCAGCTGCTGTAGCAGAAGATATTACAGCTATGCGCTGAGTTAATAGAGGTAATTCCAGCTCTTTGTTAAGTGTCAGAACGCCCTCCTTTTCTAGCTGCTTTATAATCTCAGCTTTTCGCTTTACCATATCTCCTAACGTATAAGTAGGATCTATATTTTGTACAGTCAAGCTGTAGCCGTACAACTCATGAAAGCTTACATTGACCTCAACCAAAACCTTTAAGCCAGAACGAAAAGTCTCACCGGTACTCTCTTCAAAGTAGGGCTTTAAGAGATTAAACATAGAGCTCCAAATTATTCCTCTTGCCTTAGCTAGCATAGCACCAGAATGCTCATCTTTTTGAATAAATTCAAGATAGCAATGTCCGGATGCATTGGAACGCACATCACTCAACTCTGCTTGCACCCAATAGGAATCAGGCAAACAGGCTTCAATGCCTTGGCGTACCAACGCATTTAAATCTAGCAGTGATAATGCTGTATTACTCATTTACTCTTTGCTTTTTTATAAGCCTCCCAAATATTGGGTATCCCGTAACCATAGATATTATCAGGAAAATCTGCGCGATCACCCACTGAACGGACTAGATCAACTAAGTCTAAAGCCGTCAACTCGGGACATGCTTGCCACAGACAAGTAAGCATACCCGCCACAATTGGAGTAGAAAACGAAGTACCATTAGCTTTTCTCAAACACCCATCGGTCCCCATCACATCAGCACCTAATCCTACCCCCACTACATCGGGCTTAATGCGTTGATCTGCTGTATTGCCTATCGAAGAGAAGGGAGCCAGTACCCCTTGCTTATCGACAGCACCAACGGTTATAATATTTTTAGCATCTCCAGGAGTTGTTGTCTTCTTCCAAGAATCCCTACCTGAGTTCCCAGCGCTACAAACCAATAACATACCCTTATCAGCTATTTTGGAAGCTTGCCGAGACATCAAGGCAGTTTCACCATCTAAGTCTCTATACCTATAGTTTTTGGTTACATCATCAAACTCATGGTAACCCAGTGAAGTGCTAATAACATCGACACCTACACTATCTGCAAACTCGACAGCAGCAGCCCAGTAATCCTGTTCCACCAAGTGCTCCGAATTATCATCTTCTGAACGCAACAGCCAGAAAGACGCACGAGGTGCAGTTCCTACCATGTAATGAGGTTTGTTCATAGCTATACAAGAAAGAACAGACATACCATGACTGTTTTCTGCAAAGATATCACTGCCGGGATTCACAAAATCACGCGTACCTACAATAGAGATATTATCCATCCCCTCTATTACATCAGCATTATGAAAGCCTGCATCTATCACAGCGATACACATACCCTCTCCTTTATAGCCTAACTCATGCAACTTATCGGCATGAGATAGTTGAATTTGCTCCAAACCTACTCCATAATAATCATCCGACCACTGCATCTGATTGACCAAAGAGTCTCTTTGCACTTTTTTAGGATTCTTGTCCGCTTCCGAAGCTTTCCAGACAAGCTCTATACTACGCACAAAAGGGAGCTCCTGAATAGCTTCCAGAACTGTAGTGTCATTTAAGGAAACAGTAACAAAGTTATCCCACTTACCCTTTGTAACGATATGTACACCTTGACTCTGAATTTGATCCAGATAGGACTGACAAACAGGTAAGTCTGTCTCATCAATAACTAGTCCTTGTTTCTCTCTCCTGGCTATGGCCTTTTGAGATAAAAACTCTTCAGGTCGATCTACACGATACGAACTCGCGAACTTATCAGTTAATGAAATTCGATATTTTAAGGTATCTAGCTGTGCATAAACTCCCCCTACAAAGTAGAGTAAGCCAGCAATAAACAACAGTAATTTACGCATTTAGAAATTTATCTTTATTCTGTTCTACAATCCAATTTAGTCCCTTTTGTGAAGCAATGTAAGCTCCACCTAACACACGTTTGCCCTCATAAAACACAGCAGACTGCCCCGGAGTAATAGCAGATGCATGAGTCTGAAATCGTACCAGAAGACGCTCGTCTTCTAGGCGAAGCACTTGACAAGGAATAGGCTTACTTCTATATCTGACTCTGACTGTCAAGTTCTGACAAGAAAAGACTTCAAACTTATCGACCAACTCATCTTTTTCAAGTAACATATAAGTAGCCTCCAAATCCGTAGCTTCTCCCAGCATAACCGTGTTCTTATCTGCATTTATCTTCAAGACATAAGCAGGCTTGCCTAAAGCAATATTTAAACCCTTACGCTGCCCTATAGTATAGTAAGGATAGCCTTTATGTTCACCTAGCTTCTTACCCGTTTTATCAACATACCACCCACTTCCTATCTCTCTGTCGAGCTCAGGGTCATGCTCTTTTAGAAAATCTCGGTAATCACCTTTTATAAAACAGACCTCCATACTCTCACCCCCCTCAGCTTTGTGGGTAAACCCTTGTTGCTTGAGGTATTCTCGCACCTCAGGTTTAATGTACTTGCCCAATGGGAACATACAGCGAGAAAGAATATCCTGACCTAATCGCCATAGAAAATAGGATTGATCTTTTTTTTCATCCCTGCCTGCAACTAAGTAATATTTATCTGCACGCTTATCTATTAGAGAGTAGTGCCCTGTAGCTATCCAGGCACAGTTCAGCTGATCGGCATACTCTTTTAAAATACGAAACTTAAAAAGAGGATTACACATCACGCAAGGATTGGGGGTTCTCCCTAGTCTGTATTCATCTATAAAATTCCGAACAATACTAGCTTTAAACTCTTCTCGTTCATCTGCTATGTGATGCTCAATGCCTAGCTTAGTGGCTAAGTCAGCAGCCTCAGCTGGAGCTTGGCCCCATACTTGCATGGTTACACCTACTGGCGTATACCCTTGCTCTAAGAGCATCAAACAAACAGCAGAACTATCTATCCCACCACTCAATCCTACTAATACACGTTTCTCTTTATCTTCCATAATTTAGTCCCACTCTATATACACAAATGTAAGAGATTTAGTTGATAAAAACTACCTGATAAAATAAAAGAGTCATAAGTAGAAACTTAGACTCTTCAAGCTTTTATTTAAGATTTGGCTATTCCTTAATGATCAACACCGTCGCATAGGCAGCCATACCTTCTTCTCGGCCCACAAAGCCCAAACGCTCTGTCGTAGTTGCTTTTATGGATAAATCCTCCTCGTCTATGCCCATCACCTCAGCAAGTACTTGCTTCATCTGGGGAATATAAGGATTGATCTTGGGTTGCTCTGCACAAATTGTGGCATCAATGTTTCCAATTGAATATCCTTTTTCTTTCAATAAAGCCACAGTTTTAGCCAAGAGAATTTTACTATCTATGTCTTTGTATGCTCCTGAAGTATCTGGAAATTGAAAACCTATATCTCTCAGATTTGCTGCTCCAAGCAAAGCATCACATAGCACATGTACTAATACATCTGCATCAGAGTGCCCTTTCAATCCTTTATCGTAATCTAAGCGAATACCACCTAAGTACAAAGGCCTACCCTGTTCAAACTGATGCACATCGTAACCAAAACCTACTCGAATCTTCATATCATCAGCGTATATCAATATTTAATACTTGTTTGTCCTCAATATATCCCTCTACTTGCTGCCCTATAGCTAGCTGGCTTAACCCCTCAGGAGCACCTGTATAGATTAAGTCACCTATTTTCAAAGTGTAGTATTGACTGATATAAGCTATGATTTGATCAATAGACCAACTCATATCAGAGCTATTCCCTCGCTGTACAGTAGTCTGATTAACAGCCACTCTAAAACGAAGTGCATCCAAATTGAGATCTGCTACAGAAATAAAATCACCCAATACCGCAGAGCCATCAAATCCTTTTGCTAAATCCCAGGCCAGCCCCTCACTCTTAGCCTTACTCAATAAGTCTTGTGAGACTAGGTCAAGCCCTAAACTGACTTGATCATAGTAGCGATGTGCAAAGCGCTCAGAGATATTCTTACCCAAACGGCAAACGTGAAAAACCAATTCTACACCAAAACCAAAATCAGAAGCAAAGTCAGGTATAAAAAAAGGTTTTCCTCCTTTCAACAAAGCAGAATCTGGCTTTAAGGATAGAGTAGGCTCTTGAAGCTGAACACCCGCATCATTCTTATAGTTTTGTCCTACACAGATTATCTTCATGAGAACTATTTATTAAAGTTTAAACGATTAAACATTACAGCTAAGTGTGCATAAAGAGATGTATTCTGCACGACAATATGCTCGGGTACTTTAATACGGAAAGGCGTAAAATTCCAAATAGCCTCAATACCACATGCTATCATATAATCGGTCATATCTTGTGCTATCTCAATAGGTACAGTCAGTATTCCTATACTTACTTCTGAGTCCTTCATTTTAAGCAATAAATCATCAGAGTGGTAAATAGGTATGTGATTAATCTTCTTTCCGACAAGCTTGGGATTAACATCAAAGCCCCCTACAATTTCAAGACCAAAATGAGAAAGCCCTGAGTCACGTATTAATGCACCTCCCAAACTACCTACACCAAATAAAAAGGCCTTATGTATTCTTGTAAAACCTAAGAAGTCTTCTAAAACAAGAATCAGGGCATCTACCTCATAGCCGACACGTGTCTTGCCTGATATGTTCACATAAGAAAGATCTTTGGCTATTTGGGAAGAATCTATGCTTGTTTCTTTAGACAGCTGTGTCGACGAAACATACTTCTCACCCCGTTTTTTCATCAACCTCACATTGGATAGGTACCAGGGTAGTCTTCGCAAAGTCGGCTCTGGTACTTTTATTTTATCTTTATTGGGTATCTGATTGCTCATATTCTTCTTATTTATTAGAATATACAAAAATACACTAAAATATTTAGAATGAGTAGAGATAAATCTAAAGCTTGACAATCTTTTACTGCTTTTATTGATATATAAGTACCAAAAGGATAAATTTGAGCTATTAAAATTTCATGCTATGAGTAAGAAAAACTGGAAAGATAGAGTCAATGTGGTTTATTCTACAAACCCCGATTTTAACTACGAAGCTAGCGATGAAGAGGACTTAGAAACACTTCCTGCTCAGCAACAAAAGCTACGCGTACAACTTGATCGTAAAAATAGAGGAGGGAAGGTCGTAACCCTCATCACTGGTTTTGTAGGCAGTGATGACGACCTAAAAGAGCTGGGAAAAACGCTTAAGAGTAAATGTGGAGTTGGAGGTTCTGCCAAAAACAGTGAAATTATTATCCAAGGAGATTTCAAGGAACGAATCGTTTCCTTATTGAAAGAGCTGGGCTATAGCCAGACAAAACCTAAAGGCTAAAAATGATCAAAGGCGAAGAGCTATCTCTTCGCCTTTGAATTGCTATATAATATATATTTCTTAGTCTTCGTTTAGTGTTACGCGCTTGAAAGCAGTAACAGTAAGACCTTTGCTTGACTTATCAAGGAATTGACCTACAGTCATACTTGGATCTTTTACGTATTCTTGTTCTAGAAGACATACTTCTTTGTAGAATTTACCTATGCGACCAGCAGCAATACGCTCAATAAGATTTTCTGGCTTACCTTCTTGACGTGCTTTATCAGCAGCAATCTCTTTTTCACGCGCTAGTACATCAGCTGGAACACCGTCTGCATTAACAGCAATAGGACTCATAGCAGCAATTTGCATAGCTACCTCATGAGCTACTTCATCAGTAGTGTCTTGGTTGAAAGAAACGATTGTTGCAAGCTTGTTGCCTTGGTGTATGTAGAACGATGCTTTCTCTCCTTCAACAAAACCATAACCATCTAACTCCATTTTTTCTCCAGTAATACCACTGCGATCAGTCACCGCTTGAGCTACTGTTGAATCACCAAAAGGAAGCTGTAAAAGTGCATCTAAATCAGCTGGTTTTTCAGCCATAGCTAGATCTAAAATATCTGCTGTTAGCTTAATGAAGTCATCATTCTTAGCCACGAAGTCAGTTTCACATTTTAGGGCTAGGATAGCCGCATATTTACCTGTAGTTTTAGCAAGTACACAACCTTCTGATGCATCACGATCAGAACGTTTAGCAGCAACTGCTTGACCTTTTTTACGGATGATCTCCATAGCTTTGTCAAAATCACCATTTGCTTCTGTTAGTGCATTTTTGCAATCCATCATTCCCGCACCTGTCATCTTACGAAGATGCGATATATCTGCCATTGTAACAGCCATAGTTCTTGTATATTTTGTATGAATAAATAAATTTGTCTAAAACACGCAAAGTGCCAATAGCCCCATAAATACATACTCTTATTTCGTTAAAAGTATGTGCTGAAGTCTACTGGCACTTTGAAATATAATTAAGCTTCTTCTTCGTCGTCCTTAAGATAAGCAGCAGCTTTACTTGCATTAAGTGCTTCTTGATCTGCTTTATCTAAACGAGCTTTTGCAGCTTTTGCTTTCTTCTTGCTTTTAGCAGCTTCGCCAGCAGCTTCCATATCAACTTTTTCAGCCTTTCTCTCTTCAAGACCTTCTTTGATAGCTTCGCAGCATTTTGATACGATTAGCTCAATAGATTTTGTAGCATCATCGTTTGCTGGGATAACATAGTCGATATCTTTTGGGTTTGAGTTTGTATCTACGATAGCAAATACAGGTATGCCCAAACGCTTAGCTTCACGTATAGCAATATCTTCTTTCATTACATCTACTACAAATAAAGCAGATGGTAAGCGAGTAAGATCAGCAATAGAACCTAAGTTCTTTTCTAGTTTTGCACGTTGACGTGTAATTTGAAGAATTTCTCTCTTTGAAAGGTTGTCATAAGTACCATCTTTAGTCAAACGGTCGATGGTTGACATTTTTTTAACGGCTTTACGAATAGTTGGGAAGTTAGTCAACATACCTCCTGGCCAACGCTCGATTACATAAGGCATACCTACAGCTGATGCTTTTTCAGCAACAACTTCTTTTGCCTGTTTTTTAGTAGCAACAAATAGGACTCTTCTACCCGATCTAGCTAGTTCTTTCAAAGCTTCACAAGCTTCGTCAATCTTAACTACTGTTTTATGAAGGTCGATAATATGAATACCGTTGCGCTCCATAAAGATATAAGGAGCCATAGCTGGATTCCACTTTCTTCTTAAGTGTCCGAAGTGTGAACCTGCTTCTAATAATTCTTCGAAATTTGTTCTTGACATTTTTTTCTTATTAATTCGTTTACTTTCTTTTTTGTTTTATAACCAACTTTCTAGGTAGCCTATAATCGCTATAGAGTCCCAGAAGTTTAGATACTAAACGTAATAACTCCCAGAGAAATTCCCCAGTAAATATATTAACGTTTACTGAACTGGAATTTTCTACGAGCTCCTGGTTGACCTGGTTTCTTACGTTCAACTGAACGAGGATCACGAGTCATGAAGCCATCCTTACGAAGAACTGCTTTGTCTTCTGGATTAATTTTAACTAATGCACGAGCAATAGCTAAACGTAGAGCTTGAGATTGACCAGTGAAACCACCACCATTTAAGTTAACCTTGATATCGTATTTATCAGAAACACCAATGGTTTCTAATGGTTGTTTTACTACATATTGAAGAATACCTGATGGAAAATAATCATTCAAGTCTTTCTTGTTGATAGTAATTTTCCCAGTACCTTCGCTTACGAAAATTCGAGCGATAGCTCGTTTACGTCTTCCTAATGCGTTTACTACTTCCATCTCTATTATTTAAGTGCGTTTAAATCAATTAATTTAGGGTTTTGAGCCTCATGTTTATGTTCGCTACCAACGTATACATAAAGATTAGTCATCATCTTAGCTCCTAATTTGTTCTTAGGTAGCATACCCTTAACTACTTTTCTAATTAATCTCTCATCTCCGTTTACTTTTGATTTCAAATCAGCAGGAGAAAATTTTGTTTGACCACCTGGGTAACCTGAGTATTTCAAATAAACTCTATCTTCCCATTTAGCGCCAGACATTTTAACCTTATCAATATTGATAATGATTACATTGTCTCCACAGTCAACATGAGGTGTGAAATTAACTTTGTGCTTACCTCTTAATAATTTAGCAACCTTAGAACCTAAACGCCCCAAAATTTGGTCAGTAGCGTCTACAATTACCCATTCTTTGGTAACTGTTTCTTTGTTTGCAGAAATGGTCTTGTAACTTAAAGTATCCACTCTTAAAATATTTTTAATTTGTTACTACTAAATAGCTCATTACTAGATAGCTCTCCTCGGACAAAGAGAGTTAACCAGCTGAACTTAGATATTTTACTCTGTAATCGAGATAATAATCGGTCTGCAAAAGTACGGTTTATATTTTGAACTTCAAAACTTCAAAAACCTTTTTTTCGTCTAATTGCTAAGGACATAATCTAATAATCAGATAGAAACGAATGTGCAGTCAAAACAAT